>CACPPU010000001.1:0-495394 GCA_902635945.1 uncultured Candidatus Actinomarina sp. | reverse complement strand
ACTGTATTTTGATGATGCTCCTGTGATTACTGTTACAGATATACGAGCAAAATCAAGAAGACTAAAGTCTTCCAAGGGCCTAGACCTAATACTTGTTGACTATCTGCAACTAATGCAGAGTTCATCTGGTGATAACAGACAACAAGAAATTGCTGAAATAAGTAGAAACTTAAAAAACTTAGCAAGAGAACTCAAAGTTCCAATATTTGCACTTTCGCAGTTAAACAGAGCGGCCGAGGCTAGAGAAGACAAAAGACCTCGTTTAGGTGACTTAAGGGAGTCTGGAGCAATTGAGCAGGATGCAGATATAGTTATGATGCTTTATAGAGACGATTATTACAACCCAGGTACTGAAACACCGGGTGTTGCAGAAGTAAATATTGTCAAAAACAGATCCGGACAAACTGGAAAAGTCGATCTTTTCTTTAGTAAAGAATTTACACAATTTAGTAATTACTCTAAACAAGACCAACAATAAGTTTGAATAAAAAACTTAGGGCCTATCTCCTCATTAGCTCATTAGCAATTTGCTGGGGATCTATTCCCCTAATCATTAGAACATCTGATGTTAGCTCTATGTCATTAGTAGGTATAAGAACTTTTCTTGGTACTATGTTCCTGCTAATTTTTGTTCTTAAGAAAAGACAGATTACAAAAGATTTACTTTATTCTGGAATTTTTCTAGGCCCCTTACTAGCTATACATTGGTCAACAATGTTCAAATCTATAGAGTTGAATACAGTAGCTGTAGGAATTGGACTAGTTTTTTCATATCCAATATTTATTTTGATAATTGAATTATTCCGTGGAAAAAATATCAAACTACTTCAAGTGGCACTTATCTTTATTGGTTTTTTTGGCTTATATCTTCTTCTAGATTTTTCTACAATATCATCAGCTTTAGGTGTAGTTTATGGACTAGTTAGTGCAATTTCTTTGGCGATCTTAATAATTTATGGATCTTCAAAGTCAGTCCAATTTGGAGGACTTAATGTTGCATTTGTCCAAGTATTTTTTGCAGCAATAATTCTATCTCCATTTACCTATGAAGGATTTTCTTGGATGCTAGACAATTTATTGGTTAGCGTGTTCCTTGGATTTTTTCTAACAGGGGTTGGATTAACGACTTATTGGTATGTAATCAAATTTATACCACCTGTATCTATTGGAACAATAACTTATCTTGAACCCGTAACAGGAGTAATTATTGGAGCAATGATTTTAAATGAATCATTAAGAGTATCTCAGTATGTTGGATTTGCTATTGTGTTACTTATTGGAATTGCCCAAGTTATTTTTGATACTAAGAATCAAGCTCAATCTTCAGAAAATTAGAATTTTCTAAAAATAAACTGAGTTCAAATTGTAGGCCAGAATCTTTTAAATAGGTTTTTAAATATTCAGATTGAACAAAAATTGGAAAAGAAATTTTTCTAAAATTTTCACGACTTAAATGAGCTATGATTTTATTGCGCTCCAATTCTTTCAATGCGCTAGACACTTTTTCAAAATTTATTACAACTTCATTATTTTTGAGAAGTTCTATCACTTTTGAGGAAAGAGGGTTATTGCCTTTAATTTCATTGATTGAAATCAGTGAGTAATCTGCTTTGAGGTTATCTATATTTTCTTGGGTTAATTGCAAAAAGGTTTTATTTTTTTTAATAGACAATTTGTTGTCTTCAAGTAATAAAAAATTATATTCCATATTTTGAACATTAATTAATTATTAAAATTACAACTATTGCAATAATTAATTAATTAACTAACTTTATTCTATGAGAGTTTTACAAGGCACTGGAGTATCGCCTGGAGTTAACGCTGGAAAGCCAATAAATATAGAACGAACGCTGGATTTTTCTATTGCTGCAGCTATCCCACTTGATGAAGGAATAAAAGAATTAACTGCAAAATATAAAAATATTATTGAGAAATATAATTCATCATCTCGAGAAATAGAAGCAGAAGTTCTTGAAGCATATATCTTAATTCTTAATGATCCTGAATTAATAAATAGTTTATCCGAATTAAATGAAGCAAACTTAGAGAAAATTTATGACGTATTTTTGGAACAATCAGAAGTATTTAAACAAATGGATGATGAGTATTTTCAACAAAGATCGGAGGATATTGAAGCAATCGGTAAAGAATTAATATTTACCCTCCAAGATATATCTATAGAGTTTGATGCAGATGTTCCTCAAGTTATCTTTGCAAATGAGCTGACACCAAATGAAACATCATCGATGAATTTAAATCTTGTTAAAGGGTTTGTTGTAAAAGAAGGTGGTCCAACTTCTCATGCTGTAATTGTGGCTAAAAATTACGGCATCCCATGTATTTTAGGGATTAGTATTGCTGACTTTGATATAGATAATGTTGAAGAAGTTATTATCAATGGTTCAACTGGGGAATTAACTATTAATCCTGATGAAAGCTCATTAAAAATTGTTGAAGAGTATAAAGCAACCACAACTAAACAGCTTGAAAACTACACAGAAGAAAACTTGAATAAATTAGGCGTTGAACTTAGGGCAAACATTGGCTCAACGGATGAAATTAAAAGTTTTAAAGATTCATTAATTAAATCAATAGGTTTGTTTCGTTCCGAATTTCTTTACATAGAAGAATCATCAGAACCTGAATTAGATAGCTTAATTAATTCAAACAACCTACTTAATGAAAAGTTTGAGGAAACTATTGTTTATAGAACATTAGATATTGGTGGAGACAAGCAAGTTGATTACTTAAACCTACCTCAGGAAGAGAACCCATTTTTAGGAGTAAGAGGGGTTAGGCTTACTTTAGAAAATAGTCAACTATTTGAAACTCAAATCAGTTCTATTTTGAATTCGAATATTAGTGGAAAAGTAAAAATAATGTTTCCAATGGTTGCAACTCTTGAGGACTTTCAAGAAGCAAAAGAAGTGGTGGTATCTGTAGCAGGAAAATTAGGAGCCGAAATTCCCAAAATAGGGATTATGGTAGAAACACCGTCAGTTGCTATATCCCCAGAAATATATATCGATGAGGTTGATTTTTTCTCAATTGGAACTAATGATTTACTCCAGTATTCATTTGCAGCTGATAGAGGTATTACATCTTTAAATAAATATCATGATGCACTAAACCCTTCTTTTTTAAAGCTACTACACAACATCATTAATACTGCTAACAAAAATGATATTGAAGTATCAGTCTGTGGTGATATGGCCTCAGATACAGAAGGAGCTTATATGCTTTATCTTTTGGGGTTAAGAATATTTAGCCTAGCTCCATCACAAGCTCCAGCAATAGTCTCATCTTTGCTAAAAGCAAAAGAAGCATTGAAAAATATAAATATAGACGAAATACTATCTCAAAAAAATTCACAAAGTGTACGAAAGTTCATAATATAGTTTTATATTGAAAACTTATGGCGTAATACTTGCAGCAGGTGATAGCACCCGCTTTGATGCGGAAGTAAACAAACTTTTTTATAAAGTAAATGGCAAAGAGCTAGTCTTATATCCTGTTGAAACCTTTTTAGACAGTAATGAAATTGATGAAGTATTGATAGTTTCTTCTAAGTTAAATAAGTCCGCATTAGAAAAACTTTTCACTGAACATCAAAGTGTTTCAATTATACTCGGTGGAGATTCGAGACAAGAAAGTGAGTACTGTGCACTGCAGTATTTACAAGGTAAAGCTACAGACAGTTGTTTGATTGCAATACACGATGCCGCTCGTTCTTTTATGTCCTCTGAGCTTTTAACAAGCTTAGTTAATACAGCGAAAGAACATGGATCTGCAGCGCCTTACTTAGACAACAGTAAATTTTATGATATAGAAAATGATGAAATTGTTACTCATAAAAAAATTGTAGATATTCAGACACCTCAAATTTATAAATATAGAGAATTGTTTGAGTGTTATTCATTTCTATCAAAAAACAATATTACTGGTATGGTTGACACAACAGAAAGCATGTTCAACTTTAATAAACATGAAACCCAGGTAGTTAGAGGTGAGGAGAATAACTTAAAAATTACTTATAAAAGTGATTTAGAAATTATTGAGAAAGCCGTTATTTAAAAATGAACCAATTAGATAAATTTAAAAATTTTATAGAAGATCGAAATGAAAATGTAAAAGTAGGGCTTGTTGGAGCAGGTCAAATGGGACAAGGAATTGTAGCCCAAGTATCAAAAATGTATGGAGTAGACCTCGTATGTATTATTGATAGGAATCAAAAACAACTTGATATTGCTTCTGATAGGTATAAAAAACACAAAGAAAATGAGCCTCTTTGTTCTGACAGTATTGCAGCTCTTGATAATGTTGAACTGGACATTGTAATTGAAGCAACAGGTACACCTGCTGCAGGGGCTCTTGTTGCTAAGAATGTTTTAAATCGAGGTATTAATTTAATTTTATTAAACGTGGAAACTGAGGCAACTATCGGCTTAGCTTTAAGAAAAGAAGCAGAAAAAAACAATGCAATAGTGACAGTTGCTGATGGCGATGAACCCGTAGCTGCTCTTGATCTATATAACTTTGCTAGAGAGTTGTCTTTTGACGTTATATCAATTGGAAAAGGTAAAAATAACCCATTTGATACATTTGCTACTCCGAGTTCATTAACAAAAGAAGCATCTTTAAAAAAAATGAATCCAAAAATGTTAACCAGTTTTGTTGATGGAACTAAAACGATGGTCGAGATGGCTGCACTCGCTAATTTTCTGGGTTTCAATATAGATATTGATGGCATGCATGGTATAGAGGCGACATATGAAAATATAAATCAGTTCTACATCCCCAAAAAAGATGGAGGCTTACTGGATGAATCACAAGTTGTTGATTTCGCTTTTGGAATTGCTCCAGGTGTTTTTGCAGTAATCTATTCCGAGGATGATTATGTAAATTATGAAATGGAGTATCTAAAAATGGGCAAAGGTCCCTACTGGACTTTAGCCAGACCCTATCATTTAACAAGCCTTGAAATACCAAGAACAATAAGACACATTATGTTGGAAAAGTATTCCAAGTTGAGTGCACAAAGCTGGAACGTTGAAGTTGTTGCACATGCTAAACAAGACATTGAACCAGGCACAAACCTTGGTTCAATTGGGGGAGACTATATATATGGAAAAGCACAGAAGACATCATCATCAAAGGGCCTTCTCCCAATCGGAATTGCAGAAGACAATGTTGTCACTAAAGCTATAGCAAAAGGAAACCCAATAGCAATTGATGAACTGGATGCACAAGATAATGAACTATGTGAATATTGGGACTATCAAAATCAAATATTAGATAGTGATTAATTTCACAAAGAGTTATTATAAAGTTTGATACTGATGAAAAATAATAAACAAAGAATTGGAGCTCAAGAACTCGATTTTGAGTTAGTTGATCTCTACAAGTCAGAAAGTAACAAGTCAGCTACTTTAGCACTACATTTTGATACCGAAGAAACCAATCAATTTTGTGATTTCACTCAAGCTGTTTTAGAAATTGTTGCTAAAAGTAGTATTAAACATGGTTCTGTAACACTTTTCACACCTCATACAACTACAGCAGTTGTTATTAATGAATCCGAAACAGGATACATCAATGACTTTAAAAAAAAGATTGAAGAACTTGTACCGTCTGATTCTTATTATGAACATGATGATTGGGATTTAAGAACAGAAAATATGCAAGAGGATGAAAACGTAAATGGTAGGTCACACGTGAGAGGTACAATAATTGGATCTACCGGAGTCACTTTACCAATAATCAATTCTGAATTAATTATTGGAAGATGGCAGAGGCTTTTCTTTGTAGAGTTAGACTGCGCTCGCTCCAGAAGACTTTTTGTTCAGACTCAGGATTTAAATTAACCCTTAACTTCTAAGAAGTAATCAGGCTCCTCATCTATTTTCCACTTGATGTTACATCCCATGCTTGGATATTGCGGAGATACGGTTTCATTAGAATTTAGATAAGCATCTACTGCTTGGGCCAAACTTTCTCCAGTTACGGGTTTGTCATTTCCAGGCCTAGAGAAATCAAACTGTCCTCTATAAATAAGCTCTGAATCACTATTAAAGAGGAAAAAATCCGGTGTGCATTGAGCAGTAAAATTCTTTGCAACTGTTTGATCTTCATCAACTACATAAGGAAACTGGTACCCTAATTCAGCTGCATACTCTTTCATCTTTTCAATGCTGTCTTCAGCATATTTTTCCTGTGAGCTGTCATTTGAGTTAATACCAATAACACCAATATTTTTAGCTATTAAATCGTTAGTAAAATCAACCAATCCTTCATTGATGTGCTTTACAAAAGGACAGTGATTACATATAAACATCACTAAAAGACCATTATTTTCGGAAAAATCGCTATTTTTATAATATTTTTCGTCAATTCCTTTTAGGTTAAACTCAGGCAATTTAGTACCTAAGGGCAACATTGTTGATTCTACGTCCATTTTTCCTCACTTTTTGTTAAATATTTCACAATTATACAAAGTCTTAGGGATAATGAGACCTAAGTCTTTCCTTAGAGTTACATAAAATGTAAAATTTTCATTAAATTTACCTGAATCCAAGGATTAATTTTCATATAATTAAGAGTGATTATTTTATAAATTAATCAATATAAAAATCAATCGTTAGGGGGATTGTAAATATGAAAGAATCCATACAACGCGTTGGCGGTGCTATGTCAGGAATGGTTATTCCTAACATCGGCGCATTCATCGCTTGGGGTTTGATTACAGCACTCTATATTCCAACTGGTTGGACACCAAATGAAGATTTGTCATCCATGGTTGGACCTATGATTCTAACCCTCCTTCCACTTCTGTTAGGTTACACAGGTGGAAAGATGGTACACGGTCATAGAGGTGGTGTGATCGGTGCAGTTGTTACAACAGCTATTATTGTTGCAACTTCTTCACCTCAGTTCCTAGGCGCTATGGTCATGGGACCAGCAGCAGCTTGGGTAATGAAGCAAGTTGACGACAGATTACAAGACAGCATTCCTGAAGGCTTTGAGATGTTATATGATAACTTCTCACTTGGTATTTTAGGTTGGGGTCTTTCTGTCATAGCTTATAATGTTATAAGTCCAGTACTAGACGCAATCACAGAAGCATTAGGAAATGGTGCAGCAGCACTTGTTGATAGTGGATTAGTTCCATTAGCAGACATTCCTATTGAGGTTGCTAAAGTATTGTTCTTGAATAATGCTGTTAACCAAGGTGTGTTAACACCTCTAGGTGCAGCTGAGTCAGCAGAAGCTGGTCAATCAATTTATTTCTTGTTAGAAACTAACCCAGGTCCTGGACTTGGATTGCTTCTAGCTTATTGGTTTGCTGGAACTGGTATGTGGAAAGAATCCGCACCTGGCTCAATCATTATTCATTTCTTTGGAGGAATCCACGAAATCTATTTCCCATATGTCCTTGGTCATCCAATTATGATCATCGCTATGTGGGCAGGTGGAATTTCAGCTGACCTCTGGTTCGTAGCAACTGGAGCTGGTCTAGTTGGACCTCCTTCACCAGGAAGTATTTTCGCATACATTGCTATGCTTCCAAAAGGTGGGGCGTTCCCAGTATTAGCTGGTGTAGCCATAGCAACAGCAGCATCGGCAGTAGTTGGTGTTCTCTTGCTTAAGGCACGTCCAATCAAAGAAACAGACGCAGGTGTAGATACTGTCATTGAGAGTAATATACCAACTGTCTAACTAAAACTATTAAGTTATAATTGACTTGGGAGGTAATACTCCCAAGTCAATTTTTTTTGGAGGAATATATGAGCTCAATACGAGGATCAGAAGTAAAGAAAATTTGTCTTGCATGTGAAGCGGGAGCAGGATCAAGTCTTATGGTTAAAAATGGCCTAATTAAAAAAGCAAAAAAAGCTGGACTGGACGTTGAAATTGTTCATGCACCTGCAACTCAAATACCTGATGATGCAGACGTAGTAGTTTGTCATACTGGACTAGCTGGTGCAGCTAGGAATGCAGCCCCGGAAGGTTCAGTTTTAATTCAATTTACTATGTTTATGAATGATCCGAACTTAAAAAAACTAATTACAGATCTGTCTGAGGATAATGAGATAACCTCTTCATGAGTCAAAAAAACGTATTGATAAAAGAATCAATACAAACAAAAAAGTCATTTACAGATAATAAAGAGGCAACGGTAGCTGCTGGAAACATACTATTTGAAAATGGCTATGTTGAGCAAGAGTATATAGACTCAATGCTTGAAAAACTTGAGACTCAATCATTTGCAACATACATAGGAAACGGCGTCGCAATACCACATGGTATGGCTGAGGGCTCTAAATATGTTAAGAATACGGGAATTTCAATAATTCAGGTTCCAGATGGTGTTGAGTGGAATGAAGAAAGGGCTTATATTGTGGTTGGAATTGCTGCTAATTCAGATGATCATATGAATGTTTTGGCTTCATTAGCAGATGCAATAGAAGACCTAGAAGAAGCAAAAAAACTTTGGAGTGAGACCTCAGTAGACAAGATATTCGATCTTTTATCTGAAAATCTATGAAATTAGCCATTCATTTTGGTGCTGGAAACATAGGGAGAGGTTTTATTGCTCCTGTTCTTCAAGACAATAATTATGAAGTAATATTTGTCGATGTAAACAAACAACTGATTGAACAAATAAATTTACTAAAAAAATATAGAGTTAGCTCTATTAGTTTAAATTCATCAACAGATTCATTAGTAGAAAACATTAGTGGTTTACTTTTAGAAGATAAAGACCCTCTTTGCAAGAAAATAGCACAAGCTGATTTGATAACCACATCAGTTGGACCCAAGTTTGTAAAAGATATTTTTGATTTGGTATCTAATATAAAAACCGAAAAAACTAAACCATTTATTGCTTTTGAAAATATGTACAGGGCATCAACTAGTAATTCAAACGAAAAGAGTCTAAGTCAACTCGTATTAATTGATGCTGTAGTTGATAAAATTGTTCCACCGCAAAACACAACTTCATTAGATGTAACAGTTGAAGAATACGGCTCAATAGTATTAGATGAAAGCAAAGATATAAAACCATTAAATGAATCAAAAGTTGTGTCTTATAGAAATTATGAGCACGAGTTTTACAAAAAGTTGTGGTTACTCAATGGCTTGCATTTAAAATTAGCATATTTTGGTTTATCAAGACAAATTAAATACATTCATGAAATTTTGAATAATCACGAAGGACTAGAGTTTGCAGAGAAATCTATAGATTCACTTTCAAAAGCTTATAGATTATTTTCGAACAGTACTGAAGATTTAAATGATTTTAAACAAACTATATTAAATAGGTTTTCATTACCTGAAATTCAAGATGAGGTGACAAGAATTGCGAGAAACCCAGAAATTAAATTTTCAAAAGACGAAAGATTTGAAAGACCACTACGACTTTTAATCTCAGCAAATGAACAGGTAGAGACATTTAAAGAAGTATTAGATATTGTTTTCAAAAATAGCTTTGAAGATGTAGATGGATTTACTGAATTTAAAAAGAGGCAACTATCAAATGATAAAAGTTATTTTTATAATGAATTTTGGAAAGTTTATAATTATAGTGATAAATACATTCAAGCATTAGGGAATTAAATGATAGAAAAAATATTGTCTGTTAAAGATGAAGTGGGATTACATGCTAGGCCTGCAAGTTTGTTTGTAAAATTAGCGCAAGAATTTGATGGAACAGTTTTAGTTAAATTTAACAAAGTAAATAAAGAAACTGGTGAAGAAGAGGTAATTGAAAAAGACGGGAAGAGTATGATCGGTATTTTAAGTTTGGGTATTGCTAAAGATAAACCATTTACCCTTGTTTTGGATGGAAATGAAGAAGAGGTTTATATGTCAAAGTTTGAGGATTTGATTGAAAATGAGTGATGAGCTTAAAAACGTACTCTTGCAATCAAACAAAATTACAGATTCAGAAAAGTGGGATGCAGAGTATGATTCTCTCCCAGTTGTAATTGCAGAATCTACTGCAACTTTAGATGGCGCATTATCCAAACTAGATGAAGTTGGTGGATATGGCTATATTGCAACATGGAGAAAAAATTTGTTTGCCTTTAATACTAAATTACTATCAAAACGATGTGGGCTAATAGATGAAAATGGCAATTTGTTAAAAGCCGCAAGAGTGCCTAAAAATTAAGTATTATTCCTAAAATTATAAATTTGTAATTTAATAATTTGAATTGTATACATAGCGACAATCGTCACGCCTATTTTGATTATTTCTCTCATCCACCAGAGATTTTGTGGAATATCCATATTGTTTCCAATAGAACCACCAATTAGTCCACCAACTAAACCCGAAGATATAAGGAGTAAGTAATCACGACTACTTGCTCTTTTAAGAAATAATGAAGCAATTAAACCGTATACAAGCCAACCACCAAGTAAGGGGACTAATGCGTAAATTACTTCCATGGAATAATGTTAGTTGATTTGCCTAAATTATTTCTTTGCTATTTTTTTTACTATAAAAGATTCTATTCTTCTGTTGTCTAGCTCAGTTACCGTTACTTCTAAACCGTCAATAATTATTTTTTCACCTTCTGCAGGAAGCTGTTCGGAATGACTTAAAAACAATCCACCAACTGTAGCGATATCTTTATCACTTTCTTCTAAACCAAAAAATTCTTCAAAATCATCAATGTCTGTTTTGCCATCTACTCTCCATTGACCAGGGCCTATTCTTCTAATTCCCAAGAACCTTTGGTCATGCTCATCAGGTAGGTCACCCACAAATTCTGAAAGGACATCTTTAATTGTTATCACACCCTCAATACCACCGTTTTCATCAATAACACATGCAAAGCTTGCTTTGTTTTCTCTCAAGATATTTAGTGCGGATAAAACTGTTGTGTACTCTGGTAGATATATAACATCTTTAACTAAATTCTCTACCTCTACTGAATCAGAACTTGCTTTCAAGTTAAACAGGTCTTTTACGTATACAATTCCAAATGTGTCATCTAATGATTCAGACTTAGACACCGGCATTCTAGATATTCTCTTTTCATCTACTATTTGTTTTATATCGTTTATTTCAATAGGAAGTGATAAAAACAACACATCAACTCTCGGTGTCATAATTTCTTTAATTGGACGATCTGAAAAATCTAGCAATGAATCAATTATTTCTCTTTCTGCGGGTAATATCTGACCCTCCATTTCACCCAAAGCAGTTAGTGCCTGTATATCAGCTTCAGTTATTTCACCGTCACCATCCATATCCCCATCCCTAGATGTTCTATCAATTGATTTAGTTATCAAGCTTGTAAAAGGAGCAAAGACTCTCGATAAGAAATCTATTATAAAAGCAGTTCTTGATAAAAACTTAATTGGGTTTCTAGAGGCAATAGTTTTTGGAGTAATCTCTCCTGCAACTAATACGAGAAGAGTAATAACTATAGTTGATAATGCAGACCCAGCAGTTTCATCGCCATCTAGAAAATTAACAAATAAAATTGTAGATAAAGAAGCCATTAATATGTTAACAAAGTTATTAGCAACAAGAATTCCACCAATTGTTTGCTCTAAGTCATCTTTAGCCTTTTTAATTTTATTATTTCTTTTTGAATCAGACAGTTGATGAATTTTTTCCCTAGGAACATAGGTTATTGCAGTTTCTGAGCCTGAAAGTAAAGCAGAGAAAAACAAGCAAATTGCTATAAGTGCGATTATTAGGTTAGTACTCAATATGTATTATTGATTTTAGAATATTATTCGTTTAAGTAAAAAGGTTTTTTAATTTAGTTTTTTCAAGAGGTTTAAGTAAATAGCTATCTGCTCCAACTCGTTTTGCTTGAAAACTATCTGCTTCACGGTCAATTAATAGCACAATAGTTGAATCAATAACTTTTTCACTTCTTTTTAGCTCTCTTACAATAGAAGGCCCACCGTTATTGTTTACTTGCATGTCTACAAAAATGTAATCATATGAAATATTCATATTATTTGCATCTTCTAAGTGAGTAAAATTACACTCAAAATCAATTAATTTAATGAGTGAATCTTTTACCCATGTATTGTCGGTTATTATGCAAATTTTCACAGTTTTAAAAGACTACTATCCTATATATTTAAGTATATAAAATGTTAAAACTATTACCCATATTATTTCTGGCAGTGATAAATACTGCGAATGTCAATATATTTGAAATTGAAGGTGTTTTTTCTAGTGGCCATATCAATGCTCTTGAAAGATATGTCGATGAAAATAGTGAGAAAGAAAAGAACCTTTTTGTTGTGCAGTACAATGCCTCAGATGTAAATGTAAATTCAATAGATGAATTACAAGTAATTCTAAACAACATGGATGCTCCAAAAGCAATTTGGGTCGGACCAAACAAAAGAGAAGTAGATTTGAGTGTTTTACTTAATTTTGATTTTGTAGGTTTATCTCCTGGAACAATTATTACAAATAATAAAGGCCCAGGTTTATTTGAAACCATTTGTGAAACAAATACTTGTACCAACAATGATGTTTTAGTTTCAGCTGAGGAAGGTATTTATAAGGATTATTTAATCGTTGGTTCTATAGGAGCATTTGTGGAAAACTTAGGCAGTCAAGAGATACCGTCAAGAATTAGGCAAATATCTTTAAGTTTTGATTTAAGCTCTGAGGAAATCAATCAAATTAGATTTATTAAACCTTCGCTTTTTGAAAGGTTTTATATTGCTATATCAAATCCTGTATTTACCTATTTATTTTTTGCACTTGGTTTTGCATTAATAGGCCTAGAACTCTTTGCAATAGGCCCTGGCTTAATGGCATTTAATGGTGCATTGTTAATAGCTTTTTCTTCAATGACATTTTATGAGTACAACTTAAATTACATTGGTTTACTAATTTTCTTAGCCTCATTCTTAATGTTTATTAAAGTCCTATCTAGAGGTTTTTTTGGACCACTAGGAGTTGCTGCTTTGTTTGTTATGCACGGATCGTCATTAATTATGTTTTCAGATTATTTACTCCGAATTAATCACTTTCTATTATTCGGCTCCTCGTCAATAATTGCTTTTTTCTACTTTGTTGCAATACCTACCGTTATTAGATCTCGACTAACTACTGATACAAGCGCTATGTCATCATTGGTAAATTCCCAAGTTACCTTACTGGAATTAATTAACAACAATCAAGCACTAGTTAGATTGAACGGAAAAAAAATTGTTGTAGATAGGGCTGAAAGCAATTCTTATACTTTAAAAAATGAGTACAAACTTGTCGAAGAGGATGGAAAACTCATAATTTAAAGGTTTACTTCGCGAAAAAAATCTTTTTACAGATAGATTTCAGCGTTTACTGTTTACATATGCTTCAAATTAAAGTTTCAACTTGGCAGTACGATGCTCTCTGCAGGCAACACAGTAGCAACCTATTCTTCCCACCTGCAACTTTTGAAAAAAAAGAAGATCGTGAAAAAAGGGAGGCCAAAGCAAAAGCTGTTTGTAGTGGGTGTCCGGTAAAATTTGAGTGTCTTGAAGAAGCAAATGAAATTTCCGAACCTTTTGGGGTTTGGGGAGGCCTTAATGAGGTAGAAAGAAAAAGAGAAGCAATCTACACCTAATTTATTTTTGTTCTTAAACCACTAGAGTCTATTTTTTGTGTCACCAACTCTTTATCTAAAAATTCTAAATATGGAATGGCATATTTTCTCGTAAGAGATGACTGTTCTTTAAAATCTGTTACTGAAAATTTATCTGGTAAAGAATCGATAATTTCGGTTAGTTGATTTTTATGGTCTTCCGAAATAACTATGTTTTTTGTAACTCTAAACAGACAACCATTCATAAATAAAGATTTAATTGCTTCTGTATCGTATTTCCTTAAGTCCACTTCATTAACATTTAGTGCATCACCCAATTGGGATTTAAGTTCCGCAAGAAGCTGGCTATCTATATCTAATATCTTATTTTCAACAATTTGATCCTTCTGAATTTTTATGGATTTGAAGTCAACAATAAGTTTTTTTAATTCTTTTTCCTCTATATAAAAATTTTTATAAAAATAACTACCAACACCAGACTTATTAATTTCGATAATATTTGATTTAATATTTTCTTCTAAAGTTTTTAAATCGTTGTTTTTAATGAAGAATTTTCCAATTTTTTTAAACTCCTCGCTGTTACTGGCTATTAGGTTTTCAGGAATTAATGTAAATATCTCTTCTGAATTTATATTATCTTTCATCCGAAAATCTCTGTTTAATTTTTTTATTAAATAACGATTATTCGTTGAGTGAACAACACTTCCTCCGATGAACATTTTTTTAGACAGGTTATGTACTAAAACTTTTTGTAAACTCAGGACAGGAATACTTTTTTCTAATTGCACTAGCAAGAACATTTTGTTGTCGATTTTAATGGTTCTACATTTCTTAATAATTTGAGTGTGTGTGCCAACATAAATTCTTAAAGTTCCTTTTTCCAAAAATAAAGCCGAATCTGTATTTTGTCTTATAAGCATGTAAGTAGTTTTTTCAATTAATTGATTAGTTAACAAACTCCCTTTTCCTGGATCACTTTTATTATTTTTTAAAGATATTGCAATTCTTGAAGATGAGGTAATTAAAGTATTCAATTTTTGACCCACTGACTCTACTTCTCTTATATCTAATTGAGTTTGTTGATCATTTACAAATACCTTGTCAAAACTCATATTTTTACTTGCTGTTCCAGTAATTACTTTTCCTATCCCTTCAATAGAAAATACTCTATCAACCCACAAAGAAGGAGGATTTATATTTGATTCAGATTTATTAAAAAATTCATAAATAATTTTTTGTACTGATTTTTTATTACTATTTATTGAACTAAACTCAACCAACGAGTAATTAATCTCTTCATGGTCAATTAATTTATTTATCAATTCATTTTTGCCAAACACGATATCTTTTTTATCTGTTTTAGTCAGGAAAAATAGTAGATTATTAATTCCTAGATTTATAAGTGACAAAAAATGCTCTTCTGATTGTTGAGACCAACCCTGGGTTGAGTCAACACAAAACAAAACTCCATCAACATTGGAAAAACCACTAATTGTATTTTTAAAATAATCAGAGTGACCCGGCACATCAACAATTGAAAATCTACTTTCTTCATAATCAAAGTATGTATAGCCAAGACTAATGGTTAGGCCTCTTTGCTTTTCTTCTTTTAAGCGGTCAGTTTCTTGTCCTGTTAAGAAATTAACTAATGTGGACTTGCCATGATCCACATGACCAGCTGTAGCTAATACGGTCATAAAGAATGTAGAAATTTAGCAATTTCATCATCTTGATTTTCGAATACACTCCTCAAATCAATATTTATTTTTCCATCAACTACTCTTGGAATAATTGGATATTCATTCCTAATTAGTTTCATCAAAACATTTTCTGATTTATCAACATCTAGAACCATTACAGGAGAACTTAGAGTTATATTCGGCAGTGTTCCACCTCCAATCAGGCTTTCACCGTTAATTATTTTGTATTTAATATTGCTTTTTTCAGTAATTTTTTCAAATCTACTTTCTAGCTCTGAATATGTCTTTTTTAAAAGATTCCAAAATGGAATATTCTCTTCATTTTTTTGAATATATAATTCTGTAGTTTTTTGAAGTTCATATAAAACTATATCTGAGCATCTGTAAGTTCTGAAGATGCTGAAGTTTTTTATTGAATTAATCAATCCTTCTTTTCCTGCAATAATTCCTGATTGCACTGAGCCAAATAACTTATCTCCAGAGAACATCACAATATCAACACCATCTCTTATGGATTGTTGAACTCTAGGCTCTTTTTCAAAAATTGATAAACTGTGTTTTGTTAAAAAAGAGCTTTCAATCACTAGGCCACTACCCAGATCATGGATTAGTAATGTATCATATTTATTTTTTAATTCAGCAAGTTCAGCAATTCCAACTTCTTCAGTAAATCCACTAATTGAAAAATTGCTTCTATGAACTTTTAACACAACAGAGTTAGGATATTCCTTCAAGGCACCCTCATAATCACTTAAACGAGTTTTATTTGTTGTACCAACCTCTATTAAATTCATACCAGTTTCAGATATTATATCTGGAAGCCTGTAAGAACCTCCAATTTCAATGATTTCACCTCTGGACACTATGACTGTATCTTTGCTATGTTTTTTTGCTAGACACAGTAAAGATAGGTATAGAGAGGAAGCATTGTTGTTAACAAAAGCTACATTTTCAACACCTAATAAAACCTTCATAGACTCTGTTAAATAATCATTACGATTACCCCTTGAAGCAGTTGTTAAGTCGTATTCTATATTTGTGTACATTCCTGAAAAAGATACATTTACTGGAGATCTGCCTAAATTTGTATGAAGCACAGTACCGGTTGCATTTATAATTTCTCTTTGTTTTTTCAAACTTAGTTTGTTGATTAACAACTCGAACTCTTTTTTTGCATCATCAGGATTTTTAATTGAAGAGAGAATATTTTTTGCGAATTCAATCTTTATATCTCGAGGAAGATTTGAGTTTGTTGATTCAACTAAGTTATTTACTGAAATATTTTCCATTACTTTGAAAGCTCTTCAAAAACCTTTGCTAAACGACCAGTACAGGTTTCATCAACTATTGGAGGTAGCTTTTCAGCTATCACAGAAATGAGTTTTTCAATTTCTGTTTTAGTAGGGGTATTTTTTTCTTGAAGTATTAAAGGTGTCCCATCATCTGCAATATCATTCGTGTCTTCACTAATAGGTATTTTACCCAGCACAGGAAGGGCGAACTGTTCTGCTAGTGCATCTCCTCCACCTTGGCCAAATATATTAAATTTGTCACCAGCATTTGTTTCAAAGTACGACATGTTTTCGATTACACCTAAAAGCGGAATAAAACTTCTTTTTGCCATATCAGCAACTCTAGTTGCTACTTTTTGTGCCATAAGTTGAGGAGTTGTAACAACTATAAGTTCAGCTTGTGGAAGTAATCTACTTAGGGCCATTTGAATATCGCCTGTACCCGGTGGAAGGTCAATTATTAAGTAATCAAGATCTCCCCACTCCACATTTGTTAGAAATTGTTCCAATGCCTTGCTCAACATTAATCCGCGCCACATAAGTGCAGTATCTTCGTCACTAGTAATAAGTCCGGTTGAAATAACTTTTAAATTGTCATACACAAATGGAACCATTAGTTTATCTTCGTTTGCTTCGATTCTTCCTTTAATTCCTAGAAGTCTAGGAATCGAAAATCCCCAAATATCAGCATCTAGAAGCCCTGTTTTAAATCCTTTTTTTGACAACCCAAGTGCAATGTTTGTTGACAAAGTAGACTTTCCGACACCGCCTTTACCGCTACCTATTGCAATTACTCTAGTTCTTGGATCAATCTTTGTTGGTTGGGCGTTTTCCCTTGCTTTTTTTCTTGCTTTTTCCATAACAGCAGTTCTATCTTTTTGATCCATAGCAACAACATTAATTTCAACTGTTTCAACATTTTCAAGTAACTTCAGTTTTCTAGTTATTTCTTTTTCAATTTGACTTCTCATGGGACAATCTGCAATCGTTAAAGCCAGGTCTATTTTGACAGTAGATCCTTCATGATCCACTTTTTTAACCATCCCAAGCTCAACAATATTAGCTCCTAGCTCAGGATCAAACACTGTAGATAAGTGTTTTAGCAATATATCACTTTGTGTCATACGAATATTCTAAGTACATTTGTGAAAGATGTAATTATTAATTTATTGAATATCCGTTTTCTTGTTATAATTCGACTATGGATATACAAATAAAATCATCAAGAGCAGTTCTTGCAACTGACAGTGCTGTAAAAAAGCTTGTAGAACTAAAATCAGAAGAGACATCAGAAGATAGCTTTCTCAGAATGGGAGTAAAACCAGGAGGTTGTTCTGGCTATTCTTACGAAATGTTCTTTGACACAGACAAATTTGATGGTGATGTAATAGAAGAGTATGACGGGGTCAATATTGTTGTTGATGGCCAAAGCCTAGAACATATCAAAGGTGCAACTCTAGATTATAAAGAAGGATTAATGGAAACAGGTTTCTCCATTGATAATCCAAATGTATCCAGAACCTGTGGTTGCGGTAACAGTTTTAGTTAAATTTGTAACCGACTGAGTGTACTGTTTTAATCCAATCATTTCTCTGGTCACCAAGTTTTGCTCTTAGTCTTCTAACATGAACATCAACTGTTCTTGCACCACCAAAATAATCGTAACCCCAAACTTTTTCAAGAAGTTGTTCTCTGGACCAAACATTTTCTTGGTTTACAACAAAAAACTTTAATAATTCATACTCCATGAAAGTTAGGTCGAGTAACACATCACCCGCTTTTGCTTCATAAGTTTTTAAGTTAATACTGAGGTCTTTGAATTCAAGTATTTCTGAAGCACTATCACCTACTAGTGCATGAACTCTTGCACCCACTTCTTCTAATTTGCTATTACTCGAAATTAATTCAATTTGAGGGTTTTGAATTAGGTCTACTGTTTGTTCAAAATCTACGTCATTAACGATAATTAATGTAGGGAAAGGTTTAGTGGAGGATTCTAAATCTGACAAATTTTTCTTTGTTTCCCCATATTTAGAAAGTGATGTTACAACTAAGTGTATTTGCTTTGGGGTTTGTATATTCTTAATGGCGAGTTTCTTTACACCAGAAGACTTTAATAAGTCTTCGAAGTTCTTATGCTCTTTATCTATGTTTATATATGTATCCATCATCTCGAAACAATTATTTAATAATTCTGTAACAACATTGCTTGAAATATATATTACATTATTTTCATGAAGATAAAAGCAGAATATATATGGATTGACGGTCTGACTCCGACCGCAAAGTTAAGGAGTAAAACAAAAATAATCGATCAAGGAACTGAGCCTCCTATCTGGGGTTTTGATGGTTCTAGTACTCAACAAGCAACAGGTGACCAATCTGATTGTGTGTTAAAACCAGTTGCACAATTTCCTGATCCAATTCGAGGCGGCGAAAATATTTTGGTTATGTGTGAAGTAATGAATGTAGACATGACTCCACATGCATCCAATACTAGAGCTGCATTAGTAGAATCATCTGAAAATTTTGGTGAATTTGAGCCTTGGTTTGGAATGGAACAAGAGTATACATTTTACGAACAGTCTTATGACTCACTTAAATACGGCCAACCTTTAGGATTTCCTCCATCAGGTTATCCAGCACCTCAAGGTGGTTATTATTGTGGCGTCGGTGCAGACGAAGTTTATGGAAGAGAAATATCTGAAGCTCATGCAACTGCTTGCATGGAAGCCGGACTAGGTATTTCTGGTACAAATGCTGAAGTTATGCCTGGTCAGTGGGAGTTCCAAATTGGACCTGTAGGTGCACCAGACATTGGTGATCAAATTTGGATAGCAAGATGGTTGCTTTATAGAATAGCTGAAGATTGGAATATTTCTGCAACACTAGATCCAAAACCTGTAAAAGGTGATTGGAATGGTGCTGGTATGCACACTAACTTTTCGACTAAACAAATGAGAGAAGATGGCGGATACGATGCAATTGTTGCAGGATGTGAAGCTCTTGGTAAAAATGCTGATTTGCATGTAAAAAATTATGGTGCAAATATTGAAGACAGGCTAACAGGCGACCATGAAACTCAAAGTTTTGATACTTTTTCTTATGGAGTTAGCGATAGAGGAGCATCAATCAGAATTCCATGGCAGGTTGAAGTAGATAAAAAAGGTTATCTAGAAGATAGAAGGCCTAACGCTAATGGCGATCCTTACGTGATTGCTATGTTAATGATTGATACTGTTTGTTCAGCAGCTTCTAGCTAGAAGTTGCTGAGGCAACCACTTCTTCAATCTTTTTAATAAACTGATCTAAGTTTCTATTAAACGAATCAAGGGCTGCTGCTCTCTGTTCTCCTGTATCAGAAGATTCAAGACCAGCAAGCAATTCGACAGTGTCTTCGTAAATTAAATTTACGAGAGTTTTTAACTCCTCATGGCTTGTTACTAGGTTAGCAAATTCATTTGGTGGTCCTGGTTCTGAAACAGTTGTAACAAATTGCTCTGCGCTTGAAATGTTTGCCTTAAACTCATCTTTGGCTTCTTGGTATGCAACACTTTGATTGTCCCAATTGTCATTTGCTTCCAAAACATCTTTACCAAGTTCAGTAGCTTGGATCTTTTCTGCACTTAATTCTTCAAGATAAGCAACATAATTATCAGGAAGTGTCGTGGTTGTAGTTGTTGTAGAAGTGTCTTCAACACTTGTTTCTTCAGCAACCGTTTCTACTGGGGTTTCTTCAGCAACTATTTCTAGGTTGTTATTTGTTGAAACTCTATTGATAAAAGTATATGTTGTTGCAATCATACCAATTAAAACAAGAGGAAGTACGATTCTTCCTGGTTTAGGATCTGGATTAAAGGTTTCCATAGCTATATTGTATCAAACTTATTTAATATATCGTTATTAATGATATTCCAATCACTATTTTCCTCTTTTGTAAGAGTTAAAAAACCAGGACCTGTGAATATAGATTCAACTCCGTTGATCCCTATTATTTTTTTTGCAATACCATCAACTTCTTGAGCATCTTTTTTAATGTAAATTGCTATTTCATAGTCGTGTTCAACTAATACTTTTTTAGCGTTTGGGTTTGGAGTGTCTATTAAATCCATATTTAAATAATATTTTAATATAAAAACAGTTAATATGTCTGTATGCAATACGATGTTAGCAAACTTACGAAAAACAATATATCTATAAACCGCAGTCAGATTATCTCCGTATTGGGATTGTATTGTTTTGTTCTTGGTACATCTTTACTAGGCTTCTCAGTTTATTTATTTTTAGAGTCATCAGGAATAGTAAATGAAGCGCTTATAAGCTGGAGTGGCCAAGGTCTATTTTGGTCGTTTATTACCCTTTTTGTTTCTTTATTTGTTTTATTTGTTCCTGTTGAATTTTTTAATGAATATTTTATAGAGAACAGATCTTTTAGAAATTTACTTACAAATGTAGTATCGGTAATATTTGTTTCATTATTTTTTCTAGTCTTGTTTCAGATTTTGTTAAGAAATCAAAATGTATTTGTGAATGAATATCTTGTAATCGCTAGAGCAGTTTCATTTTCCGGATTTATAGCAATTCCGTTAGTACTATTTTTATTTCACAATTTTGGAAAAAATTTGAGCTTTATAAACAATTACTCATATAGTTTGATTCTTATAATTTGGATTATTTCTACTCAAATATTTTTATAGCTTACATTTGGTTTACTGGTGTTATTCCCAAACACCACATTACATTTTGACTAGTTGTCAGAAATAAATTGGTTATATACATTTTTGAAGATAGTTGGTCCGATTCGTCGATTTCTAATATTTTTTCGCTTTCGTAAAATTGATTAAACAAATTTGAAATTTCATACAAATAATTTGCCAGATGATGAGGTTCGTTAAGAACAGCTGATTGTTCTAAAAAGTAACTAAACAAATACAATTTAGAAAGCAGTTCCTTATCTACATCACTAAGAATTAAATTACTTAGTTCACTGTTTTTATTTGCAATGTTTTCCAAAAGCTTTTTTGCCCTAACTTGTGAGTATTGAACATAGATACCTGTTTTTCCATTTACATTGGTAAATTTTTCTAAATCAAACTTATAGTCTGTTTTTCTATTGGTAATTAAATCACTGAAGGTAAGCACCGAATTTGCTAATTGTGAAACTATAGACTTGTCTAAATCATTATTAATTTTTTCAATATATTCATAAGTTTCTTTAAATAATTCACTTAAAGGCTTCGTGCCACCTTCCCTAGTTTTAAACGGGTTTCCTTCACTATCATTTAAAGTTCCATAGGAAATATGTTCATGTTCGTGGTTGTTAAATTCAAAATACTTAATTGAACTAAATAATTGTTCAAAGTGAAGTGATTGACGATTGTCGACAATATAGTAAGTTTTATCATATCCTATATTTTTTTGTCTAAATAAAATAGTTGCCAGATCTGTAGTTATGTATAGGTAAGATCCATCTGACTTTGTAATTAAGATTTTTGGATCTGTATCTTCCGCACTAATCAAAGCCCCATCGTCGTATATGATTTTTTCATCTTTTAACAATTCCTCAATCATTTCTGGAATTAAATTATTCACATCACTCTCGCCCAACCAATAATCAAAGCTGTGGCCAAATATTTCAAAATTTTCTTCAAGGCTTTGTATAGAGATTTTTTTAATTAACTCCCACATTTCTAATAGTTCTTGATCATTATTATTTAGGAGCTTATTTATTTCTTGAGCTCGAATTTTGAATTCATTGTTTTGTTTATATTCCTCACTTGCTTTCGGGTAAATGATTTCTAATTGGCTTGAGTCCAAACTTTTTAACTCTATTTCTTCTTTTTCTAAGTAGGTAATAATTTGAGCTATCGGCATACCCCAGTCTCCAAGATGTATATCGCTTACTACCTCATTACCAATAAATGAGTGGATTTTGTACAAACTTCTTCCAATATTTAATGTACGCATATGTCCAACATGCAATGGTTTGCCAATATTTGGCCCACCGTAATCAAAAATAATTTTACTTCTCTGCTCATTTTCAAAATCACTTTGTGTATTTGTTATATTTTTCATGATATAAATATGATTAAGGCTTAAATTTAGAAATCCCATGTCGTTTTTCACTACTGGCAAGAAAATATTTGATGAATTGATTTTTTCTATTATGTTTTCTTGTAGTTCATCAAAGAAGTCTGATTTATTATATTTTACTAAGTTATTAATTTGTAAATCATGTCCTGCTATTTTTGACAAGCTTAACTGTATTACTTCATCCAGCTCAAATTTTTTAAACTCTTGTGATAGAGAATTTGTTAAATTATTAAAAATATTATTCATATAGCTTTTTCTTATCTTATTTTACTGTTTATATACGAAAGAACACTTGTCTCAAAAAGTAAAGAATAAATAAAGTGTTGTCGATTAAATATCTTTTATAAAGTCTTTTTGGGTCTTGAAATAATCTAAGAAGCCATTCGAACCCCAAATCAGCAATCCACTCAGGTGCTTTCTTTTTTGTTCCCGCTACCCACTCAAAAACTGCTCCTACACCAACGAAGTTAATTGAAGTTTCTATTTCATTACAAAGCGTATCTATGAACAGTTCTTGTTTAGGAAATCCTAGAGAGACCCAAATTATATCCGCATTAATACTTTGTATTTCTTTTTTATATCTTTCAACAAGATCATCAGCACTCATCACTTCTGGACATAGATAACCTACAATATTCATATCAGGAAATTTTTGGGTTAATTTATTAATCATTAATTGTGTTATTTCATCATTATTACCAAAAAAATAATGCCTCGTGCCACGGCTTAATCCTTTTTGAATTGTTTGTAAAAAAACTTTGTAGCCATCAACTCTTGAAAATTTTTGTTTAGTTAAAAAAGAAAGTGCTTTGGCAACAGGGAACCCATCAGGGGCTTTAATTGTAAAGTTGTTGATAGAGGTTCTGACCTCAGTATTACGAACACTTCTCACTAATGTGTTTGCATTACAAATTGCTACTCGGTTTTTTGTTGAAGTATTGAGCATTTCGGAAACTTGTTTTATATTTGTCTCACTTATGTTTGTTTGAAGCACCTTAGTAGTTTTCATTCTTGTAACTATTATATAAGTATTAAATTTAGATTATAAGAAAATCTAGCGCCTGTGGCTCAACTGGATAGAGCATCTGACTTCGGATCAGAGGGTTGGGGGTTCGAGTCCCTCCAGGCGTGCTATTTTTTACCCAGTTCAAGTATTTCATTTACTCTTTTCTCAAGTGATATGTGGTTTTTTAAATCAATGTCTGCAACTTCCAGATTCGCTAACTCATTAAGACCATCAATAAAACTTTTACTATCCTTATGTTTGAAAAACACTATTTTGTCCGAAAAAGGTAATTTTCTATGCGAGTCAAAGTCTACAGCAATTATTTTTAGCTTAGCTGCTAAGTATTCAAAATATTTTAATGGAGAAGTATATTTTGTGGAATGTATATTTTTATCGGAATTTATAAGTAGCCCTACTTCTGATGACTTTATTTCTTCTATAGTTGCACTTCGTGAGAGTCTCTCAGAAATTGAAATATTGTTTGTAGCAAATGCATCGGGGTACTTATTTTTTAAACTTTGAATTTCTTTAGTGCTTCCTCCAATTATTTTTAATTTATATTCTGAGTTGGAGCTATTTAAAGATTCTATGATGAATTCAATATCTCTTGATTCTCCAAATCTTTGTAGACCGCCTACAAAAACAATCTCATTATTATTTTTTTTAGGCAATTCTTGAAAGTATTCGTAGTCAACTCCGTTATGAAGAATACTAAAATTTTCTTTCAATAACGTTTTAAATTTAAAATCCGCATAAAGATTATCATTTAAAAAAACTACTTTAGAACGGCTACTTTTCAAAGCCATTTTCATTAGAAGATTTCTTAGTTTTGAAAATTGATGACATTCGAATATTACATTAAGCCTATGTTTAGATAAAAAATAAAAGATCCATTCTGATCTTGTAAAAAATAAATCGGGATCCTTATAGTTTTTTAATATATTTTTTACTACACTTCTAGACCACAAAAAGTGGCTAATCAAAAAGAAAAAACTATTAAAAAACTGAACCTTTCCAAATGGTAGGTTATGAACTATAGGGTAGATAAAAAATTCTTCCTTTAAAGAGTATTTTGACTGAATTGTGCTTAAGTCACCTGAACTAGTCTTTTCTCTCAAAGGGAAAAATAGTGATACATTGACGCCAGCTTTAACAAGGTATTTTATGTTGGATATAGTTTGGAGAGTATTTGCTTTTTCAGAAGGAAATGACTGATAAGTTATATAATATAAGTTTTTAATTTCACTTAACATTAAGTTCTTCCTTGCTAAAAACTAAAGAAATTGACAGAAGCAAAAGCATTATAGAGTTTATATAAAGCAGTGAATCACTTTTTAAAAAATTGATAATTAAGAAAACAAATAAAAATTTAAAAGAGTTCTCATTTGATTTATATATCAAGGTTTTAACGATTAACACTAAAAATAAAGCAAAACCTACTAATCCAAAAAATATCAAGATATCAAGAAATGATGAATGAGGTAAAAATAGTCCTGTTAACTTTTCAGGTGGCAGATCCAATCTTACTTTTTGATTATATAGATAACCGTTAAATTGATTTGGTCCATATCCAAATATTGCTTCTATAGTGTTAGGAGAAAATTTAGCAAAAAATATTCCCCACATCTCGGAACGATTTATTAAAACTGAAGTCATACTTAACAAGGCAACAAAATTTGGAATTAACGGAATATTGAATTTCTGATAAAACATACCTGACAATCTTCTTAAAGAAGTTGAAACTGAATCAGCACCTTCTATGTTTATTAGGTAATAAATTCTTTCCTCGTTAAATAGTGATTCAATTCTTATTGATTTTCCATAGTTATCAGCATAGGTAAAAAAGTTTGATTGCAAGGAAGCTTCATAAAGCAATTGGGTACTTAAATATTCATAATTTAGGAATTTAATTAAATAGTAAAGTGCAATTAATGTAGTTAAGGTAAAACTTGCATAAATAATATTTTTTGTTTTTCTCGTATGAATAAAATTTTCAATTATAAAAACAATGCCAATCAGTAGTAACGAAGAAAAAGCTGCAAAATTATTTGACCTATATAGACCAAAAAGTATTAACAAAAGCATATAGATTTCGAGTTTGCTAAAAGGTATTTTAAATAGAAATCTTGTAATAATTGTAAAAAGAATAATAAATGCATAAAACTCTCCAATTGACTCTGCACTTGAAGAAAACCCTCTCCAAGTGTTGCCTGCAATACTTGATAAGTCAGTTATACCTCTTTTATTTTGACCAAATAAATGATTAAAATAAAAATTAAAAAGTGGCGAAATACTTCCAATCAGTCCAAACAAAAATGTTAATGATCCACATTTGATAAAATTAGTTCTCAGCATTGTAATGTCTAATTTTGAATTTTTGAAAATAAAGAGTGCTCCATATAAACATAAATAAAAAACAACAGTCCAAAAAAATAATGATTCAATATTATTGGATGAATTTATATTTCCTCTCAATTTATCTGTATCAAAGAAGCTGTTAGTGTCTCTACTAGATAATAAAAGCCAAATTGATGAAAATAGTAAGTAAACTAGATTCAGCTTAAAATTACTATTTCGTTCAATTATATTTCTAAGACCAAAATATGAAAAAATCATCAAATAAAAATTAATATTCATTCCTCCAAATGTAAAAATAAAAAGGAATCCGTATGGTAAATAATTTACAACATCTGACTCTCTATTAGACAGAAAATCTTTCATAACAAGAAATAAAAAAATGTAAGTAAAAAATATTCCGAGTAAGTAAAAATTATCAACAAAACCTTCGCTAAGACCTGTATGATAGATGTTTAATCTTTCATAAAATCTACTCTCGGAAATGTGTTGATATGTAAAGAGCAAAGGGAGGAAAAGATACAATAAATTTAAATTATGTCTTTTTCTATCTTTTGGTTTAATAAATGATAATAAAGTAAGCCATAATATTGATTGAATCAGAAAAAGTAAACTGGTGTTAGTTCCTATTGAAACTATGAATTTATCGTTTACTTTATCAAGACCTGTTACCTTTCCAAAACACTCAGCACCCGCGTAATAGTTATTACTGTAAGAGATATTATTTTTATTACCAAGGTTTGCTAAGTAAACCTCAAGAAGTGAAATTTCACATGTATTTGATTGATAGTATCCAACAAACTCATTAGTTATTCTTTGCGGCTCAATGCTGTCTGAGGAGTTATGCACCCAAAAAGGTAATATAAGCAAAAGAATCAAAAACAGTGTTCGTAATTTAGTTGCTCGAGAAATCATTTGTTCAACATTTTTGCAAAATACATATACGAACCATATAAAGCAGTGAGAGCAAGTGCTGCAAAAAAGATATATTTGTCACCTGGAAAAGTTTCAATAATTTGAGAGTTAGACCATCCGCCATTTACATAATGTGCACACTCAAACCATGAATTAACATTTATTACATTATTTTCTATGTCATAAAGAGGTAAAGTTTCAAAGTTAGAATCTTGAGTAAATACAAAGTTTGGATCATTTCCTGGGTCAGTGTAAACAACTCCTTCAGGGCTTAAACCGCATACTTCTTCAATATTGCCTGTATTATTATTCATATAAAGCTATCAAATATAAAGTATATTAATAATTAATTCCTTAGTAGTTAATTTTTAATTAACCTCAAGCCAATTTGTTTAATAATTTAATTTAATATTACATAAACATTTTGATAAAATTTCTGTATGAAATCTGATCCAGGGTATTTTGGCCCAAATTCAATGATGTGGAAAGTAAACAAGGAAATCACTGTTCTCTTTGGAGGAGCAAGGGCCTTACTAATGCATGCAGCACATCCATTAATTGCTGCGGGGGCAAGGCAAACATCTTTTTACCAGAGAGATCCTTGGAAAAGATTAATTAGAACTCTGTCTTTACAAAACTCTGTAACTTTTGGAACAAAGCAGGAAGCAGATGAAAGTGCTCACAGAATTAACAAACTACATGAGGTAATTAATGGAAAGGATGAAGTCTCAGGTGGAACTTATGATGCGCTTGACCATGAACAGTTACTTTGGGTACATGCTTGTTTGCAAATATCATCTCTTTATTTTTATGAAAAAACGGTAAAAAAATTATCTACTCAAGAAAAAAATCTTTATCATTTAGAAAATATGATTGCTGCAGAAATGGTATTAGTAGACAAAAATTTGATGCCAAACACACATGAGGAGCTGAAAAATTGGGTAATCGAAAAATCTAATGAAAAAAACTACTTGGTTTATACAGATGTCGCTAAAGATGTTCAAGAAATTATTGCCGGAGGGCCAGTCCCAACTCATATCAAACCTATCTGGCCATTCATAGCTTTTACAGCATTTCACACACTCCCTCCTGAATTTAAAAAAATTTATGATATAAAAACAACGACTGTAAAAAAGTATTTACTAGGCTTTAACTTATCCTTATTAAAATTTACAAGACCTTTTCTCCCACCATTTTTTAGACTTATTGCACCAGCAAGATGGGCACGTCAACGAATTACAAAAAACCCTAATTTAAAATTTCAAGATAAAATTAATATTTAAATTCTATTTATAATTCTCTTATGACAGATAAAGATAATTGGTCAAAACTCAACAAAGAACTCTCTGAAATTTCAGAAAAGATTCATGAAAAATTTGAAGAAGAAGAGTTAGTCAACGATCTAAAAGAATCACTATTTTCAATCGTGGAAAATACAAAGGGTATATTTAAAACATTGTCTGAAATAATAGAATCAACTACTAAAGATGAGGAAATTAAACAAGCTTCAAAAGAACTTATTAAGACTATAAATGATGAATTTGAAGCAACATTAACTAAAACAAAAAACAAAGTTGGTGAGTACATAAATATTAATAATGCACAAGAGGAAGAATAATTAGCTTGTCAGAATTGAACTTTATAACTTTTACAAACGCAGGATATGTAGATTATACAGAAAACCTACTTGCTTCAAATAAATTTAACAACGCGAACACAGATATTAAAGTTTATGCTTTAGACGAGTCTTCTTTTAACTATTTTTCTAAAATTCACGACAATGTTGAGCTATTTGAAAAAGAAGATTTTGCAAATAATTACTTTAGTCAAGCAGATGAGAATTTTGGTAATTTGATGCTTGTAAAATTTGAACTAATTTATAGAGAATTATTAAAAAAAGACAATGTAGTTTACGTTGACGGAGACATTGTCTTTAAGAAAGACTTTGTAAATGATTTATCTAAATTCTCTCCAAATGTAGATATAGTTTTTCAAAATGATTTAAGACCGTCAAAACCAAATCGTGAATGGGTTTGTGCAGGATTTATGTACATAAAATCTAATGAAACAACTCAAGAATTTTTTAAACCAACAAAAAAACTTGTTAAAAAATTTACTAAATATAAAACTCATGACCAATCATATATAAACAAAAATAGAAAAAAATTTAGCTATTCAATACTTCCTTTAGACCAATACCCAAATGGTGCACATTATTACCAGTATTATGAATCACTGACGCCAAGCTTAATCCACTTCAATTATGTCAGGGGTGATAAAAAGTTAGAGTTAATGCGTGAGCATGGTGAATGGTATATTTAAAATAAAATTCTTATCTCATTAGACTGATTTGACATTATTCTTAATATTTAATTATTAATTCTGGGTCGGTAGCTCAATCGGCAGAGCAGGAGCCTTTTAAGCTCAAGGTCGTGGGTTCGATTCCCACCCGACCCACTCTAAATCCCTTTTATTTTTGAACTAAACAACGCAAATGGGGTCATTAAAATAATTTTTAAGTCTAAATACAGAGTCCAGTTATCTATGTACTCAATATCATATTTGTACCAAGTTTCAAAATCAGAAGTATTCCTCTCATTTATTTGTAACAATCCAGTTATACCTGGTAAAACATTTAATCTACGCATATAATTTTTATCAAAATAATTTGTATCTTCTTCAAATAAAGGTCGCGGACCAACTAGAGACATGTTGCCCTTTAATACATTAAATAACTGAGGCAGTTCATCAAGACTAAAATTTCTTAAAACTTGAGTACCTTTAATAATTCTTGGATCATTTTCTATTTTAAATATAACTTCATCATTTTTATTCAAGTCTTCAAGTTCACCCCTAAGATCATGCGCATTATTCTTCATGGTTCTAAATTTGTACATAGTAAAAGGCATCCCATGAAGGCCAACTCTGTTTTGCTTTATTATTGAAGGACTGCCATCAAGATATAAAATGTATAAATAGATAAATAAAAATAAAGGAGAAAATACCATAATTCCAAAAGAAGCTAGAAAAATATCTATGAAACGTTTAAGAATATATTTAGAGCCATACTGAACGTCGTTATTAAAATAAGCCAAATATCTTCCAGAAACTTCTTCTTGTCTGTACAAGAAGTTATTTGTAAAAGACATTTGTTTTTTACAAATTATAAGAATTTTCTTATTAAGATTTACCAAGTATTCTTCTAATTTCTTATCAATCTTGTTTTGATTATTAAAATTTAAAATTATCAGATTTAAGTTAATCGATTTATTTATCTTATCAATTTTTTCAATAACCTGATCACTATCTTCTAAATCAATATTTAGAAAAGACTCAACATTATTTCTAAAAGTCATAATTCTAAGATTTCTGTATCCTGAATCCTCCTCTAAATTAAAAGTTATATAGTTTTCTCCTGTTACTGATCTACCAAGCAGTGAAGATAAAAATTCACTGTTTCTAAAAACTAATAGTATCAGTGGTACTAGAAGAGTAAGTAACACTAGGTATCCTCTTGAAATTAGATTTGCAATTCTAAAAATTGTTAAAAATACAACAAAACTACTTGTCCAAAGTAAATAAATTGAAAAAAACTCATCTATATAGCTTCTATCTAATGAATAAGAAAGTTCGTTAACATACGTATAAAACTTTGTTGAATACAAAATAATTAAGAAAAGAAATACAAATAAAATAATAAATGATTCAATAGTTATGAATCTTTCATCAATAAAGGAAAAAAACCTATTTCTGTCTTCCCACAAATTATTTTCAATTTGCATTCTAAAACTAGATCCGGCACAGTAATCACAGATTGCTTTAGAAATTAAAAAATTATTGAAATAAAAAATAAGTAGGTATGTAAGGATTAACTGTAAAGAAAAGAACCTTACGGCATATTTTACAATACTACTTAACTTCATATCTCTATAATATTGCAACTATTTGTTTTGTTTGAGTTTTTTTTATATGTATACTCAATTCTTACGGGGGCGTGGTGAAGTCTGGAGTTCACGCCTGCCTGTCACGCAGGAGGTCGCGGGTTCGAATCCCGTCGTCCCCGCCATTTGGCCAGATAGCTCAGTCGGTAGAGCACTTGTCTGAAAAACAAGGGGTCGGCAGTTCGATTCTGCCTCTGGCCACCAATAACTATTGGTGTTTACAGAAGTCAGAACACGAACTTTCTTAAATGGCGACAACTTTGGCGACATCAAAAATTCGTTAATGATAAAATTTTTTTATGAAAAATTTAATTCCTGAATCTACTGGTGGGAAAATATACGTTGTATTCATAATCGGTTTTTCTATTTTTAATACTTACACTGATGTCCCAGTATTTTCTGAAGTTAGGGCAGGAGTTGGTGAATATCTCTTATTTATTGTGCTTACTTATATTTTTCTTTATGTATTTCCAACAGTAATAATTAGACTCATAACAAGCATGTTCAAGTGGATTAAAAGAAAATTAAACAATAGTGCTTAAAAAAGTATTAATTATTTCACTTCTTATTACTTCGTGTGGTCCATCTGAAATTCAATTTATTCCTGAAGATAGTAGTTATGCAGAAGAATATGAAAAATGTCTTCAATATGAAGAAGATTTCAAGTTTTTAGATGAAAAGGCAAGTAAGAGTACCCTAGCTTTTGGTTTGTTTAATGATGCTATTACAAGTGGAGATGAAGATTTAATTTTAGGATTAGTTGATATATTTGCTGACGCAGTACTTGAATTTGAAGAAATTTACAATCAGTCACTATTGCTTGAACCTAATTATAAAAACGAAAAGCATAATGAGGATACAGTGAAATCTTTTGAACTTTTATCAACTTCTTCGGCATATTTATTTGGTTTTGTGAGTACTGGAAATATGGATTTGTATTATTCATATGAAGAGGTAAATGATGAACTTCTTGAATTAGCAGAAAATTTTTCTTTCTTTAATAGTTGTGACGAGCCAATAATTGTAAAGTCATTCTTAGAAGTGTTGATTGAAAGATTATTTAATGACTAAAATCACTGATGCTACTTTTGCTTTTGTTTTAGTTATATCTATTGCATTAGCATCAACATTAATTTGGTTTCGAGATGAACCTAATCTCACAGAAAATGATATTGAAATTACTGAAGTTTCTCAAATAATCTCTAACTCAACTACCACAACCGAAGTTGATATTAATAAACTGGGTGATAATTTTCTTGCCTATTACAAAGCAAATAGAATTAATAATTATGTAGTTTTTAAGTATGAAGAAGCTAATAAAACACTTTTACTAAACAAAAGAGAACCTAAATATTTTGTATTTAATAATTATGAATGTTTTAGAAAAGAAAGAGGTACTGTACACGAAGCTTTGCTAGACGAATACTTAGAACTAAACGAAGCAAATGATTATTACGCGGACTCTATGCATATAGTTATTGATGAAAGCAATAAAAGATACGGATATTTCTTAACAGTGAGCTATAACTGTAAGTTTCTTGACGATAATTCAGATTACCCTGAGTGGACATATCTATATGGACTTCCATTTTATCAAAACGGAACTTGGTGGGCTTATATTGAAAAAGATTGGGAACCTGTCCCAATGGATGTTCCAATTTGGTATACATATTTAGCAACTCGAACTGAGTTAGAAGGTTTTGAAAGTACCTATAAAGAGTGGGTTATTGATGCCTTACCTCCAGAAATAGATATGCTTGACTGTCCAGCAGAAGAAATAACTGAAGATTCTTATGAAATTAAATTTAATATAAATACTGGTAATGCTGGTCTTGCATATTTTGGAACCTTTATACAAAAAGATGGGGAAAATTATAGTCGTGCATATTTTGAAAAAGGTTTTAATGATGACGTCTTTCCTTTTCCAGAGGCTAATACTACAACCCTTTATGGTCAGTTGATAGAGAGATATGTTGAATCGGAAAATCCAGAATTTAAAATCGAGCTGATTGTCAGGAATGATTATGATTTATATGCAGATAGTGTTTGTGTTATCAAATTTTCCAAATAATAATTACTTAAGAAGTATAAAAGGTACAAAGTGTTTTCTTTAATTTTCAGAGTGTTGATGTACACCTCTATGATTGCCGGTCCGCTTATTTCCGGGACAGTATATCTCTGGAAAGCCTTTTGGGCAATGTCATATTTAGTTGGAACATTTTGGGCTTTAATCTGGACATTCCCAATGCCCTTAGGTGTTGCTTCATTTCCATTTTGGGCAAGAGAAATGTATGGGTACTCAGACCCAAATATTTGGTTTTGGTATATCGGTACATTTGCAGGCTTAGGGTTAGCTTATGTATTTTCATTACTAACTGTTTTAAGTGAAAGGTAAAATTATGATATATCTGATTGCTGCATTAATTCTTTTTTTTGGAATCAGATATTATGATTTTAAGGTCAAACACAACGTAAGTGGTCCATTTGAAGTGATAGCTAATATTCTCACTGACAGAAAAAATCTACCTTTTACTATGGCTGCGGCTGGTGTTTACTTAATCTATTATTGGGATACCTTTTCTCTGTTATCCAAATACTTTTTTGGCTATTTCGGTGGAGCGTTTATTCTTGTCGGTTTCATTATTTTGTGGCTCGAAATAGATGACTAATAAAACTGCCCACATTCTGCCCTCAGCTCAATAAATTATTCCTATTTATTTACCGCTAACTCACGTTATATGGGTGTCTAACAACGAGCGAACATTAATAATGAATAAGGTAAAATTAAGTAGGCCTTAAAGGTTTACCCTTATCTGAAAAACAAGGGGTCGGCAGTTCGATTCTGCCTCTGGCCACAGGGTTTTTTCCTCTTAAAAACAAAACGTCGTCCAACCTATCCATAAACCCAATAAACGTGGGGGGTATATTTTTTTTCTGGGGAGTAGTTTTACTACCCCAAATACTTTAGAAGACTTTTTTTAAATGGGCTCTAGATTAATCGTTTTCTTCTGATAAAAAAACATAACCAAAATATTCTCTCTTTGAAATTTGTTTGTCTTCCGGATTGCACTCAACATTAATCCAGCATTTCTTATTTGGATTTAGGGTTTCTTTAATTGGTAATTCGCCATAAAACTGGCTCTTTGTGAACTGGATAGATGGAATTTTTAGCTCTATATAATTTGTGGGCATATTTATAAAGTTTATATAGCTGTACCCTCGAACAACAAGACCAGGGCTGATTAAAATTATAATTAACAACAAATTGTTCAATATTCTTTTTTGGCTTAAATCAAACTTTAGAGATCTATCTACTACTAAAACTAGAATAAGTGAAGACAGTATTCCGTAAGAGTATCTAAATAATGGCACCGATATAAAGAAAGATATTAAAGAAATCCACAGGTACGTTTTGACAGCAAAGCTTTTAGAAGATTTTTTATTAGATTTAACTGTAAACAATTTCAATAGAAAATAAATACACACAAAACTTAATAAAAAATTTATCATAATTTGATTATTTACATTTACTTCTCTCCAACTGTCAAACCATTCAATTGGATTAGTACCAATCTTGTATGGCAAATATGCATCGCTATAGTGTTTGTTTGCTTCATTTACTAAGTTTTGATTTGACCAAGGTAAACTATAAAAACATGTAAATGACACAGGAAAAAGAAGGCATCCTGTTGTAATAACATTTTTTAATACCCAAAAAAAATTCAGTGCTACTGCTGAAATTATAAATCTAAAGTTAGATTTGGCCTTTAAAAAAGAAAAATTAGTACTAAAAAAATGAATAAAAATTATTAAGAGTATGTACATACTGGTTGGCTTTATTTGAATTAAAAAAATGCCAAAGAATAAGATTAACTTCATATTTATGTGAGATGTATCATTTGAAACCAGATAATTAATTATTAATATATTAAAAATAATTACAAGAACTGCAACAGTAATATCTGGTTTGCCAATGTGCTGGAGGTTTGGGAAACCATTTGCACCGCCCCTGTACCCTACATTATCTAAAAAACCAAACACTGTTATGGTTATTCCAGCAAGTCTCAAAAAATTTGAGTTACCATTTTTAGTAATCTCAAAAATAAAGTGAAAAAATACAGTTATAAAAGATAAATTTAAATAATGAAGATTTATAAAATTATCCGAAATCCAAAACAATGTTGATAAATACTCATATAAACTTTGATTACCTAATGGAAACATTATATTGCTTAAACCAAAGACAACCTTTTCCCTGATAATCCAGCTTTGATTTAAGAGATGATAGAAACCTGCATCGTAATGAAAGTCAATTCCATAAATCGAAAAACCCAAGAGAGCTGAAATAATTAAAGGAGGAATTAAAAATACAAAATCAATATTAATTGTTTTTAATTTTAAAAATAATATTAGGAATGAAAAAACCCATACTCCGTAAACTATATTAAGTCCTGGTAAAAAGAAATTTAAAAGAAATACTGTATTTGCGGCAAAAAACAAAAAAAAGAGTGGATTAAAAACTGATATATTTACCCCGAAAATTTTAGTTTGATCTTTAAAAACCAAACTTCTGATTACTTCACCAAGCGTGAAGAGAGTTAAATAAAAGATTAAATAAATAACAATGTTCATTGATTCTAATTTTAAAGAACTGAATTAATATTGTCTTTAAAATAATATATATGAGAAAACTTAAAAACAGAGTTTTAAAGTTAATCTATAAAATCATTGAGTATTTAACGTCTGACTTTAAATTATCACGTTCTTCAAATAAAAGGTATCCTGAATATTGTAAAATCGCCTCAGAAGACAATGAAGTGTTTCAAAATTTTAGAAATAATAGTTCATATACGAGCGTTCTTGAACATGTTTCACCTGAACTTTCTAAGGAATATTATCAAGCTTTAAAAAATTTAAATTATTCAGATGATTATATTTATTCAATTTGTAAAATTCTAGACCAACCTGGAAATCCTAAAAAAATTAAATTTAGTGATTCTACAACTGAGCTTACTGGTTCATCTTTAAGATACTTATACACAGGATTAGACATAAAAAGTAAGCTCAATATAACTGAAAAAATAAATGTAGTTGAAATTGGTGCAGGCTATGGTGGTCAATCAGTAATACTTGATAAAATTATTAATATTGAAAATTATCTTTTTGTTGACTTAAAAGAGGTTAATCTTTTGATAGATAGATTCCTAAATAATTTTAAAGTAAATTTTAATTATTCTTTTAAAAGCTTAGAAGATGATTTTCAAGATGATTTTGAATTCGATTTAATAATTTCCAATTATGCATTTAGTGAACTTCCTAGAAATCTTCAAAACCTTGCATTAAATAAAATAATCAACAAATCTAGGAGTGGATATATGATTGTTAATAGTCACAACCTTGAGAAAGACTTTTTTTTAAAAAAATACAACTTTTACACAATAGATGAATTAAAAGAAATTATTCCTAATTTAATAGTTCTGGAAGAAAACCCTCAATCACATAAAAATAATAAATTACTAACTTTTACCTAAGCTTTGCATAACTCTGAACTGTGAATTCTGACGTCGTCCAAACGTCGTCCACTCAATAGAAGACAATACGATATTTTACATACTCAGTCCCTAAAATTTGTGTCTGTGAAAGTACTGTTTAGTAGTGTCGAATAAGTTATAATTCTCTTAGGTCACAAGGTTTGCCCTAGTCTGAAAAACAAGGGGTCGGCAGTTCGATTCTGCCTCTGGCCACAAAAAATATGAAATTAACGAGTAATAAACTTTATAAATTATCCGAGAAATATGGTACAGATAAAAGTTCCCATGGATATGTACATTATTATGATGAATTATTTGGTAATAAAAAAAACAAAGAAATAAATTTATTAGAGCTCGGCATTTTTAAGGGAGCATCTATAAAAATGTGGGATAAATATTTCAAAAAAGGAAACATATACTGCATAGATCATTTAGGTACGGAAAATCCACTGACTAACAACACAATTTTTTCTGAAGAAGTTATAAATAATTTAAAAAAAGAGAGTCATAAAATATACCCTTATTTATGTGAACAGAATGATTCAGTTAAATTAAATGAAATTTTTCAAGACATAAACTTTGATTTTATCATTGATGATGCATCACATTTTCAAAAAGAATCAATTCAAAGTCTTGGGATATTATTTCAGAAATTAAATCATAATGGTGTTTATGTTATTGAAGACATGTGTACATTATGGGACTTTCAAACTGGCAGTAATTGGGGACAAAAGTATAAGCTAAGTGAAGAGGATATAGATTTCGAAAATTTACCAAGTAAAGAACTCTTTAGTGATACGCTTCACTATTGTTTTGAGAAATTTAACGAAGAAAAGATATTCTTTTCGGAATATTTAAGTGATTTTGAGAATAATTTTTTATCAGAAAACATAAAAAGTATAGACATTATTTATGCTCCTCGAACTAAAAAACAAAATATTGAAAACGGTTATCATACAATAAGAAATGAAGGTTCAAAAAATTCAAAACTTTCTGCCGGGAGTCTTGCTGTCATTACAAAAAAATAAAAGAATTGAATAAATAAATATAATTCATAAGATAAATATTACGACATGGTTAATGATTCAATAAAAATAGTTAATTTGCCCCATTTTTTATTTCCATATGATACTAAAGATTTAATTAGAATAGGAAATACTCAAGATGGCTCATACTTGATAGATAAAAATTCATTGCTTGATTCTAACTTGCTAATTTCAATTGGAGTTGGTTGGAGTTTTGATTTTGAAAAAAGTTTTTTAAAAATAAATAAAGTGCCTCTTCTAGCATTCGATGGTTCTGCTGGAATCATAAGTACTTTAAAGAAAATTAAATTTAGATTAAAGCAAATATTTATAAAAAAAGACTTTAAATATTTTTTAGACTCTATGTATTATTTTTCATACCTATTTAAATTCTATTTCTTTTTTAAGAATTTTAGAAACTCTAGGCTTAATGGGAATTATAGAAAATTTGTAAAAAAATTTGTTGGAACAAAGCACTCTGAAATAAGTATCTTAAGCATATTAGAAAAATTTGATCCAAGTAGTACATTTGATAAAATATTTTTCCAGATAGATATTGAGGGAGGAGAATATTCTATTTTAAGCGAGTTACTAAATCACCAAAACAAAATAATAGGATTAGTTATAGAGTTTCATGAAATTCAGGAACATTTAGAGGAAATAAAAAAATTTATTGAATTATTTTCTTTGAAGCTTGTACATACACACATAAATAATGTTGGAGGTCTGACCTCAAATGATTGCCCAAAGGTAGTTGAGCTAACATTTGCCAAATGTAATGTTAATAAGAAAGTATTATCACTACCACACAACTTAGACAAGCCTAATTCGAAAAAACATTTAAATTACGCTGCACATTTAAGTTAATTAACTTAATTTATTTTTTTACTTGTCTATATATTTAATTATTTCGTTTGCTATTTTCAATCCACCGTTAGAAGTTAGGTGGTAACGATCTAAATAGAAAGTTATTGGACTTTTATATACAACACATTTATTTGATTCTGTTCCACAAAAAATATTTTGAGTTTCAATCGTATGTAAATTAGGAATGCTGGAGTTGAGCTGTTCTATAAAATTATCTGTTTTATTTATATTTTTTTTCCAATCTGAATATGGAATATAAATCTCTTGAATACTTTCAATATTTTTTGAGAGTATTATTTCTAAATGAGTTGGCTTATTAGCTAACATTGTTGGGAAGGGTTCAATAAAAATTATTTCTTTTCCATATAAAGAGAGTTGCTCTAAATTTGAAAACAATATTTCTGAATTATTGTTTTCAGAGTATCTATCGGTATAGTAAACACTTGTATTGTCTTCAATAAATCTATGTAGCTCTAAAGAAATAATAAAGGTGTTAACGTATTTTTTGTTTCGAAATAGTTCAACAACACAGTCATTGCATTGGTCTTCAAAATCTATTTCGGAAAAAAATATTTTGTGAGATGCAGGTGTTAAAAATAAATAGTTAAATTTATAATTTAATTCATTTTCTTTAGTAAAGTTTTTTACGATAGCTGCAGTACTAGAGTCTCCTATAAAAACTAAATTTTCACTAAAACCATTGTCTATGAAGCAGTTGTCAATATCAGCAGTCCCGTTCCAGTCTGAAAAGTTACCCCAGCAACCATAGTCTGTAAAAACAGCTTCATTTTTTGTTAATCTGGTTTGATCAAATTTTTGATTATAAACATCGATTTTGATTGTTTGACTTATTGAAAAAATTAGTAAAAATATTAAATTAATTAGAGCAATTAAACTCCTTTTTTTGTTTATTTCTACATATTTATATAACTGGGTGCCCACTAAAAAGAGTATTAGTATTATACAAATTAAGAAAACGGTACCGTAAGGATTTTCACTGATTACAGGGGGATCATTTATTATGTCTATCGAATCACTATATGATTGAAAATATAGGTGTTTATTTATATTAAATAGTCTAAAAAAAACAAATATTGGTTGATGAAGTAAGTAAATAGAGTATGAACTAAGACCAATTATTGACAAGGCTTTTATACTAAGCAATTTGGTTGTAACCGTATTTCTTGAATTAGAAAATATTAATAATGCAACTCCCGTTAATGAAATCAATTTTGGTTCAATATCGTTAATCCAAGCATCGTCAAAGTAAAACATAGGAATTACTAACAATGGGAAACCAACTTTTTCTAAATGCTTTATTGATAAATTGCTGCTAAAAATCATTACAAGAACACCCAACAGTAATTCCCAAGCTCTAAAGTGAAGCTGATAGAATTTGTAAACTCCATCAACCAATGTATTTATATAAATTGAAACAACTGTCATTATTAGAATTAATGCTGTAAAGTATTTTTTTAAATATCTATAAACTAGCACTGTAAAAACAGGAAAAATTATATAGAATTGCTCCTCGACAGCAAGACTCCAGGTATGAAGCAATGGCATTACTTTTGCAGATTCAGATACATAGAAATCTAAGTTCTGGAAATGAAAATTAGCAAAAAAGAAAACTGAGGCAAAAATGGAACTTATATATTCCGCCATAGCCTTTGGACTCATTAAAAAATAGGCAAAAGGTATTGTAATTAATATTATTGAGAACAATGCGGGAAGGATTCTTTTTGCCCTTCTTTTGTAAAAACTCTTAAAAGAAAAAGTTTTACTGTTTAATTCCGAAATAATAATATTTGAAATTAAATAACCAGATATAACAAAAAAAACATCAACACCAAGCCAGCCTCCTTTAAATAAACTAAATTCAGCATGGTAAAAAACGACTGCCATTACAGCAATAGCTCTTAGGCCGTTGATGTCATTTCTAAACGAAATCCTCTTAATGTTAGAAATATCAAATAGGTTTAGTATTTTTTTCAATATTCAGATAATACTTAAAAGTAAATAAATTTCACAGCATGTAATTTTTTCTTCCAAGACTTAATTTGTTAAATTCAATTTTTAAATAGTTAAAGACTGTAAGGGTTATGTAGAAAATCAATATGTAAAAAGAAAGATGGTTTATCAGAATATAAATAAAAGAAATCATGAAGCTAATAATATTTGATGATATGTTTTCAACAATAAGAAAAGGTGAAACGCTAGTACATAAAAATATCGTACTGCAAAATGTTAAAAAATTATTACCATAGTTTTTTACAAGTAAGATAGTTGGGAGAATTAGAAACCCAAGGCGATAGTCAAAATTATAGTAAAAAGATATTGCAAGAAAAGTAATGAGAAAACAGAATTCTAAAAGTTGGTCATTGGAATTAAGTATTAATGTTTCTCTATATTTATTTACTTTTTTGATAATAAATATAGAAGATCCAATTAGCACGTAAGGAGCAAATGCAAATAAACCAAGATAGTTTCTATAATTTTGAAAATCAGACAAAATTCCAAAAGTCCAAGTTATACCATAAGGGTTAGGAGTGAAGCCAGACTGTATATCATTAGTGTAATAATACACATATGCAATTGAGAGAGATACTGCCAGTATTGTGTTCAGTATGATTTGTTTTTTGTCTTTGTTCTTAACTTCATAAACTATAATTCCGATGATAAAAATAATTGGAAAAACTTTTATTAATGTGAGCAAAGATAGTATAAATAATGAAACCGTTTTATAGTTTTTTTCATAAATGTAAATAGCCAAATATGAAAAGATAATAACTACAATATCGAAATTCATCCTCTCAATTAAAAATGTAATAGGGCCACAAGTGTATATCAAAAAAACTGTAAAGTAGTTCTTATTCAATTCTTTCATAATTTTGTAGTAATAAAATTGTGCAATCAAAATTATTCCTAAACTAGTAATGAAAGTAAAAAATTTGATATTTAAATTAAATGATATAATTTCAAAAAGCGGGCCATAGTTATTTGTAGTATCACAATTATTTTTATTGCAATAAATTACTCCATATGTATAGAACATATCAGCAAACCTTGCTGGTCCACGATACATTCCAGATGAGAGACTTTCCCAGAGTTCTCCGAAAACACTTATTGGTCCAGATACCTGCCTTAACAAATAGTAGGTAATTGGAGCAAATGTCAAAACTTTTATATGATTCTTTGTTAACTTAATGTCTTTAAAATATTTGAACAAAAGAAAAATTAAAATAATTTGTAACTTGCTATATAGATCATAATTAAAAAGCAATAAATTAACAGTTAATGCAAACACAATCTCGAATAAGCATTCTCGAAAGTTATTTTTAGAGGAATTTTTGTAAAGTATCAATACAAAAATATAAATAAATAATTGAAAATTAATTACATTACTTTTAAAAAAGAAGAAACTAATTGTTAAATAGTTTTGTATTAATAAAAACGTTAGTAAAAATATATTTTTTTCTTTAAAAAATATAAATAATGAAAATAATATCAAAGGATATATAAACGATATAAGTTTGTATAAAGAGCTAGAAGTTGCGAATATTTCTAAATAAGTAGTTGACGATAAAAAAGTATCCACACTTTTACCTATACATTTTAATGAATTTATATCCGGAAATAAATCTAATTCAATGTATCCGACTCCATGTTTTAATGAATATTGATTAGTCTGAAAATAATTTTTAACATCTGTTTCATTTATTTCAATAACCAAATATTCATTACATTGAATATTGCTAAATTCTGAAAAAGAGAATAATAATGTTATTAAATTTACAATAAATATTGAAGCTAATATAAATAGAAAAAACTTTCTATTATTTACTAATTTTTTAATAATTTTTACCTCATTTATATAATAAATAGTTTATTAATAATCTATTGGTTAAAACGCAGGTATTATTCTTAAATTATTTCTAAATATAGTATATGTTTAAATACACAGATTTATGAAAACTATAGCATTAATGACAGTAAAAAACGAAGAGTGGATAATCGACACCACTTTTCCGCCATTAAGAAGAGTTGCTGACAAAATAATTGTTGCTGACAACAATTCTACTGATGATTCAAGTAAATTATTAAAAAAATATGATGTTGAGATTATAAGTAATGACAGTTCCACTCCATCTAATACAATTCGTTGGAAACTTTTTGATACTGCTAGAGAAAGGTACGGACCAAATAATCTAATCATATGTATAGATGCAGATGAAATTATTCCACCGGCACTTTTTGAAAAAAATAAGGAAAAAATTTTAACAAATATTCCAGGTACAGTTTTTTCCTCTCCATGGGTACAAGTTTGGAGAAAAGTGACGCAATACAGATCTGATAAAGGTATTTGGAATCCAGCTACAAACAGAAAACCCTTCATGTTTATTGATAACGGAAAAATAGACTATGAAAGAACACCGTTATTTATTGACCATGTTTCCAGAATTCCAGAAATTAATGTAAAAAAATCTATTAGTTTAAAAATACCCCTTATACATTTACAATTCGTTAATTGGGAGCGGTCTCAGATTAAACAATTATGGTATCAATGCATGGAAGTAGCTAATGGAAATGATATAGATGAAATTAATAATAAATACAAAGAGGCATCAAATGAAGAAAACATTAAATATAAAAAATTAAAAAAGAATTGGACTGAAGGGGTTAATTTGAATAGTAAGATAGAAAATTTTGAAATCTCAGATATTTGGTATGTAAATGAAATTAAAGCAATGGTGAATGAACTTGGAGAAGAAAAATTTGCAAAACTCAATATTCTAAACTCAAGTTTTATTAGTAAATTTATGAAAGATATTAAAATTCTCTAATGGCTTGGAAAGTTATGAAATTAGAGACAATTGTAGATAAACACAATTTAAAAAGTAATTGTGTTGGACATATAGGAGCATGGAAAGCTAGGGAAGTTAAAAATTATAAAAATTTATTCGGCGATATACCTGTTGTTTTTGTTGAAGCAAACAAAAAACTAAAACCTTTTATAGACAAAAATATAGGTAATTTCAAAAATGTAAGATGTGAATATGTAGCACTAGGTGCTGAAATATCAAAGGGTAAGCTACACCTTCATGAAGTAGAAGAAAATACTGGGCAATCCTCGTCTCTTTTGGAACCGTACTTACATCCTTATATCGGTAGCGAAACGGTTGATGTTGAAATAACAACATTAGATATTCTTTTTAAAAATGATCCTGTTGATTTCTTATCTATTGATGTTCAAGGATATGAACTTGAAGTCTTGAAAGGTGCAAGTAATACACTAAGTAGTATTAATAGCATTATTGTAGAAGTTAATAGAACTGAGCAGTATAAAAATTGTGCTTTAGTTCAAGACATCGATATTTATTTGGATAAGTATGACTTCAAAAGAGTTGAAACGGAATGGTGGGGGGACAAGGAAGACTGGGGTGACGCTCTTTATATAAAAACTAAAAATATTTAAAAATAATTTTTAGGCACTCATGATTTAATTTCTACGTCAGAATATAAATATTTTTCTAAGATTTCAATTTTTTTGTTCCAATGACCATAACCAAAATAATTAATTAATTTAATTTCATACTTGTTGATTTTATCATTAAGCATTTTTGGGTTTAAGTGTCTATCTAAATAATAATTTGAGTAGTAAAAGTTTATAAGATTATCAGACATCATTGCAGCTGAGATTGAGAAGGTACCCACACCTGATGTAGCTAAATTTGAAGCTGACATTAACGTATTAAAATCATTTTCTAAAGTTGTTGATTGTATTTCAAATTTTTTTAACTTCTTTAATTTATTAATTATTGGCATTTTTTCATTATCTGTTACCACCAATATTTTTTCATACTTTTCAAACAAAAATTTGTAATAACTAATTGGATTTGATACATAGTCTGGATGGCCTTCTAAATTTCTTATATGAACAACTAATAAATCTTCATCTAAATTAATATTCTCTAAGAAATTTATTTTTGGTTTAATTCTTTCTTTAATAACTTTATGAAAGTTTTCTTTATAGTATTTAAAGTCATTTACATTTATAGGATAATCAGTCCCATAGTCTTCAAATTGCTCACTACCGAAATAAAAAAATCTACCCCTAAATGTTGGATAAAATTTTCTATAAATTTTAGAAGTTTTACAATTTTCAATATCTCCAACATACTGGTGGTCGTGTAAAAAAAAGTTTTTGTTGTACTTGTCTGAATACATAATTGCTAAAGCAATTTGTTGTAAATGATTTCCCAAACCACCCCAAAAAATATCTAAAGATATATTTTTTATAAATTTTTCAGCAATAATCATAAAATAATATTAATAATTTATTTACTCAATTTTTTATACAGAAATAAAAAATCTTAATATTATTTATATTGTCATGCTGTTTTCAAAAAAAAACAAAATAAAGTACAAAATTGAAGATTTGACTGAAAAAAGTTTTATTCTTCACCACCATTTAGGCTTGGGTGATCACATTACCTTAAATGGTATGGTTAATTACTTATCGGAAAGATTTGAGAGAATATACATACCTTCTAAGCCAAATAATTACCAAACAGTAAGATTTATGTATGAAAATAATAGTAAAATAAACGTTTTTAGCATACAGGGCATTAATGAATATGAAGAAATAGATAATTATGCAAAAGCAAATAGATTGCAAATACTCAAAGTAGGGTTTGAAAAACTAGAATCTCTACATAAATATAACGAATCTTTTTATACACAACTAGATTTAGATTACAAAATATCTTTTGACTATTTTAATCCCAATTACAACTCACAAAAAAATAAAGAACTTGAAACGCATTTAAAAAAACAATACGGATGCGAAGAAGAATATATAATATTACACCTAGAGGGATCTTCAGGCAGTTTTGATTTAAATTCTGTTAAATTAGAAAGCAGATTACCAAAAATTCTCATTGAGAAAAAAACAGATATATTTAGTAATATCTTCTTTTATCTAGATGTTATTAAAAACGCAAAGGAAGTCCACTGTATTAATTCAAGTATTTTTACACTTGTAGAACGTATACCTGTAAAAGGAAATTTGTATTTTCACAACACAAAAAGAGAATCTTCAGTAAAAAATATAACAGTCTTTAACAAGAAATGGGAGTTTGTAGACTATGATTGAACTTTATGGGAATTAATGTATCAATATCACTAGGTGAATTACTAGATAAAATAACAATCTTAGAAATAAAATACCAAAAAATTGAAGATATTGAAAAAAAACAGAATATAAAACACGAATTAGATTTACTAAATAGTAAATACTTTAAAGTCAAAGAATTAAATTTAGAAATAGAAAATTACTTTGTACAACTGAAAGAAATTAACTTAGAGCTTTGGGACATAGAAGAAAATGTTCGTGATTGTGAAAAAAGAAAAAAGTTTGATCAAGAATTTATTGATTTATCAAGAAGCATTTACATAAAAAATGACTTAAGGTTTGAAATCAAAAATCAAATTAATAAGAAATTTAGCTCAGATATAGTTGAAGAAAAATCATACTCTAATTACCAGTAGTTTCATACCAAAATCTTTTTTCCAAACTTTCATTAAAATTCACTAAAGATTGAAATAAAAATTTAATTTTATAAAACAGACTCAAATTTGATTGTAAAATTTTATGTCTAGTATATTTTTTTGAAAGATTTTTCTCACTTAATTTATAATCATTGTTTTTCTCAGATATATAAAATTTATTATTAGAGCTAATTTTTCTTTTTTTTATTTTTGTCATCCAAAAACTTACATTCAGCATTTTAATTAATTCAGCGTCAAAACTTACATCTTTATAGTTTTCAATTTGAATATCTTTATTGAATAAAAACTCTTGATAATATTTTTCATATTTTTTGTGTAATAAATATTTTTTAGCAACTGGAATACTTCCAGCATACAATGCTTCCCAAAACCTATGTGTATCAAGGCCCACACCCTCGGGACAAAAAATATACTTATAATTTGTTAAATCAGTCAAGTATTCTTTTTTTGATAAATTTGGCATTGTAATTTTACAGAAACTGCTATTTTCCATAAGCTGCAAATAAGAATTCCTTAAAGGGTTAGTATTAGTTCTGAAATTGCAATAAAGCATATTTTTTTTATTTACCACTTTATAGTTTTGATACAGATCCATGAAATTGGCGGCATGAAGATTTGGTTTTGAAAAATTATTAGCTATTCCCAAAGGAATTGGAAACAAGCCCTTTTCTTTAAAATCTATATTTATTGAATACCATTCAGATATACAATTTGGTTTAAATTCATATAATTTTTTATCAATATAAGGAGTTGCTGCTTGGTGAGTTATTAGTTTTAAATTATGAAGATTGTTTATTTGATATAATTTAGAAAATAACTCAAGTAGGTAATCTGTTTTACAAAAAATTACATCATTTTCTTTAATCTCAAAATCTTTAATTGAGTAAATCACAATATTTTCATCAACATATTTATATCGAAGATTTTCTTTATTTAAACTTTCAAAATTTTTAGATGAAATTGCTTCTGCATATATCAAGTCTGCATTCAGGGCAAAATTATTTCCAGTTAGAAACTCTTCATCTGTTAATTTACTTAGAGCATCATAGTAATTTTTTATTTCTTTCATCATATTTATGGTAAAAAAAGTATTGTCTTTAAATTAAAAAACTTATTTAATTTTGTAACGAATTTAATTTTTGCTCTTTTATATATTGAAGAACGTTTAAAATAATATTGCTTTTCGCCAAAGTAAATAACTTTTTTAATATTTTGAAAATAGAGGATATAGTATTTAACTTGTTGCCAAAGATTATATTTTCCGTCTCTAACTGTAAGTATCGGGAAGTGATATTGGTCTTTTGGATTCTCATGAAAATACGTTTCATCAGGAATAATAATTGAACCATAAATTTTCCCCATAAGGCTAAAAATACTTTGGTCATGACGAGGTTTTCTAAAGCCCTCAATCTGATTTTTTGTATAATTATTATCAACTAATTTTGGATCATAATCTATTACTTCTAAAAATTCTTTAAAAAACCTCTTTGATTTTTCTGTATTTTTAACAAATAAAATCCCTCCTGCTAGTTGATTGCTATTTCCAAATTCAGAATCAATATCAATATTAAAATAATTAAACACTTCACCGGATGTCCAATACTTTTCTTTCAACCCAATATCAAACCTTAAGAAAGAGTGTTCAGATACATATAGTTTTTCAAAATATTCATACAACCGTTTTTTACCACCAGGATTTAAACTACTACCCGCATCAAGATACAAAATAATATCATTTTCATTAGTTTCTTCTAATGCTTTTAATAAAATGTAAGATTTCCAAATCCAAAAACCACCACCAGTATCAGATCCTAATATTTTTGAATACTTGTTTTTAAACTCTTCTGAAAGAGATTCAAAACCGTAAGAATTAATGGTTCTAAAACAATTTAATTGTTTAGCTTGATAAGATAATCTTTTTTTTTGAATTTTGTAATTCTTATCTCCATAAGTTATAAAATGAATCGAGTACTTATCTCTCACATAATTAATTCTATTATTAATAAACTTTTTAATTAAGAATTTTATTATTTATACTTTAATTATTGAAAAAAATTGCTTTTATTAAATTCGGGGGACTTTCTTCAGGGGGAACAGAGGTAAACCTTCAGGATGTATCTATTAGTTTATCCAAAAATTACGAAGTAGATTTTTATTACTGCGACTCAGCACCCTACATAGGTTCAGATTGGGTGCATCCTGATACTGATAATTATAGAAAAAATATTATTGAAAAATCAAAAGTTAGATTAATTAAGTTTAAAGTTGGGCGCAAAGATGTTACTGATAAATTCCACACCTGGGTCAATACAAATTTTTGGGAACTTTTCACTGAGGATAAGTATTCACTAATAATTACTTCATCAGCAGGATTTCCAGAATACCCATTTGTGCATATAAAGAATACAAAAATAATAAATATCGTTACTGTAAATGCAGGTATTAATAATCAAGATAATATTTTTAGGACAATACTTATTTCTAAAGACTCCGCAACAAAGTGGCTTAAACAAGGTGGAGATAATAGTAGATATGAAATCATACCGGTTTGCAGAAAAGAGTTAAGAAAAAGTAATAATGATTTTAGAAAAAAATTTAATCTAGATACTAAATTTATTTATGGGTTCCATCAAAGAAACGATGACTCAATTTTTTCAGAGATTCCATTAAAGGCATATAAAAAAGTAGAAAACAAAAATAACTATTTCCTAATGCTTGGTGGATCAAAATTATACTCCTCTCAATCAGAAGAACTAGGAATAAAAAATTTTAAACAACTTGATAGTTCGGCAAGTCCAGAGGTAATTGATAAATTTTTGAATACACTAGATGTATTTACTCATGGAAGAAAATATGGGGAAACAATGGGATTAGTTATTACAGAAGCAATGAGTTACGGATTACCGGTAATTAGCCATAGAGCAGAATCCAATGCACAACAAGAGGTTATTGGAAATGCTGGTCGTGTTTTTAGTAATAAAAATATTTATTCATATTCTAAAGAGATGAAAAAGCTGTGCTTTGATAAGTTATATTATGAAGAAAAGTCTAAGGAAGCAAAGCTTATCTATAATGAAAGATTTTCATCTGATGTGATATTAAATAAATATCAAGATTTAGTTAAACAAGCATTATCTGTTGAATCGAAACGTGAGATAAAATAAGTTGAATTTTTTATATTGTATTGACAGTAACTACAATCTTCAGTGCTATATTTCGATATGTTCATTGCTTAAGTTTTCAGATAAAGATTTAACAGTGCATATTATTCATAAGGAAAAAGAATCATTTAAACCTTTTATTTCAAAATTATCAAACTCGAACAATAATATAACAATTAAATTGTACCAACTAGAAGCAAATTTGAACTTCCCAGAATTTAGTTCCAAACTTGACAGACACTTAAGCGAGGCAACTTACTATCGCTTATATATTTCAAATTATCTTGAAGACTCAATTAAGAATATACTTTATTTAGATGCAGATGTATTTGCTGTAAATAGTTTTGAAGAAATTGTATTTGAAACCTTTTCAGAATTAAATGATTCAGATTTAGTTATAGGTGCGTATGATGTAGTAAATTACAACAAGAATACAAATTTGAAACCTTACTTTAATGCAGGGGTTCTCTTCATTGATTATGAAAAATGGACAAGTCAGAATATTACAAAGATGTTGTTACTAGAGTATGAGAAAAATTCAAATCTAAAATATCATGATCAAGATTTGATGAATAATTACTTTAAAGATAATTTTTTAAATATTTATGACTATTTAAATTTACACATAAATTTAGATAACAAAACTATAAAGACTTACAAAGAGGAATTAAGTAGTAAAGCAATATTTGTTCATTATGTTGGTGCTGAAAAACCATGGATAAATTCTGGTATGTTGAAATTAAACTCATTTTTTTACCATGATTTAATAAAAGAATTTAATAATGGTGATTTGAATCTAAATAAAACAAGTATATATAATGCAATAAAATTTTTTACTAATAACATTCATAAAATATTTTTTAGTAAAGAGTATTTTTACTATATGAAAAATGTGTTCTATCAATTAAAAAGATAACAATTAACAACTTGATATATCATAAATTATTCTTACTAAAATAAAACACTATGATGATATCTTTGTCAATCTTAACATCTGCTTATAAAGCTAATAAATTTATAAAATATTTTTTACAAAATGTGGCAGAACAATCTTATAAAAATTATGAACTTTGTATTGAGCATATTCTTCCTACCCCTAAAGAAATTAGAAAAGTAAATAAGTTGATTGTAGAAAAGAATAAGTTGAATTATTTTGTACAAAGTGAAAAGATTTCCTTGCCTGCAGCATGGAATAATATGATTGATAGGTCTTCTGGTAAATATATATGTATTTGGAACATTGATGATTTAAGAACAAAGGATTCTCTCGAAATAATGGTAAACGAGCTAGAGAGCGATAAAAGTATAAGCTTTGTATACGGAAACTATTTTATTGTCGATAAGTATAAAAAGAGAAAAGGATCATTTATAAACGAACAAGGAAGAGAAAATGAATTGAAAACTGGCATGATCTTGGGACCATTCTTTATGTTCAGAAGAAATGTTTTAGAATCTATTGGTAAATTTGATGAACAACTAATTTCTGGTGCAGATTATGATTTTGCCATGAGACTAGCAAGGAAATTTAAAGGAAAACATATTAATTTTAATTTAGGTTACTATCTAAATGCTGGGAAAGGCTTGAGCACAGTAAAGAATAGCAGTCAAGAAATTGAGAGAACCGTTGTTGAAATTAGGTACGGCTTAGAAGTGTTGAATAAAAATTTAATAGACTTAGCTCAAAAAAATTACGATATAGAAAAATTGTTAATTAATGATAAAAAATTAAATTTTAAAAAGTTTATCAATTAAAAAGAAATATTAATAGGATTTAACATGCAAAGGAAAATACAGTAATTTTATGAAAAAATATAGAAAACTTTACAATGAAGTAATTTACATATCTAGAGTAACAAAAGTTACTAAGAAGAAAATTAGGTTGTTATTTTCTGTTTTACTTGCAAACATTACTGTCTTTTTTGATATTTTGATAATCCTTGTTTTTGCATATTTACTGGGAGGTGAAGGAAATGAAGAATCCACATACTTTATATTTATTGAATTTATTGTAAACAATATTTATCTGCTCCCATTTATTGTTGTCTTTAGAACTGTTATTGTTTTAGTTGAAAAAGTTAATATTCATGATTTGCAACTTCATGTAGAAAGAAATTTAAAAGCATACGTTTTAACTGAAGTTTATAAAAAGGGAAATTATTCTATTGCTGATGCAACTTTTTACACCAACGCATTAAGCGGACATCTCTCATACTTCTACGGCGCACTTGCTGGAATGCTAAATAACTTAATTCAAATTGCCGTTTATTCATCTTTTCTTTTATATACAGATTTCCAAACTATTTCAGCTTTTGGTATCGGTGGCTTTATATTATTTTTCCCAACTAGATATTTGTTGTTAAAGTCTAGAAAATATATGCATGAATCATGGGTTTATAATCAAGAAGTTGGAAGAGACATACAAAGAGTAATTCAAAACTTATTTCTTATTAAAATACTAAAAACTAGCAAGTATGAGCTGGATTTATATAAAAAATCATTATTAAGTTTACAGGAATCACAATATAGAAACTTAGCTTACGGAACAATAAATTCATTGTTGCCAAACTTTTTAACGGTTTTTACTATTTCAGCTCTTGTAGCATTTTTCAACTTTGCATCACGTATTACTTTAGAGTTCTTAGGCATAACCTTAAGACTTGTTCAAACAATTGGAAATACAAATAATACATTGAATATGTTGGTAAATTCATCAGTACATATTGAAAAGTTTATGCAGTTTGAGGGAGATAAATTAAAAGTTGATGGAGACTATTACAATATAGATGCCGATATTGACCAAGCTGTTTCTTTAAAAAATTTAAATTTTAAATATTTCAACTCTGATGAATACATATTTGAAAACTTAAATTTAAATATACAAAAGGGAAAGCATACTGTAATTACAGGTGCTAATGGTTCTGGCAAAAGCACACTTCTTGGCATTATTTCTCAAATTTACTATCCCGAAAAAGGCACAATAGACATTTTTACTAACAAAATAGGATATGTTGGTGTTACTCCACTTATCATTGATGGAACACTTAGAGAAAATTTACTTTATGGAAATTTTGATAAATCTATAACCGATCAAGAGCTTCTCAATATTTTAAATACATTTAATTTGTTTAAAAATGAAGACTATGATTTAGAATTTGAAATTTCCAACAGAACTTTGTCATCCGGTCAAATGCAAAAAATATCATTTATGAGAGCTTTGCTTGCTAATACGGAACTACTTTTACTTGATGAGTCAACATCAAATCTTGATGCTAAAACAAGAGATATGATTTTTAATATTCTCAAAGATCAAAATATAACAATAATAAATTCTACCCATAATCATCAAGAGTTTGAATATGATGAACATATAAAAATTGAATATGAAGATGAACAAAGACTGTTTGTAAATTTAACCTAGCGCTTTTTTGTAAATCTCAACTTCTTTTTTTGATATTTTTTCTAATGAATTATTTGTTTTTACATATTCAAATGCATTTTTTTTGATTTCAAACAAATCCATAGAATCTAATTTGTCAATTAGTTTGTTTAAATCATCAATTTCTGAACTATAAATAAAACCGTTAAATCCATTTTTAATTATTTCTGCAATATTTTTATTATTTGGTGCAATAACTATGCAACCTGCACTCATTGCTTCTAATAGAGATTTTGGATTGCCCTCATAGTGTGATGTCAAGATATAGTATTTGTGTTTAGCAATTAAGCCCAACACTTCTCTATTGCTCATCTTTCCTAAAAAATTCACATTACAGTTAAGGTTCTTTGCCATCATTTGTAACTTAATTTTTAGTGTCCCATCCCCAACTAAATTAATTTTTTTATCCGAATTAGCAAAGGATTTAATTAAATATTCAAAATTCTTTTGGTGTTCAAGTCTCCCAACTGCAATTATGTCTTTTCTAGGAGAATCATAATTAATCTGACTTACACTCACCCAATTAGGCATTAATTCTATTTTTTTCTTATGTACTAATTTACTATTCATTAAAAACTCTTGATCGGCTTTGCTAGACACTAAGTAAAAATTAGAAAAAATTAATGATAATTGTGTGAGCAAATAATAGAAAAAAATTATGAAATTAGATTTATTTTCTTTTTTTTTGAAACTAATTAAATCGTACCCTGTTCTAACAATTAATAAGTTATTTGTAACTATTTTAAAAATAATTGCAACCCATGAACCCCAAAGTTGATTTGTTTTTATTAATGATTTCTCTTTTTTTAAAATAGTTTTTAATTTAAAACCAATAAATAGGGAATAAAATAAATTTAGAATTTTATTATTAAAATTTTTAAAATATTTGTATAAAGGAACAATTTCAATTTCAGGTAACTCGTCAGAATAAATCAAATCACCTTCATCACCGTAAGTTACAAAGGTAATATTTAAATCATGATTTTTTGAGAGATGTTTGTATAGCTTGATTTCTCTATCGAATAAGCCAGAGGATTTCCAATTTTTAAGAGACACACCGTATGTAAAAAACAGAATTATATTCATTAAAGTAATATTAACTAAGGCGTCAACTATAAAGAGGTACATATTTTTAAATATAAAATTTGAATAATATAGCAAAAAGTTTTATTTTTTGAAAATATGTATTAGTTATATTTAATTAAATTAATATCAATTATCTTTTTGTGAATATCCTAGATTAAAAGTTATGCGTTTGAATTTATTTAAATTAAACTTGCAGTTATGCTTTATGATTCAATTATTATAGGTGCTGGCCCAGCTGGGCTTACTGCCGCTTATGAGTTATCTAAAACAAATAAAAAAGTACTTGTTTTGGAGAAAAAAAACCAAGTAGGTGGCCTAGCTGAAACAAAAGTGTTTGGGGATTACAGATATGACATTGGCCCTCACAGGTTTTTTACTAAAAATGAAGAAGTTTATGATTTATTTTTAAAAATGCTTGGTGAAGATGCAATAAAAGTTAATAGAAAAACAAGAATATTATTTGAAAATAGTTATTTTGATTATCCTCTCACTCCATTAAATGCTTTATTTGGTCTTGGCGTTATCGAATCTTTTAAAATTGGTTTTTCATACATATATGCAAGAATTAAAAGTTATTTGCGGATTGTTAAGATTGAAAATTTTGAAGATTGGGTAGTAGATAGATTTGGATACAAGCTTTATAAAAACTTTTTTAAGAATTACACAGAAAAAGTTTGGGGGATAGATTGTAAGAATATTGGTAAAGATTGGGCAGCGCAGCGTATAAAAGGGCTCAGTTTGTCAACTGCAATAAGATTTGCACTTTTTCCTAATAGTAAAAAAAGACCAAAGACATTAATTGATGAATTTTATTATCCAAGAATGGGTGCTGGTATGTTGTGGGAGAAGTTTGAAAGCTTCTTAATTAAAAAAAATATCCAAATATTAAAACAATCAAACGTTTGTGAAATAGAATATTCATCAGAAATTTATGAAGTTACATATTTAGACAGTGAAGGTGTTAAAAATAAACTAAAAACTAAAAGTATTTTATTTAGTAGCCCCTTGTTAGAATTTATTAAAATATTTAAATCTGAAATTCCAGACAATGTTATTACTTCAGCAGAGGATCTAAACTATAGAAATCACATTAGTGTTCATTTAACAATTGATAAAAAATTATTTGATGATAATTGGATATACATACACTCTCCAGAATTAAAGCTTGCAAGAATTGCTGATTTTTCAAATTTTTCTTTAGATATGAGTCCGGACAATACGTACCCTCTTACGTTAGAATATTTCTGTTACGAGTATGATGAAATTTGGAATAATAAAAATGAAAATATTATCAACTTTGCAATCAAAGAACTGCGAGAAATCTTTGACATTAATTTTAATGTTATACATTCAGAAATTACTCGTAACCCAAAGGCATATCCTGTTATTCAAACAGGTTATGAAAATAAAATCAAAATAATCAGAGACTGGTTAAGTAAAAAAGAAAATTTATTTGCAATCGGAAGATCTGGTATGTTTAAATACAATAACCAAGACCACGCAATGGCCACTGGCTTATATGCTGCGAGAAACTTACTGGGACTTGGAGATTATGACCCTTGGGTAGTAAATGTTGATGGCGAATATCATGAGGAATTATCAAAATAAAAGTGTTATTAACATGCTTTACACTTTTTAAAATAAACTAACATAATATTTAAAAATAATATTATCAATTTAAAGCAGTTATAATTTTTAAATATGAGCAAAAAAGTACTTCTAACTGGTGGTGCAGGTTTTATAGGGCATCTTGCAATAAAAGAAATCATATCTTCAACTGATTGGGAAGTCATTACTTTTGACAGGCTAAGTTATGCTGGAGATCTAAAAAGATTAAAATATGTTACAGAGACATCAGGGAGTGACGCTGAAAAAAGAATTAAATTCATTTACCATGATTTCAAAGCACCTATTCATAATGAATTAATCCAACAAATAAAAGATATTAATTACATAGTACATATAGGAGCATCTTCTCACGTAACAAATTCTGTATCTGATCCTGGTACTTTTGTACAAGATAATGTAGTAGGAACATTTAACTTATTAGAAGCAGCAAGAAAATTAGATAACCTTGATTTGTTCTATTACTTTAGTACAGATGAAGTTTTTGGACCATCTATAGAAGTAGAAGAGTTTAAAGAATGGGACAGGTATAATTCTAAAAATCCTTATTCAGCAACTAAAGCAGCGGGCGAAGAGCTAACAATTGCGTATGCCAATACATATTCCTTGCCATCACTTATTTCACATTGTTCTAATGTGTATGGAGAAAGACAGCACTACGAAAAATTTATACCTAATACAATTAAGAAAATACTAAATGATGAGGAAATAATAGTTCATACGGACTCTAATAACAATCCTGGTAGTAGATACTATTTGTACAATGATGATTTGGCTAAATCAATCCTATTTTTAGTTCAAAACTATAAAATGGTTGAAAAAAAGAGCTTTGAAATATATAAAAAAAGCCCGCCAAAAGTAAATATTTCTGGAAACAATTTAATTAGTAATCTCGAGATTGTTGAATTGATATCAAAAAACTTAAATAAGAAATATAAATACAAGCTTATGCAAAATGATCCAGCAAGACCTGGACATGATATTAAATACGGTTTGGATACAAATTTGTTAGAAAGTCTTGGTGGAGCGTATGACAGAGAATTTAACTTGGGCTTAAAAAACGTAATTGATTTTCATACAACCAATAAAGAATGGTTTTTATAGTTCAAATTTAATAACTTATTTCTAACCAGTCTGAATTTGTATAAGGAACATGGCTAACTGTCTTAAACCAAGGATTAGGATAGAGTACTTTTTTGTCTTTTGAACGACTTAAATAGGCAGCAAAAAATGAAAAGCTGCTGTTAGATATTATAAAGTTTTTATAACCTTGCATTCTTGAAAGTGTTATTAGGGGTTTTTCATTTAAATTGTTAAATATGTTTTCTGCTTCCTTAAAAATTTTTTTATTAATGTCTACATTTTGTTCGTCGGTAAATATATCATATTTTATCGTTTCTTCAAATTTTCTTAAACTTTGTAAAGCATTTAAGTAATAATTGCTTGGTAAATCTTCTCCCCAGTTAATGTAATCACCTTTTCTTATATGAATAACAGTGTTGACATCTTTTGATTGATTATTTAAGTTGTTTTTGAATTCTGAGTTTTTACACAGTGCCTCTATAAAATAGTTTTTTCTATCTAAAAGATATTTTGCATCTTGCCAGTAACCGGTATATCTATTATTTAAGTATTTTGAATTATCTAATAAAACGTCACCTTTGTGTAGTTTATAAAATTTATTAATTCTTGATCTGTAAACTCTCTTTAATGGCTGTATTTTAATTAAATTGTTAAGTCGGTCAAATTTTTTAAGTATTTTCTCATCTGCTTTTATTAAATTAAAATCTTCAATATTTAATTCAAGATTTCTTTTAGTTGTTTTATCATCAAGTTGTTTAAAGCTATACCATTCTGTACTGACTAAAACATTATAGTTATTTTCTTTTAGATAATTTGCAAAGTTTACTTGGTGTAATTGATTTCCCAATCCACCCATAATGTCTACCAATGCTAATTTTTTATTTGTCATAACTTATCCACATATATTATTTTATAGGTTTTTTAATCTTTAATTCGATTCAAAGCTTCCAATATGATCAAGTTAAATTTAATAGGTGAATAATTTAATTGCCTTCGTTGGTTATGATTAAATATATTAATAAAGAATCATGAAAAAACTTTTAGTTATACATAACAAATATCAACAAATTGGTGGCGAAGATATTGCAGTTGAAAATGAAATAAAATTTTTAAAAAAAAATTATAAAGTAGAGTATTTATACTTTGAAAATAAAATTACAAATTATTTTTTTGATTTTTTCACTTTTATAACCAATAAAAATACTAAAAGTACATACATTCTTGAAAAGAAAATAAAAGAATTTAAACCAGATGCAATATACATTCACAATACTTGGTTTAAAGCATCTCTAGGAATATTCAAAGTCGCTGATAGGCACAAGTTAGATGTAATTCTTAAACTTCATAATTTTCGCTATTTTTGTACACGATCTATATATATTTCAGATCATTTAAAAGGTAAAGAATTTTGTGAAGCTTGCGGTTTTAGAAAAAAAAGATTTGTTATCTTCAATAATTATTTTAAAGAATCTTTAATCAAGTCTTTATTAATACTTATTTATGGAAGGAAATACTTCAATATATTAAAAAATTCAGACTTGAAGATTTTAGTTTTAACAGAGTTTCATAAGAAATTTTTATTAAAACTAGACATTTCTAAGTCAAAAATCTTTGTGCATCCAAATCCAATAAATATAGAGATAAATAAAAATGAAGACTCTCAAGAAGATTACATAATTTATGCTGGGAGGGTTTCTGAAGAAAAAGGAGTAGAAGAGCTTATAAAAAGTTTTGTTAGTTCAAATATCAATGAAATTAATCTTAAAATTGTTGGCGAAGGGCCAATTTTAAATATGTTGAAAAAAAAGTATAAAAACAATTCCAATATCTACTTTGAAGGTCCAATATCAAATGATAAGGTAATAAAATTAATTTATAATTCGTTAGCAGTGGTTACAGCAACTAAACTTTACGAAGGTCAGCCAACTTTGCTTTGTGAAGCTTCTTACCTTGGTATTCCATCAATATATCCAAGAACTGGAGGAATTCATGAATTTTTCCCTGAAAAATATAAATTAGCATTTGATCAATTTGATTACGAAGATTTAATGAATAAATTAAAAATTGTTGAAGATAAACAAAGATTAAAAAAAATAGGAACTGAAAATAGAGAATTTATCTTTACATATTTAAATGAAAATAAAATGTTTGATAGATTTAATATGATATTAGATGAATAATAATCATGAATTAGTCTCTGTAATAATGAGCACTTATAATTCTAAAGACAAAATCAAATATTCAATTGAAAGCATAATCAATCAGTCTTATAAAAATATAGAATTATTAATAGTTGACGATGGTTCTACTGACTCCACATCACATGTTGTAGAAACATTTATTAAAGAAAATAAAAATATAAAGTTATATAAAAATATGAAAAATATCGGCTTAACAAAATCATTAAATTTTTTAATTAAAAAATCACAAGGTAAATATATAGCTAGGCAAGACGATGATGATATAAGTCATTTAGATAGAATTAAAAAACAAGTTGAGTTGATAGAGAGATTAAATTTAGATTTTTGTTCTTCCAGAGCTTTTACAATTGATAAGAACAGAAAGATTCCAGGTTTCTCATTTTATCTTCCTAAAAAATTATTAATAAAATACAAAAATCCTTTTATACACGGATCATTGTTAATCACAAAAAAAGCAATAGATGAAATTGGTGGTTATGATAATGATTTTTATTACTCACAAGATTATAAATTAATGACTGAACTTTTAAATAAAGGGTTTAAATATAAATTCACAGATGAAATCTTATATACTTTAAATACTAAAAACAATATTTCAAGTAATAAAAAATCAGAGCAGAAATATTATGCAAAATGTGTAAGAAAAAAAATTAAACCTTTGTTAAAGATATGAAAATATTTATAAATAATGCAAAAGAAAATTGGGTTGTTGATCGATTTATTGATGAGTGGAATACCTATAATTTTAAACAAACGAAACAACCATATGTTGGAAATGATATTATTTGGCTAATTGCTCCTTGGACATGGAGAAAAGTGCCAATTGTATCTCTGAAAAAAACCAAGGTATTATGTACAGTTCATCATATAGATGAAGAAAAATTTGATAATTCACAGTATGAGGAATTTAAATCTAGGGATAACTATGTTGATCATTATCATGTGATTTCAGACAAAACATACAATCAAGTCAAAAAACTTACTTCAAAACCAATAACTAAAATACCATTTTGGGTAAATCAAAATATCTGGTTTCAAATTGAAAATAAAAAAAAGTTGTATGAAAAGTATAATTTAGACAATAGGGGTTACTTTATTGGCTCTTTTCAGCGCGATACAGAAGGACATGATTTAATTTCTCCTAAACTATCGAAAGGTCCAGATAGGTTCATTGAAATAATAAAACATATAAACATAGAAAAAGAAAACCTCAATATAATTTTGGCTGGGAAAAGACGTAATTATATAATTGAACAGTTAAAAAAAGAAAAAATACCATTTCATTACTTTGAAATGGCTTCTTTTAGTGAAATTAATGAACTATATAATATTTTAGATTTATACATAGTTTCATCTAGATATGAAGGTGGTCCGGCGGCAATTATGGAATGCGGATTGAGCAAAACACCATTGATTTCAACTGATGTAGGTATAGCAAGTGAAATATTAGATCCAGTATCAATTTTCGATATGAATAACTTTCAAAATGCAACTCCAAACATAGATTTTGCATATGAAAATGTAGAAAGATATAGAATTCCATATGGATTTAAACAGTTCAATAGTCTTTTGGATAAAATTAATGAAAGTTAGCATTGGTACAAATATTAAAGAGGGCCCTTGGGGTGGAGGTAATTTATTTGCTATAAATCTTCGAGAACATCTTTTATCTAAGGGACATCAAGTAATTAATAATTTAGAAGATGAAGATATAGATATAATTTTAATTACTGAACCGCGTAAAACATCAGAATCTTCTGCGTTTACACATTTAGATGTTAAAAATTATTTGAATTATATTAATCCGTCAACACTTGTAGCCCATAGAATAAATGAATGTGATGAAAGAAAAAATACAAATTTTGTAAATAAGTATTTAATCGAAGCAAATAAAATTGCAGACTACACCATCTTTGTCAGCAACTGGCTAAAAAATTTATATACTGTACAGGGCATAAATAGAAAAAATAATTATGTAATTCTTGCGGGAGCAAATAATAAAATATTTAATTCAGAGGGTAAGTCAGTTTGGGACGGAAATTCAAAATTAAAAATTGTAACACATCACTGGGGTGCTAATTGGAATAAGGGTTTTGAGATTTATCAAAAATTAGATGATTTACTTGGAATCGATATGTGGAAAAATAAAATTTCATTTACATATATTGGAAATATACCAAAAAAATTTCAATTTAAAAATTCTGAACACATAAGTCCAATGTCAGGATTAGAGTTAGCAAAAGAAATAAAAAAACATCATATTTACATAACGGGATCTCTAAATGAGCCATCAGGAAATCATCATATAGAAGCATCTCAATGTGGACTTCCCGTAATGTATATTAATAGCGGTGGTGTAAAAGAATATTGTAACAATTTTGGTATAGAGTATGAAATTTTCAATTTTGAGCAAGTGCTTCTCGATGTATTAAGTAATTATGAAAAATATTCAAATAGAATGTCAAAGTACCCTTTTAACTCAGATTTAATGTCTGAAGATTTTTTAAATCTATTTACAGAAATGATAAAAAATAAAAAAACTATTTTACTTGAACGTGATATAGATAAAGGTTCTGTAATAGGTAAAAAAATATATAAATTAAAGCAAATATTGAAATAAATTTATTTTAAAACAATATTTTTAAGAGATTTGTAAAAGTTTTCTGAATTATATATTTCTTTAACAGCTTTATTACCATTCACAGATACTTTTTTTAACTCATCCTTATCACTTAATGCTGACCTGATACTTTCTACCCATAAATTCAAAGTATTTTTTTTAATAAAATATATGTTATTTTTATCAGTAAAAACTTCTTTATCCCAAAAACCGACAGTGTCTGTAATCATGACGGGCACATTCATAGACATGGATTGAAGCGCAACACTTTGACCAGATGGTTGATATGAATTTTTAATTGGTATTATTGACAATATTGCTTCAGAATATATGTCTTTAAGCTCATGATCACTTAAAATTTGCTTGTTCCAACTTCCTTGGTATAAATGAATATTACTACTTTTAATCTCTTCTTTTTTTATTTCAGAAGTTACAAAAATAAAATTGTATTCTTTAAGCTCTTCTGCAATTTTTTTAACAAGTTCAAATTCTCTCCGGCCATCATTACCGATAAATATTATATTATTTTTTGGTTTATTAGAATTTTTTTTATTCCAAAATCCTGTGTCAATACAAAAAGGTACAAAATAAAACTTTTCTTTAAAATTTTTATAAGACATATTTGCTTGTTGCCATTCACTTTTACTTAAAAAAATTAAGTTATCTGCAGTAAAGAAAAACAAATTTAATATAGCTCTTTGTATAAAATGAGAAAATAAATTCTTAGTTTCTTTTGCTAAAAGACCCATTACGATTACTGACGATTTATTTGTTTTAAGTATTTTAAAAATTATTAAAAAAGGAAGGAGTGACAGCCCCATCCTGTCATTTGTTATGACTATGTGTTTTGTTTTTAGGAGTATTTTAAAGTTTTTATAAGTACAAATATTTTCAATAAAAAATGATAATTTTGAAATCTTTCTTAAAACTTTTGATAAAAATATCAATAAACTACTAATTATATTTTTATTTATTTCATTTTTAAATTCTATATATTCAATATTCTTTAAATTATTTTTAAAGTAAAAATATCCATAGAAAAATTCATCAGCATATTTTTTGTTAGATGTTATTAGATCGTTTCTTCCAAATCCAAATATATAAGTAATTAAAGAATTTTTAGACTTCACAACTGCCATATTAATTCCTTTACTTGCTTACTTTCTATAATTTATTAGACTTTCAAGTAGATTTTGATGTTAAAAAGTAATATGAACAAATATTTTATTAGATTCTTAACTTATTCAGTATTTGTAACATCCATATTAATAATGATATTTACAAGATCATTTATGGGTCTTAAAATTTTGGGTTTTAGATTTGGTGAATTAATGGTTGCTTTTGGATTAGTGTTAATCATTTTCTTTGTATTTTATAACACATTTATAAATCGTGACTATTTTAATTTTTTCCCAAATAATTATTTATTGCTTTTGCTAGCCTTTTTTATAACAACTTTGCTTATTAATAGCGGTTCATTTTTTGAGATGTATACATATAAATCTTCCTCATTTCTTTGGATGATAGGCTATGTTTTTATTGGTGCTGTATATTATCGAAATATTGAGTACAACAATTTTCAATTATTAGTTGTAGGTTTGACACCAATAATAATATATATATTTAATTCGGGAAATTATCCAAATTTTATAATGCAGTTTTTTAAAGATTATGGTGATAAATTTCAATTTATAAAGGGATCGGATGTTTTAATGGCCTTTATATTTTGCGCATTTTTTTTGAAAGAACAATTTAAAAATGAACAATATATTCTTTACTATATAAATTTTGTTGGTGCATTATTGCTTCCATTATTCTTGTCTTTAAGCAGAGCCTCTTTTTTCTCTTCAGTGTTGCTGATAGTTTCTGTAAACTTATCAAATTATAAAATTATTAAAACGATATTCAAAAAATACATCGGTGTGTTATTTGTTACTTTAGTAATATTCGCTCTGTCAACAATCAGAGTTGCTGGATTACCTGATTTAAATCAGAGGAGCACAGAACCAATTGTTGTCATTCAAGAGTCTGTATCTGAAGTTGTTGAAAGAAAACAGGTCAATAAGTATTTTGGTTTATATATTTGTGAAGGTAGGCTTTGCTCCGAAGATAATACCCTTGATTGGCGATTAGATATTTGGTTTGACTTGATGTATGACCAAAATGATAATGGAAAAATATCTTTTGGTTTTGGATTTAATGAAATATTTGAAATTATGAAGGATCCAAATAAGCCTGGCAGACTTGGTAGAGATGGCCTGAATGAGAATGTTCATAATCACCTTTTTACCCTATTGGGAAGAATGGGTATTTTGGGATTATTTTTATATCTTTTATTCCAATTTAAATTGATTAAGAGTTTTAAAAAGGATGCTTTTATTTATTTATTACCTTTATTTTTAGTATCATCGTTTGATACAACTATGGAAAGCATACAGTTTCCTTTTTTGTATTATTTCTTAATAAGTTATCACAAAACTTTAAAAAGTTAATTAATTGTTATTAAGAAACCACTCGTAAGTATTTTTTAATCCAACTTCAAGCCTTATTGAGCTTTTCCATCCAAGTTGATTAATTAGGGAAGAATCTAAAAGCTTTCTAGGGTTTCCATCAGGCATATTTAAGTCATTAATTATTTCACCACTAAATCCGATGACGTCTTTTATTAACTTCGCTAAATCTAAAATTGAAATTTCTTCACCCGTCCCAACATTGATAAGGTCTTCGTCAGTTTGTTTTCCCAATAGAAATTCTATACAATTTGATAAATCGTCGACATACATAAACTCTCTAAGCGGTTTTCCACTTCCCCATATTTTAAATTCTTTATCATTTTCCTCTTTAGCTTTGTGCATCCTAAAAATTAAACCAGGGATTACATGGCTGTTCATATCGCTAAAATTATCATTTGGTCCATAGAGGTTTGTTGGCATCAAATTTAAGACACTGTTACCAAATTGTTTTGAAACCTCTCTTCCCAACTCAATTGATGCTATTTTTGCTATTGCATAAGGCGAGTTTGTTGGTTCAAGCTTTCCATTCATAAAACTTTCTTCGTTAATCGGGTTTGGAGAATTAAGAGGATAAATACAACTACTACCAAGATTAATAACATTTATATTTGTAAAATCTTTAAGCACATCATATATATTTAAGTTAATTTTTAAATTGTCGATAAGAAAGTCAGCCCTGTAAGTGTTGTTAGCGTGTATTCCTCCGACCTTGGCTGCACAGTTAATCACATAATTTGGCTCAATTTTTTCTATAACTTCTCTTATAGATTTTGGATCTTCAAGGTTTGTATCATTTCGAGTGGAAGGAAATATAAAATCTACTTTTTCAGAGTTTTTTAAAATATTAGTTAAAGAACTCCCCACAAGGCCATTTGAACCAAATACTATAACTCTCATTTTTTTCTTTATATGTTTATACCAATAGACTTCTTATTATAAAGAGTGTATTTGTATCTTAAAATTATTTGTTGTTAAATTTAGATATTTATAACTGAAATATTTAATTCTAATATTTTTAAATACAAATAAACTTATTAAAGTAAATGAGAATATGGAAAATACATGGTTAGAACATCTTAAAGTAAATTTACCAAATTTTTTAGAAACAGTTAGGAAAGATAGTTTTAACTTTTCTCCCGTCAGTTATGGCCTTACCTCAGAAGGCTCAAAATTAAACTTAGGAATGAGTTGTTACGCATTAAAAATTTATTATATGACTGGCTTATGGGAAGAACTTTCATCAGATGAGCAAATTAGTTGGGGAAATTATATTAATTCATTTCAAAATAATTCTCATAAATTTCCTAAAAATTCTTTTATTGATCAAAATTATTTAAATGCTTATGAAAATCCTTCATTTACAAAAAATTTTAAAAACATAACTAAAAAATTTCTGAATTTTTTTAAATCAAACCAATACATATTAAATGAAGAAAAACTAAATAATTTTATTAGAGCTGAATCTAAACAGGCAATAGCCTCACTGTACCAAGTAGGTTTTAAAAATAATAAACCTTATAAATTACCATTCAATAATCCATCAGATCTGATTGGTTATTTAGAAGCCCTTGATTGGAACAAACCATGGGACGCTGGAGCACAATTTTCTTCAATGTGTGTTATTGTCGAAACACAACTAGATTCAAAAGAAGAAAAATTATTATATAAAGAATACTTAAATAAATTTATCGCTTCTATGTGTGACAACCAAACTGGGACATATTATAAAAAAGAAAAACCGAGTGAAAAAGAATTAATTAATGGGGCTATGAAAGTAATAACAGGTTTAGATTGGATTGGATCTAGTATCCTTTTTCCAGAAAAGTTAATTAACACATGTTTAAATATCGAACCTTATGAGGAAGGATGTGATCTTGTTGATTTAGTTTATGTATTATATATGTGTAGTAAAAATTCAAATTACAAAAAAGAGGAGATAAAAAAATATTTTGAAAAAATACTTTTAAAAATTGAAAAACATTATTTCTATAATGAAGGAGGCTTTTCCTATTTTTCTAAAAAATCACAAACTTCATATTATGGAATTAAAATTTCTGAAGGTAAAGAAGTTCCTGATCTTCACGGCACTATTTTATTAGTTTGGGCTATCAGTATGATTTCACAAGTAATTGATTTACCAACTAGTAATTGGAAAGTATTAAAACCTTAATTCCATATTTTTTTTATTAATCTATTAATTAAAGTTTTACATCTTTTAGTCAATAGATTTAAATATTTAATTAGATCCCGTTTAAATTTGAAAAATAATGTTTCAAACTTTTTCTCAACGATTTTATTAATCTTTACTTCCATTGCTTTTTCTTCTTTAAGAATATTTATCCAGTATTCTTTTGTTAAAACACTAAAGTCATAATCACGTAAATCTAAATTAGTCATAAATTCTTCAAGAAGTCTGTGGTCTATTTTTTTATAATCTTCCACAAAAAGTACAGGAAGATTCTTAGCAGTACTATAAGTTGGATGAAATTTAGTAATTGGTATTGAGCCAGAATAAAGAGCCTCCCAAAATCTATGAGTATCAATTCCGTTACCCCAAGGACAAAGAACAAAACTTGCTTTTTGAAGCTTTGAGAGATACAAATTTTTATCTAAGTCCGGTGAATCAAAATTAACCCAATTTTCATTCGCAAATTGCTTATAAAGCCCTTTCCTTTCTGAATAATTTGTGTTTGTTTGAAAATTAATATACAAATTAATTTGATTTTTTTTATAATTGTTTGGATTAAAATTAGGAAAATCTTTAGAAGTCAAGTTTTTAAAAGAAAAATCACTGGCAATTCCTATCGGAATTGGTTTTAGTGATTCACTTTCAAAAGAAACATTTACTGAATACCATGTTGTTACACAATCTGGCTTTTTAGTAAATTGTTTTTTAGTAACCAATTTATCGGTTTGATGTGTTACTAGAGTAATGTTTTCAAGATCACGAAATTTCTTTAAATGAAAAAATAAATTATCTATATGATTGCTATTGCAAAATATTACATCTCCACTTGATATGTCAAAAATTATTTTTTTATAAACTACACAATTAAATTTTGGATCATTATTGATCTCAATTACCTCAGTATCCTTTTCAAAAGCTTTATTTTTGTACGTATCTCTATTTGAATATATTAAGTCAGCAAAAGAAGCAAAATCATTGCTATTGATATACAAGTTATCATTTTTGAACATGGTATAAACTTTCAAAACAATAAACTTTTTTTGACATTATTCTTATTCTAAGTTGAAAAAATTGTTAAATTTAAATATATTTTATGATCCTAATTACTGGTTAAAACATAGAAAACTATTTTCTTCTTCTTTAAGCCAATCATCACTTTTAAACAATTATTATTTAAAGTCGTATAAAAATAATTATCCAATAAATGAGAATTTTATAAAGTCTGGACCACAAAAGCTAGTTAATAATATATTGAAATCTTATTTAGGTAACAAAAATGTTGTTTTTAATCAATCAAAATTTAATAACTATTATTTTATAAACTTTGATCAGGACAATTTAAAATTAGTAAAAAATTTATTAAAAAACAAAAGCAATAAATTAATTATTGGACCACTTTATACAGTTGATAATTTTAAAAACCTGGCAAAACTAACAACTGAACATGAAAACTTAAAAATAGTGGTTGCTTCTGAATCGTCTATGGAAACTATGAAAAATATTGCGAAAGATTTAGTTTCATCTGAAAAGTTCCTGTTATTGCCTGTAGGAATTCAATCAACTAAAGAGATATATTTATTTGCAAAAAAAAAGAAAAGAATTAATAATCAATGCTTAATTTATTTCAAAGGTAGAAAAAAAACAGAATTGGAATATGTAAAAGCTAAGCTTAAAGCAAAAAACATAAGTTTCGAAATATACGAGTACGGAAAATATAAAAATAGACAGTTGATTAAAGTTGCTAAAAAGTCAAAGTACGGAATAGTTTTAGGAAGAACAGAAAGTCAAGGCATTGCAATAAATGAAATAATGGCGACAAACTTACCTTTACTTATATTAAATTCTTCAATAAACAACTATGAGGGTAAATCCTTTCACGGAACAACAGTTCCCTATTGGGACAAGTCTTGTGGAGAAATTGTAAATGATTTAAATTCTTTTGATGACATTTTTGAACATTTTATAGAAAATGTTGATTCAAATATTTACAATTCATCAGAATATATTGCAGAAAATTTATCCTTTGAATCAATGCACAGACAATTAGATCAGGCTTTCAAATCTTTTTAAAAATATTTCTTTTTGAGTTCTCTCGGTAATTCTGAATATTTAAAGTTTGTATTATTTTTTAATCCAAATGCACTAAAACCAAACTGATCTTCGTTTAATGTTTGAAGTTTTTCTTTAATAAAACTTGGATGATCATCAATATTTTTTTTGAAAAGATGTTTTTTATATCTTTTCTTTATCATTTCAAACCATGCATCAAATGCTATTTCAGGATCGTCACCACCTCTATCACCATAATTTCCAAAAGTTCTTCTCCATGCTCTTGCAAACCTCGCTCTGTCATCAGATATAATTTTTTTTGTCCTAAACATTGAGTCGTACTGCCATATAGGTGTTTTAATTTGTGGTACATTTTTGTAGGTTAACAACTCTCCATTTAAAGTAGCTAACATTCTATCTGTTCCACCATTAAGTTTTATTTCAGGAAATTTCTTTTTATTAAGTAATAAACAAAGCTTTGTTTTTATTTGGTACCTGTCGTGTGTAAAAAATTGATATTGAGGCATGACAATCGCAGGCGAATTTTTAAATTTATCGATATTATTTTTAATTTCATCAAAATCATTTTCGTGTATGAAGTAATCAAGATCCATTCTCATTACCCAGTCTGTGGTACATTTATCAAATCCATTTTGGTAAATTTTATTAAAAATACCCCAATCAAATTCTTCTGGCCAATCTTTTCCAACAACAATAACTTCATCTGCAAATGAGTGGTAACAGTTTAGTGACTCTTTCCATGGATCATTTCGATCATCAGGGTTTGTCATTGTTGTAAAAATTGATATTGATTCCATAAAAATATATTAGTTAGTATTAACAATAAGAAAGTAAGTTAAAATTTAGATAGTTTATGAAGTATTTTAAAAAATATAGAGTAAGAATTTTATTATTACTTAACATAATTATTCCTTTTAAGAATTACTCTATTAGTTATTATTTTTCAAGATTTGGAAATAATCTTCAGCAAATTGGAATAGGAATACTCTACAGTATAAGAAATAAAGGTAATTTTTATTCTAATGAAAGTGAATTCATTAAAGAATTTAATGTAATTTCGAATCCCATTATTAAATATTTCTCTATTTTTAAAAAACACTACCGTTTTTTCTACTTTTTAGAAAAACAAGACTTTCCAAAAAGAAAGCTTGATGAACAATATGTAAAGAAAAACATACAAAAAATTTTTAAAGAGGAAATATCTCCAAATATAAAATTTCTTAATGAAAAAAACATTGATGAAGATACTTTAGTTATTCATATTAGAAGTGGTGATATATTTACTCTTCCAGTAAAAAATTACTTTCAAAATCCTATAAATTTTTATATACAAATTGCAAGCAAATATAAGAAAGTTTTGGTTGTTACTAGTGAAGATATGCTTAATCCAGTTTGTGAAGAATTAAAAAAAATAAATAACATAGAGTTCCAATCTTCATCTTTTGAAAACGACTTTAATACGCTTTATAGTGCTAAAAATCTTGCTACATCAGGTGTCGGAACATTTCCTATAGCTGCAGCACTGCTTTCAAACAAGTTAGAAAATTTTTATTATACAGATTTATATTTACCTGAACACTTAAATCCTGAAATGGTGACCCATAAAGAAGTTAAGCATCATAAATACGAGGTTGATAAAAATTATAGGAAAGATTATTTGCAATACGAAGATATTGAAAAAGTAATTCTAAATTATAAATCAAAAGTTAATAAAAAAAATTCTCAAATTTAATAACGATTATCTTAGCTCAGATTTATAAGTACCATTTTTTGACCCTTGAGAAAAAATAGGCTTTTTCGTCCAATAAATATTTAAATCTTTTTTATAAAATTGGTATGCAAGCTCCCAATCAGCAGCCAAATTAAATGGTAAAAGTTCTTCCAAGATATCTTCAACAATACTCTTTTTTACAATATATGCTTCTAAGCAATTTGTTGCGGGATGTTTTATTTTAAAAATATTTTTAAATGGGTTGTATCGTTTTAATCCTATTTTGCTATCTCTAAAACTTTTACCCATTCCTTCACCAATTAATAACACGTCCCATTTATTATTTTTAGAAATATATTTATTTATTTCTTGCAGAAAATTATCTATTTTAGGAATCACATCGTCTTCTAAAATCAAACTATATTCGTAATCATTATTTTTGATTTCATATAAAGCTTGAACATGTTTTATTGTGCATGAAATCTCTTCAGGAGTTAACTTAGTATAATTAATTGCTCTTTTTCCCCAGAGTTGTACTTTTTTTAAGAATTCATTTTTATTATCTTTGTAGTATTTATTTAAATTAATTTCTTTTAAATTTTCCTTATCAAAGTTATCTATGTACTGATGATCAATACCTATGTCATTCAACAATAAATCCATATATTTTTTTCTTTCGACCAATTTCGAATAGTGAATAACATATATCTTTAGCTTTTCCTTCATTTTTCGATTATTTTGGTAATAAAATCTAACACATTTTCAGGTAAGCAAAATTCTGGAACTTTATTATTTTTAAAAATAGGTTCGTTTAAGTAATTAAGATAATGAGATTTATTATTATTTATTTTTATTACTTCTTCAATTAATAAATCTTCATTTTTAAAATCATCATAATTCAAAAATGCATTTGAATTGAAATCGTCCTTTACTTTTTTGTCTCCCCAATATATTGGTATAGAGTTTGAATAAAAAGAATGGAGTATTTTTTCTGTAACATAGCCATTACCGATAGAATTTTCAAACGCTATATTAAACTTAAATAATTTCATATAATTTAATTTTTTTTTATGATCGCCCCTTCCTTTAATTTTTAAGTATGAATTTGAATAGAGCCTTCCAAGACTGTGTATTTTTTTTACTTCATTTAACCTCGGTACAAATTCCATTCTCTTACCTACTGGTTTGGAAGCAATAAATGAACAAAAAAAAGGTTTAAAGTTTGACTTTTTATTCTTATTTTTTAGTAATTTATCCAATGACATTAAATAGGAAGGATCCCTCAGGGGGTCAGTGTTTGAATTAAACCAGTTAATAAATATTACCCATAAAGGTAGTCTATAATTTTTATCACCAAGGTCTGGATTAAATGAAAAAGAATAGTCTGTTTCTTCAAAATTAGGCATTATATTTTCTCCAGTAAAAAATATTTTTTTGGTAATACCATTGTTATATTGCTTATGATTTTCCTGACCCGAATAATCGACAGAATGAAATAGTATCTCAGGGTTATTTTGATCTAGATCAATTTCATATCTTTTACTTAAAAGGTTGTAGAAATAATTATCATTATTATTAAAGTTAGGCCAAAAATCAGTAAAATATATTCGTAATTTTTTTTTATTCATTTCATAAATACTTTTGTTAACAACTAGTATATAAATGTTAAATTAATGAATATAATAATTATTTTTAAAATAGGAATTTATGAAAGCGTTTATTACAGGAATTAACGGTCAAGATGGCTCTTATCTTGCAGATTTTTTAATTTCAAAAAATTATGAAGTTCATGGAACAATTAGGAGATCTTCATCTATCAATACAGGCAAGATTGATCATTTGATATCCGAATATCAGGGTAAAAATTTATTTCTATACTATTCTGACTTACTAGATTCTTCTTCTCTTACAAATTTAATTTCAAATATTAACCCAAATGAAGTTTATAACTTAGCTGCTCAATCTCATGTAGCTGTTTCATTTCAGAACCCTATGTTTACAACGCAAGCAAGCACTATAGGGCCACTGTCCCTTCTAGAGTCAATAAGAAACGTAAACAAAGATATTAAATTTTACCAAGCATCATCATCAGAAATGTACGGTGGAGCAACAAGAGAATATTTGAACGAAGATTCAAAATTTGAACCAAAAAGTCCGTATGCTGCTGCAAAGTTGTTCGCTTACGAAATTTCTAAAGTATATAGGGAGTCATATGATTTGTTTGCGTGTAATGGAATATTGTTTAACCACGAATCTCCTAGAAGAGGAGAAACTTTTGTTACTAGGAAAATATCTAAGGCTGTTGCAAGAATTAGTGTTGGAATTCAAAATAAATTAACTTTAGGCAACCTAGAAGCTTTTAGGGACTGGGGCTTTGCAGGAGATTATGTTGAAGCAATGTGGAAAATTTTACAACACAATAGACCAGACGATTGGGTTATTGCGACTGGCGAAACCCATTCAGTAAAAGAATTTGTTGAAGAAGCTTTTAATTATGTCGATTTAAATCATGAAGAATATGTTCAAACTTCCGAGAAATTTTTTAGACCAAATGAAGTTGAGTATCTCTTAGGAGATCCAAAAAAAGCAAAAGAAGAACTTGGCTGGGAACCCAAGGTAAAGTTTAATGATTTAGTTAAAATGATGGTAGATCATGATATTATTGAAGCAAAAAAAGAGTTGACTTTGCTCAAAGAAGGACTTATTTCTCCAACTTGGGAAAATCCTGTTAATCCATAATTTAAAGATCTAAAAACTTTCTTCTAATATCTTGTAGAAACTCATAAGATCCATCGCTCTCAACAAACGATACACTGTCTAGCCTTTTTCTGTGGAAATGTTTATGGTTTTTTAGTGTCTTAATTATTCCTTTTGATTTAATCCAAAAATAGGATATAGCAACGGCATCCATTTGATATCTTTTATTAGTATTGAAACCGAACTTCATGGCGTCTAAATAATTATTTTTGTAAACAATAAAGTTTCCGGAATTTAATACCCAATTAATATTTTTGTCTACTGTAAACCTAGCCTCATCTCTAATTGCTTTTTTAAAAACTTCAGTATCGAAAATGAAATCGTTTTTAGTAAAAGTGACTTTATATCTATTATTAAACTTACTAAGTTGCTTTGCAATAAATGGATATTTTCTAAATTGGATAATTTCTGATGGTAAATAAAGACAATTTAAATTTTTTTCAATGTAAATACTTTCTATAACTTTATCAAAGTTGGAGGCAATAATGTTATCAGAATCAATTTGATATACAAGATCATTACTACATTTTTCAATATTTTTATATTTGTTCTTATAGGCTCCTAAATTGCTTTTATTTCTATAAACTTCTATGTTTACTTTATTACTTACTTTATTAGCAATATTTTTAATTTTTTTATATTCTTCAAGACTTGAATAGTCATCATGAATTATTATTTCATTGACTGCTTTAAATTTTAAAAAACTCTTTAGGCATGAATGCAAATATTTAGAAGAATTGTAAGTTGGTATTGCAATGCTAACTTTTATATCTTTATTACCTAGCATGATTAATCTTTAGAGTAGTAAGATAAATTCTTAATACAGCTTATATTTTAATGTGATAAAAGAAAAAATTATAAAAATTACTTCAGAAAAAGAAAACCTCCTTATATTTGCTGTCTTATCGTTTATTTTTTTTATTAATCTTTCAATAAAATTAAAAACATCTTTATTTATAGTTTTTCTAGGTACTCTTATTTATTATTTTGATAAAAGAGAAACTAAAATCAACTTAAGTATTTCTTTAAATAAATACATTATTGTTTTTTTGTTTTTTTGTTATTTAATCATTACCCAAAATACCTATTTAAACTATGAAATCATTTCTATTGATGTTCCATCTTATTTGGTAGCCTCACAAAATGTTAGTTTTTCTGAATTGCCTTTTGAAAAACAATGGGAGTCAAAAGGTCCCCTATTTTTATATATGTATAAAACACTTTCTTTACTATCTTTTAAAAATTTAGTAGTTTTTAAACTACTAAATGACCTCCTCCTTTTTTTTATAGCATTATTAATATATGAGATTTCATCAATTAACTCGAAGAATTCAGTCACAGCTATTTTTTCAACATTAATATTTTTATCAATTACTAGTCATGTTTGGTATGTTTCAGAATTGTCTGAAATATATTGCTTAATATTTATAACATTTCAATATTATCTTTTAACAAAATATGAACTTAACAAAAAAATTATTTTATTTAGCAGTTTTTTAATTTCACTTTCTTCTTTAGTAAATCAAGCTTCTGCAATTTTTTTAATTGGACTAGCTGTAATGATTATTTTGGATGATAATTTACGTAATAAAATAGCAAACTATTTTTATATTGTTTTTGCTTTTTTAATTCCTCATTTATTTTTTATTATTATTTATGCCTCAAATAATCTATTAAATGTTTATTTTACAAATTATATAAAGATTCCTTTTGGTTATGTTGACTCAGGAAATTTTGAAATTTATGAATTAGTCGTATGGCTTAGAAGGTACTTTATCTATAATGAGTTTTTATTTTTTTCAATATTAACTGTTGGAGTCATATTATTTAAAAAATTAACTAGTAAAAAAAATAAAAATAATAATCTTTATTTAAATCTAATTTATTTAATCTTGTCATTTTCAATTTATGTAATAGCAGGTCATAATTATCAGCACCACCTTTTTTACTCAATAGTATTTTTGTCAATTCTTATTTCACATTTTGAAGTTAACAAATCATCAATATTTTTATATTTGTTAATAGTAATTGCTGCTTTTCAGATATTTGTATTTTCATTTACTCCCTCAACTAATAATCTCAAGTCATTAGAAAATACTTTTGAGAATTACCCTCTTTATCAACTTGCTAAAGAAATTGATTCCCAACTTGATAGTAAGGATTTTGATATTTTGGCCATTGACCACCTTCTTTTATTATATTATTTAGAAAAACCAAATACATCTTATATAATTCATCCGTATAATAATTTTGAAGAGTATATAGTTCAAGCGCTAACCCAGACTGGCTTGCTGAAGACTAACGAATATTCACACTTAAGTTATTATATTGAATTAGAACCAGATGTTATAGTTTGTACCCCTCAGGCAATTATTAATGGTTTTCCTACAAATGTTGGATCAGAGTTTTTTAATTGTGAAATCACAGATTATAAAAAAAATTATTATCAATTCAATACAGATAAGTATTTAAACAATCCAAATAGAGATTATTATCATGATCCATATGTTGAGATTGATCTTTTTATTAAGAATCCCTGATGTTATTTGCCTAAACCCTCAGTTTTATAAAGCATTAAAGAAGAAAGAACTAAATAAATTAACAGGTTGAGCCTATCGTAGCCATAAATCCTCAACACAATATATATGGTTGAAATCGAAAGTAAATTTATCAAAAAATAAAAATTAAATTTCAGAAAATGTAAAAGATAAATTTCAATAAAAGGTCTAAAAAAATATATTAAAAACAATGTTAAAAGAGGTACTGAAGTAGAAATTACAGCATAAATTGTTATTTCATTAAAACTAGAAATTAAGTTTACTTTATTTAAATCTAGAAATAATTGATAAACATTTGCATTGTTGCTAAAAAACAAAACTGAGTAATTTAAGATAAATAAGAGAAATAGTCGAAGAAAATTTTTAATCATTATAAAATATTTTAATACTTTTTAATTATCGAATTCACATTACTAAATTTATATAATTAATTAAAGATGGTGAAAATTTTATGGAAAACTTAACTGAAACATTTATTTTTTTAACTGTTAAGTTTTTTATATTTTATTGTTTACTATTTCTGATTGGCAGGTCTTTTGTTTTAATTATTAACAAAGATAAAAAAATTGATAACAAAAAAATTCTGAATCTCGACTCGCAAATTATTTATCCTATATTTGGTTTAATTTTTGTTGGTAACTTCTTGGTATTTTTTAATTTCTTTTTTCCTATAAAGAGCAATTTAACATATCTATTTTTTCTGATTATTTTAATAAATATCAAATATCCTTTAAATTTTAATATTTTTAAAAAGACTATTGCAAAATTTCCAATATATATAACTCTATTAATTTCTTCATCCAATGTTTATTTTCATTACGATGCCGGTTTATATCATTTAAATAATCAGATGTTATTAAGAGAGAACAATATCATACTAGGGATATCAAATATATATGGTCCCTATGGTGTTGGATCTATATATGAATATATTTCAAGTTTTCTTTGGCTAGATAGATCTTATGTTTTACTTCATTTTCTAAGCCTTATTTTTATTGGATTCTTTTTTGAAATCATTTATGATTTAATTTTTAATAATGAAATTAATTATTTAAAAAATATTGGAATCTCACTCCTTATTTTTTCAATTTTTGATAACTTTGGTTATTCAGGAGGAAGAAATGGACTTATTTATATTCAAGGAATTGGTAAGCAAGATGTTGCAGTTGCAGTTTTATTTGTAATTACAGCAGTATTAATTATTTACAATGTAAAAAATAAAAAATTTGATTCGTTTAATTTTTTAATTGTATCTTATTTGTCTCTTTTTATTTATCAACTGAAAGTAAGCGGTGTTATGATATTTAGCTTTTATATTTTTTACGTGGTTCACCTAATAAAAGAAGATAAACTTCAGAAAATTAAATTCTCAGATTTCTTATTGTTTTCAACTATCGGCATATTTTGGTTATTAAAGTCATTACTCAACACTGGATGCTTAATATTCCCTTTAGCTGCTTCTTGTTTTGATCAATTTAGTTGGTCCAATGAACAAAATATAAAAGTTATACAAGACATATCAATAGGTTATAGTAATTCCTATAATTTCGGCGACTCACTTGTAAATTGGTTTAAAGATTACATAGAAATCAATATGAACTTTACAATTTTATTAAACTATACAATATCATATTTAATAATTGCTTTTGTAGTATTTTCAAAAACAACTATTAATAACTCCAAAGTAAGAAATAAAAATTTTCCAATAAGAACTATATTGTTTTTAAATATTTTATTTTATTTGAATTTTGGTCCAGACCCAAGATACATAATGGCAATTCAAATATTATTAATTGCATTAATAGGTTTTAACAGATTTCCCAGAGTAAATTTTTCAAAACAATTTTTACAATTCTTGTTTATTATTGCTGTTGTCTCTTTTGTAAGATTAGATAGTTACAGAAATTTTGATTTCTTTAATCATCCAAACTATACAATTCCAGAACCAGAAGTATCTAAATTATATGATAGATCTTTTCCTAAAGATGGAGATCAGTGCTGGGCGAATATTGAATGTTCCCCCAATCGAGATAACTTCACTATTACGAAATCAAAATATTTTAAAATCGTTAACTTAGATAATTAAATAGTTTTTCTTAATTTAAAAAAATATTTAAATAAAATATATGAAAATTTTAATTTTGATCCTATCCCATAATCCCAATTTGAATTTCCAAATTTTCTTTGAGGAAATTCAAACTTTTCTCTTGAGATTGTGTAATTATTTTTCAACGCAAGCCAGTATATATATGTATCAAACCTGAAGTCATTTGGTACATTTTTCGCATTTTCAATTAAGACTTTATTGAAAATAGTTGGCTGGGCATTGATTTCGTAAAAATTGTAATTCATTACCAAGCTTCCAAATATGCCCATAAAGTACGAAAAAAATCTGTCTATTTTATTTCTACCTATCCGAACACCCTTGTAAAAGATGAGGTCTTTATTATTTGCTTTTTCAAAAAATTCAACTGTATTTTCTAATTTATCAAAATCAAATTGGAGGTCACCATGGATCCACCCAATATATTTGGAATCTTCTATCAAATTTAGAGCTTTAAAAATACCCGCACCATAGCCTTTATTCTTTTCAATAAAATAAAGACTTATATTTTTTTTGGTTATTTTTGTACTCTCTAAGTATTTTTTTGAACCATCAGTAGATCCATTATCTACAATGATGAAGTTAATTTTTTCACTTACTTGATTCAATTTTTCAATTAAAAAAGGCAAAGATTCCTTTTCGTTAAAACAAGGAATTACTATTGTCAATAAATTCATTTATTTCTTAAATAGTAATAGACATGTTGCATATATTTAAATAATTCATACTCAACGGGTACACCTAGCATTACTGATTTATCAGAAGACACCTCTTTCACTACATACCCAACCTCTAAAGCAGTTTTTACAAGATGATCTATATGAATTTCACCTTTTTGTATTTCTTCCTTAGTTCTGCTGTAAAGCTCCTTAAATATTTCCTTATTTTTAAAAAGGAATGTACCAATAATGACATTTGAATTTTTTGATTGAGGTTTAGTTTTAATCGACAGGCTTTTAATTTCACCCTCTTCTGAATTAACCCATCCATAGTGCCGGTAGCTTTCTACTGCTCTTCTATAACCACTTTTTGTATATACAACTACATCATTGTCTTCAATTTGAATTTTCGTTCTTTTGTCTAAAATACAGTCAGAAGAATGAATTAAAATTGGTTTGTCATTTTCAACTTGTTCGATCAGTAAAAGAGCACTATCAGCTTGACCTTCTGTTTTAAAAGGAATGCTTACTATCGAAGAGGAAGATGAATTAAACTCATTTTCTAAAAAATCTTTTTCTTGTATTAATATTTTTGGTATAAATTCACTTTTTATACTGCTAAGTATATTTGTAATTATAGATGAACCATTGATGTCTAAATAAATTTTAGATTTTTTATAATTTTTTTCTCGAAACCTCTTACTTTCTCCTGCAGCAGGTATTAAAAGATTTATGTTATTGATATTAATTTTATTTTTACATTCAATATTTTTTACTTCTTCTAAACCATAAATAAATTCCGTATAATCTTCTGGAGTTCCCCATTGAAAGAAATGGTCAATTTCAAAAACTCTTACATCTAAGTTATCATTTATCATTTCCTGATATGGTGTACTTATATAAATTTCATTATTAGTAAATTGCTTCTTATCAAAGCTTTTCTCAATATATTTTTTTGCTGATAAACCTGATTTAAAATAATAAGATCCAGATGATGCATATTCATTCATCTTATCTTCAGTGAACGGATTTTTTTCTTGTATGCCTGTAACTTTGTCCTCTTCTAATTTGAGAAATGCATAGTTGTTACCATATATACTATGAGGGTGGAGCCCAACATAAGCTGGAATAATACCGTCTGGATTATTTAGTTTTGCAAAATTATTAAAACTTTCCCAATCCCAGATATTTGCAAAATCACAATAGTTTATTAGGACAGATTCTTCAGTTTCAAGCAATTTAGACTCTAATAAAGCTCCTCCAGGTCCTGTAGTTTGATAATCAATTTTTACTATGTTGTGTTTTGAGAGTATTTTGAAATATTTTTTGAATTCTCTGTTGTCATAATCTTCGTTGCTAACAATAAAGTTTATATCTTTTTCTTCTGGGAACATGTCCAAAGTATGTTCAATCATTGTTTTGTTGTTAATTGGAAGAAACTGTTTAGGTAAGGAAATACCAGCTTCCTTAAATCTTTTACTTCTTCCGGTCATTGGTATAATAATTTTCATTTGTTTAGTTGTATTCTCAATTGTTCATCTTCTGAGTTTCTAAGTTCCCTACCCGTTTCTTTTTTTATATAATTTTCTATCTTATTGTTATCTATTAGAACATAAAGGATAAGAAGGGTTTTGAAGTATATTGATTCTACAGAATTCAATTTTTTGTTTAAATAAATATAGTTGTCATCGTAATTAAATGAATTAGGAAAAAATACTGGGTGATCAGGAAATAAAAATTTGTCTTTAAATTTTTTATATTCTATATTTGGGTAAATATTTCTAACTTTATTATTTTCAATATCTAAATTTAAAACTTCTCTTGCTGTAACTTTAAGTTTCTTATAATCAATTAATTTTGAAAAAATACTTTCAGTATTTAAAATATTTTTGTAAAGCCTTTCTACATTGTTATCTTCAATAACAATTCCATGGTTGTAAAGAAAAAAAGATTTAAAATTATGATCTTTGTTAATTTTTCTTATTTCGTTTGCTAATTTCACTCCCGGTCTTATATATCTTATCGGAAGTATATTATTTTTTAATAATTCGTGATCCAAGGTATTTTTTTTGTAAATTGCAGAAATTAAAATTGAAGCAATACTGTGATAGTGAAAGACATATTTTGAATTTAGCAAAATATGCAAGGGGGTTTCTATAGAAAGTGATTTATCAAATTTATTTTCATTATTTATTTTTTCATAAAAACTATTTATATCTTTCAAATTTACCTTTTTAAATATGTTCTTATTTTTTGAATCACTTAATAAATATCCGGATTTCTTAATTAATACTTTTTTTTCTATTTTTATACTTGTATTTCCACCAGGCCCTTGGCATAAAAGAAAGTTACTCCCAACCTTTTTTGAATAATTAATAAAACTTTCCATAGTATGTAATGCTAATTTATAATACTTATACACATGCTAGATAAGAAATATTTTTTAATTAGTTTATTGTTGATTAAATATTTGATTTTATTGAATTTTAGTCCGAATTTGGAGGTAGCCAGGTATACAAGTTTCTTTAGTCAATGCAAAGATTTTATTAGTTGTATAAACCCATATGATGGCATTGAGTTTTTAGATAAATCTTATCTATCATTTCCATACAGTAATTTAATGTATTTTGTTTTACTTCCTTTTTATTTCACTGGTAATTTACTAAATGTTTCTTTTGTTAATTTAAGTTATTTGGTTTTTGAATTAGTACTTATATTTACATTAAAAGAAATATTTAAAATATCTGATAAAAATTTATACTTAATACTTATTCTTAATCCTCTTCTGATTTATTCAATTGGGATTTTGGGTCAGTTAGATTTTATACCCCTCACATTTTTTATGATTTCTTTATACTTTTTAAAAGAAAAAAATAAAAAATATTCGATCATATTTTTGATATTATCATTTAGTTCCAAAATTATATTTATAATACTACTTCCAATTGTGCTTTTGTATTTTCTTAAGTTTGACGAAACATCAAGTGAAGTTTTAAACACTGTGATCTACACCATTTTTTTGACTGTATTATTTAACTTCCAATTTTTAATAGATTTAAATTATAGAGAAACCATTTTTTATGGAATAAATAAAGGATTTTTAGTTGTTAGCGATTCATCAAATATTTTAAGCAACAGTCTTTTATTTATATTAGTATTTTTGAGCTTCACCATTTTTATGTACTGGAAAAATATTCATAGATTAGATTTTATTGGTGTTTGCATATTTACTGGTTTTATGACTTTTCCAATATATATTACAAATCTCTCAAATATTGGGTGGTTACTGTGGTCATTTCCAGCATTTTTAGTTCTATTCTTTTCATTTGAATATAAGGTCAAAATACTTATTATGTCCCTCTTCTCTTTATTAGTTGTTTCAAATCAAGAAAATGAATTTATATATATAAATGAATTTTATATGGGTATTTTTGATTTTTTAATTTATACAACAAGCATAATTATTCTTTACTATTCAATACAAGTTTTAGATAAGAATATATATTTCAAAATTAAATCATCACCAATAATAATTTCTATTGCCGGTGATTCAGCAACAGGAAAAACGACTTTCTCGAATATTTTAGAACAGTTTTTTGGAAGTAAATTTGTTGATAAAGTTGAATTAGACAGCTTTCACAAATATGAAAGAAACGATCCTGCCTGGGAAACAAGCACACATTTAAATCCAGAAATGAACAATTTACTTGAATTTAAAAAAACTATATTAAGTTTGATTAATGGAGAAACTCAAATAATACAAAATTACAATCATTTAACTGGAAAATTTGATTCAACAAATAAAAAAAGAATTAAAGACTTTTTGATTATTGAAGGGCTACACTCCTTATATTTTAATGATCTAAACAAAAGGTTTGATTTAAATGTTTTTTTAGATGTAGAACAAAAAATCAAAGATGAGGCAAAATTAAAGCGTGATTTAGAAAGAAAAAAATCTGAACAAAAAATTAATTTAGAAATAAAAAAAAGGAGAGATGATTTTTCAAAATATATAGTTCCCCAACAGATGTCTTCAGATATAAATATTAAAACAATATTAAGAGATAAGGACAGAGTTTCTTTTGATATTTTTTTGAAAAGTCAATATTTTTATGAGTTCAAGGTTTTGATTAATCAAATTGAAGATATGAATATCCAAAAACCAAACAGTCATGAAGAATACATAAATTTTCAGTTAGATGTCAACAAAAATAAATCTGAAAAATTTTTTAATACCTTTACGCAGGATATCCATAATCTTAAAAGTAAAAAATTTGATATTAGTAAATTATCGAGTCATGAAGATGCAGAGCTGGTTTTTAAATTAGCAATTGTTTTATTTTTATTAAATAGAAAATTTGAAAATAAATTATGAAACGTTTACTAATTCTTGATTTGGATAATACTTTCTACTCATACGACCATAGTCATAGTACTGGACTGGAAAAATCCTTTGAATATCAAGAAGTCTTTGAATCTTTTGAGGAATTTAAAAATTCATATGAAAAATCAAAATTAAAAACTCAAGATGAGATTCCTATGAGTCCGTCAAAACATTCAAAATTAATATATTTTAAGAAAATGTTTTCAAAAAAATTAAGTCTAAATGAAATCATTAAAATCGAAAATATATACTGGAAGGAATTTATAAAAAATGCTAAATTGCAGGAAAAAGCAATTAAGAGATTAAAAATAGAAAAAAATAAAGAAAATGTCTATATTCTATTTACAAATCAAAATTTAGATATACAACTAAGAAAGATTAATGCGTGGGGAATTGATATTTTTGATGAAATAATTACTTCTGAAGAAGCGGGGTTTGAAAAACCAAACATGGAATTCTTTAATTTTGTTAATCCAACGGTGGATAAATATTTTAAAAATGGTTATAAAGTATTTGCATTTGGTGATAGCTATGAGAACGACCTACATTATTGGTTAAAACAATATAATGCTGAATGTTATTTAATTGATAACAACCTCACGGACACAGTAGTTTCTGAAAAAATTACTAATAGTAATTTAAATAATTCTATGGATGTCGTATTTAATTCTGGTAATTAAGTTAATTTATAAATTTAATTATTTTCCTTTACATTCATTAAATATTCGAAACATTCATTAGAGGATATATTTTTTTTACATTCGTTTAAATTCACTGAGTAAGCTTTTTCTTGTTGAACTTCATATGTTGAATTAAGCAAGCTTAAGAAAATTAAAATGATTACAGCAGAGTAATTAAATTTTTTACTAATATTTATTAAAATTAAAAATATTATAGAAAGTATAAATAACACATTGGAAGTCATATATAGACAGCAAATAAAGAAAGCAGAATTGTTTATTAATTCTATTTCTAAATTTTTTCTTGATAATAAATAAAAAGAAAACATCAACAAAGGAAACGTAAAATGAGTAGCGTAAATTATAGGTTTTTCAGGCGATACTAAGATAAACCAGCCATACAATGGCGCTAATGCTCCAACAAAATAAACTAGTTGGCTAGTATCAAGCATCATATTTCTACCTTTTTTAAGAAGTAAAACTAAAAATAACAAAATAGGAGGTAGAAACACTCTTAAAATAACACTAGTGTTCCAACTCAAAACACCCGAGTTTTGAAAATTTTGAACAATGTTTCGAAGATTAAAAATCCCTAGAATTCCTAAATTACCTATCTGGCTATCCATACTTTTATACATAATTATGAAGTGATCCATGTATTCGAAAATATTTTTGTAATCAGATTTAAAAATTATTAAACACAACCAGATTGCTGATGGAATCAAGAATATTAGTAGCTCTACAGGAGTTTTTTTAATTTCTTTATTGACTAATAGATTAAGAATATAAAAAAATATAAAAAGTACAGCTAAAATACCTTTACCAAAAAATACTATTAATCCCATTAAGAAAACACTAATTTTTGGATAAGTTTTATATAAAAGAAGGGAATTAAAAAATATAATAATGCTAATAGTTTCTCCCAAAGAATATAGTGAACCAAACCAAAATGGAAAAGCAACTAAAGTAAAGCTTGAAAAAACTATTAGTTTTTTATACTCCAAATCATATATTTTAGAAATATATGATGAAAAAATTAACTGAACTGTAAGTACCCATACAAAATTTGAAATGCGTAGGATGTCAAAATTGTCAGTAAACATCCAAGCCAGGGAACTTCCAACGGCTGATAAAGGGGGAGAAGTTAAATAAGGATTATAAAGACCTTCAAAAATTGTATCTACAGGACCTTCAAAATTTAAACCATTTAAAAAGAAACCTACGTTAGCAGTTAGTGAAACTATCTCATCACGAAAAGGAGGCAGGGTTTTAGAAGTTTTATAAACAAAAAAAAATAAAAGAGGGAAGTAAAGAAAGAAAAAAAAATTGAATCCATTTTTGGAATTTAAAGAAGAAATTAATTTATTATTTTTCATTGTTTAGAAGCTTGCATTGATTGTAAGGCATTTAATTTACCTTCTTAAAGTAATAAATATAAAAGTTTTCAATATTTTTTTTAACTATAAAATCTGATACTTCGTAATCAGTATAAGTTACAAAGATATCGGCCTCTTCAATTGCAGTGTTAACCTTATTTTTATCTCCCCAATATTCACGGACATAAAAACTTTCATTATAGGTCACTTTATTTCTTGGGGTTATTAAGTCTGGGTGCCAATAAACTAAATTTTTATTTAAATGTTCATTTTCTTTATAGATCGACTTTATTTCATTGATGATTATATCAATAATTTTTTGTGCATCGTTTTGTGTTTCAACAGATACATAATTTAGCCTATCATTCATATTGAAAGTTTTATCATTTAAAAATCTATCCATATTTGAAATATTTCCTATTGACGCAAGTAGGATAATTAAGATAGTAGGTATTAAAGAATTTTTCCTTTTTTTAAAGACCCTTAGGAATGCAATTAATAATAAAGAAAAAGGTAAGTGCAAATAATGCGTCCATGCTCTTTCAATAAAAAAGAAGTAAAAGAATATATAAAAACAAAATATTAAAAGTAAATATTTGGATAAACCATCAGAGGAGCTAATAATTTCTTTAAAAGCTAAGCCTAGAAGAATAACAATTATGATCAAGAAAAGAAGTTTGTTTGGAAATTTATAAAATAAAGATAATTCCTCAATCCAGTTCATAAAAAAATTAAAGCTAAAAAATACTTCGTCTGAGTTGGAGCCTTGCGTGGTTAACCAATTAAAATATATCTTATAAAAATTTGGTATTTGATTTCCTCCCAAACTCAGAGGTGGTATTAATAGTATTGGATTAACAATAAACAAAGACCCTAAAGTTATTAAAGAAGTTTTAAATATCAAACTTATTTTATTTTCATTTGATTTAAGAAATATATAAATCCATAAAAAAAAGAAAGCTATTATTGCGTTAATTTTTAAAAAACTTGCAATAGCAAGAAAAAAAATTGAGTGATAATACTTTTTATTTGTTAAATATTTAATACCTAGAGCAACGAATATTACTACCATTGGGTCAGGTTTTGGAACTCTGTGTATAAATTCTACAGATGCAAATGAGTAAATAGTAAAAACACTTAACCACATGTATTTTTTTTCAACTAAATACTTTGAGAGTAAGTAAGCTCCTGAAAAAAATAGTAAAGAATTTATAAATCGTGAAAATAGTATAACTACAGTGTCACTTAAAAAAGTTGTTGGACCTACTAATATTGTGAAAAAATTAGACCAAAGTCTTCCATATCTTAAATCTCCACCATAAGCTAGCTCTATAAAAACAATTAATATATTTTTTAGTGATTGATTTGAAATATTTGAGAATCTATTATACAAGTCTTCAATAAGCCAAACATTATATATATCATCAATGAGCATTCTTTCGTCAATAAATAAAACCTCATAAATATTATTTTTTATATTATTAACAAAGTAAAAAATCAATAAACCTATTGATAAATATTGAAATATCGAATTTGTAAATTTAGCTAAGTTTTTATTACTAACATTCACTAAAATATTCTATCATGATAAAGATAATTCATAGAGTAAATACTATTGAGGCATTAAAGGATATACCCATTGAATATGGTGTAGAAATTGATGTTAGGGGAAATGAAGGACAACTTGTTCTTGGTCATGATTTTGGAATATATAAAGATAAATTTGATGAATTTATAAAGCATTTCCAACATAAATTACTTGTAGTTAACATTAAAGAAGCCGGTGTAGAGCAACAAGTATTAAATAGCCTCAAAAAAAAATCTATCTCAAATTTTTTTTTACTTGATATTGAATTTCCATACCTTCTTCAAAATCATGAACATTTTGGCAACTATCTAAGTTTAAGGTTTTCTAAATTTGAAAGTGTTTATAATCTTCCAAGTTTTACTGACAAAGTTAAATGGGTTTGGGTGGATACTTATAAAGATTTTGATTTAGATTCTGAAAGTGCTGATATTCTTCGAAATTTTCAACTATGTCTAGTTTCTCCTTCCAGATGGGGTTTTGAAAATAAAATGAATTACTATATTGAAAAGTTTGCAAAATATGAAATTGTATTTGACGCGGTAATGGTAGACAAGAGTGAAGTGTCGATTTAAAAATTACTATTTAAAACTTTTTTTAATTTTAGTAAACCTCTTATATTTCTAATAGCTATTCCAGGAATTTTACTTGCTTTAAAGACTACGGTGTTGTCATATTTTCTATTAAAGTGTTTTATTGGTATTTCAACTATTTCCAGGTTTCTTTTGAAGCACCATGCATAAAATTCCCACCAGAATCCTTCTTTGATTAAACCAATTCCCTCTTTATTTATAATCGCCTGTATATCCTCTCTATAAGCCATAAAGTAACCACAAGAAGGGTCGTTTAGTTTAATTTTTAATAAAATTTCGTATAATTTTTTAAATGATCCAGAAATCAATAGTCGAAAAATGTTATCAACTCTAGGGTGTCGATAACCAATAACAACCCTTCCAGGTTTTAGTTCATTAAATAATCTTTTTAAGTCTTTTGCATCATATTGACCATCAGAATCAACAAACGAAACTATTTCTGAACTAGTACTTCTTAAACCAATTAACACAGCATCTGTATAATTTTTTCTTTCTCGACTACTAAGAAGTTTTATTTCATAATCTTTCTGCAGTTCCTTGATAATTTTTATTGAATTGTCCGTTGAACCATCTTCTGAGATTATGAATGAAATTTCAAAATCACTGTTTTCATATTCAATAAAGAAACTTTTTATTGTTGAGTATATATTTTTTTCTTCATTGTAAACAGGTGTTACAATTTGTATCTTTTCTTTCATTAAATTTATTAAAGATTTTCTCTTTTTAAGTAATCATAGTGCTTTAGTCACTAATATGATTAAATCTAAACATTTAATATGAAAATAAAGAGCGTATATTTTTTTGTTTTATTAACAGTTATTTTTTCATTGTTAAAAATTGACTATAGATTTAATGAAATACCTTATGGTTTAGAGGTTGATGATGCTGAATATTATTATTCAGCTGCAACTATAGGTTTAGACTTTGATCTTGACTTTTCTAATCAAATGGAGGGTGTTGAAAACAGGTATTTAAATAAAGAGGTAAAGAAAGTTGTTCCTTTTCATCCAATAGGTTCAGGCATTCTTTCATCACCGTTTATTTTTTTTGGCAATATTTTTGATAAAGCTTTTGGCAATAGTGAACTAGTAAGTTCCGTTTACTTTTTATATTCTATTTCTCCTATTTTTTATCTTGTAGTTTCAATTCTTTTCATTCAAAACTCTATGAAGTCATTAAAGATTCCATATAATAAAAGTCTTTTGATCTTATCAATTTTTGGTACCGGAATTTCTTTCTATGCTTTTGATAGATTTAGTATGAGTCATGTATATGAAGTTTTTGCGACAGCTTGTTTAATTTACCTATCTACAAAGTCAATAGAATTTAGAAAACACAATAAGGTAAAGTATATAAATTTTATAATTGGTTTTCTTATGTTCTTATTTTTGACAATCAGATGGATTAATTATTTATTTTTTATCATTCCAATGATTATTTATTTTATATCAAATGTTTCATTAAAAGATTTTTACACCAAAGCATCGTTTTGTTTTGGTCTAATAAGCGGCCTTTTCTTATTTTTATTGCATACAAAATATCTATATGGAATTTATACCTTGAATCAAGCTCCAATATTGTTATCCATTGAAAATAGTTTTTCTGATAATTATTCAAGATTTTTTGATACAAGTATGTTTCTTGAAAATATTGTTTTTATTATTGATGGAGTTAGGATAATTTTATTCAGCCAAGAGTTCGGTATCTTCTTTTTTGCACCAATTTTATTTTTATCTGTTATTTTATTTATGAATACAATAATTAATAAGAATTATTTACTAACTTTAATTTTGATTTTTACATATTCTGTTCCGCTTATATCTGTAGTAGTCACACAAAACACAGCATTTTCTTATGGGTACAGATATCTATATGTATTAATACCTATAAATATTATTTTGTATTTTAAATATCTTCATAACTACTCGATTATTAAAAATTATTTATATGTTTTCTCAATTATTGGATTCTTGTTATATTTATTTTTTGAAACAACCGAAGCAACATCACTATCGAATGACTATGTTATTAATAGTTTTGGAATGAACACAAGATATGCAAATCCTGAATACTTATCTGGATTGTTTGATGCATTATTTATGATAAATGCTTATATGCATATAATATTTACTTCATTTTTAGGAGTATTAATTATCAAATTTTTAAACATATTTATAGACCCTATCGAGTTGTTTAGTAATTTTATTGAAATATCACCTGAAATATTAAACTTAGTAACAAATTCAATTAAATTCTCTTGGTATAAGTTATTGTTTTTATACTTACTAATACCTTATCTATTTTTTTTGGTAGTTAGGAAAAAAACTTCATATGATTGACTTAATTATTTTTTCTTTAACAAATTTGTTAAAGTACTTCATTCTCTATATTTATTTATATTTTTCAGGGAGGTCGTTGTTAATAGCAACACTAAAACTCTTTACGCAAAATTTACAATTACCAAAAACTTTACTCGAAACTAAATCAAATATTTTTTACCCAGTAATGGGAGCAGTATTTGTTGGCAATTTATTGATTTTGATTAATTTTTTCATACCTCTAAACAGTAAATTGATACTTATATTTTTGTTTGGAGCACTTTTACCAAATTTATTTGAATTAGATTTTGAAATAAATCTAAATAAAAAAATTTTATTAAATAATATTTTTTACTATATTTTAATTCCTACAGTTTTATTAGTAAGTGCATCGGATATAAATTTTCATTATGACGCAGCATATTATCATTTAAATAATCAAAATTGGTTGCGAGAATCTAATTTAGTTATTGGTTTTGTCAATATTTTTTGGCCTTTTGGAATGTCATCTATATATGAGTATCTATCTTCAATACTTTGGATTGAAGGATCATTAGTTTACCTTCATTATTTGTCATTAATATTTATACATTTTTTTTATTCTTTTATATATTTTCATTTATTTACATCAAAAAAAACCGCTTTAAGAAACGCATCATTATTTTTGATATTATTTTCAATACTTGATAATTTTGGCTTACAGGGTGGTCGGAATGGATTTTTATATATACAAGAAGTGGGAAAACAAGATATTCCAGTAGCAATACTACTAAGTGTTACAAGTCTCCTAATTATTTACCAGTTTAAAAAGGACAGCGTTCAAGTTTTAGATTTTATTTGTATCACCCTGTTGGCAATGTTTATAATCCAACTCAAAGTTAGCGGAGTTTATATTCTTTATTTATATATATTTTTAATTTATTTTATAGTAAGAAAAAACGTTTTTAATATTAAGAATTTGTTAATCTACCATTTGCCTGTGGCAATATTCACTTTTATATGGATTATAAAAAACTACTTAACTACAGGATGTTTAGTTTTTCCGCTTTCATTGACATGCAAAAACAATTTTGATTGGTATGTATCTGGGTCTACAGAGAAAATAGAAGAATATACTACAGCTACAAGCTTTGCATATATGGAATATTTTCTAGATCCGGAATTAAGCTTAATAAATTGGTTTCAAGAATTCTTTTTCTCTGAAACATATTCAGTTTTTTCAAATTATTATAAATCTGTATATTTAAATTTCTTTATCTCTCTGTTACTTGTTTTGATATTGAAAATAATATTTTTAAAAAACAAGAGTATTAAAAACAAATTTTTTATAATTCCGTTTTCTTACTTACTTGTTTCTGCAACATATTTAATATTTTTTGGACCTATACCCAGATATACAATTGGTTTTTTGTGTACCTTTATCTTATTTCTTGGGTTTACAGCTAAGGAATTTAGGTTCCCAATTAGCAAGGTAGTTATATATGTCCTCTTTTTAATTTCGCTAGGGTTACTTCCAAGATTAAATTCATATATAAATTTTATTGAAACTAAAAACATATCTTTAGCCGATCCCCGAACAAATATTAAATATACAGATATATCTAATCTTGATTGGGTTAAACCTGAAAATGGCGATAGATGTTGGATTGATTTGAGATGTTCAGTAGAAGAGGGCGATATAATTATTAAAAAGAAGGGATATTTTTACTTTGCTTTTAAAGAATAATTTACAAAGTAACAGTAAAAAATTATGTAGTATAAGAATGTGGCAAAACCATTAGTAAGTGTAATTATTCCTTCTTATGATAGATTTGACAGCTTATTAAGTGCTATTGAAAGCGTTAACAACCAAACTTTGCAAGATTTCGAAATAATTATTGTTAACGATGCATCAAATGATGAAAGATACTATAAAAAAAATTTTGGAAAAAATGTTAAATTAATCAACTTGAGTAAGAATTCAGTTGAAAAAAAAGGATATTTTTCTGACAATATTAGAAACCATGGTATAGAAATTTCAACCGCAAAATATATTTCTTTTTTAGATGATGATGACTACTGGATGACTAATAAATTAGAACTACAAATTTCTAAACTCGAAACTGAAGATTTTAAGATGACTTGTTCTGATGCTTTTGCAAATAATGGAGTATTTAAGAAAGATGTAGAAAACAAACTATACAATCAAGAGCTTATGTTTCAAGAAATATCTAAAATATATAAAAATTCATCCCTCAAGGATATTTTTACTAGAAACTTGAGTTATAAATTTGAATTTCCTCAGGTTTGGAATTCTAAATTTTTAAAAATTCACAATTGCATAATTACCTCAAGCGTTGTTGTTGAAAAGAAATTATTAAATAGAATTGGAAATTTTAGAGACTTGCAGGGAAAAAAAATGGCTGCTGATTATGATTGCTGGCTAGGTTTATTGACTCATACAGATTGCTATTACTTCTCAGAGCCACTTCTTTACTATGATTTGAATGAAGGCATGAATCAAAAGACTTTATAATTTATTTACTTTAATTTTTTATATGGCTTCTTTTTTTGTTTGGTAATCTCATATTATGATTACTATTTTCTAGTAAGAAAAATTGAAAGGATTAGTTTACTAATAATCTCATGAATAGATATAAATTATTTACTCAGGATACTTGATTCAGATGCTCAACTTTCTTTACTGTTTTGATTCAAACTACAACATTCCCGCATTCTGTTCTATGTTTTCACTTTTGGAATGCGTTGATGAAAGAGTCAATATTTATATTATGCATAAAGATTTTAGAAATGATGAAAAAATTCCGGAAGTTGTAAAAAATCATAAAATGCTTAAAAAACTAGTAGTAAGCCAAGTAAATCTTGATAATTTTGATTTTCCAAACATAAATGGTACCCATATAAGTGAGGCAACATATTATAGACTTTTTTTAGAAGATTATTTAAATGATGAGATTGATTATGTAACATATCTAGACTGTGATGTATTTTGTGTCAATAATCCAGTTGACTTAATTAATAAAACTATTGAAGCAATGAATGTTATGAATGCAACGATCTCCGTATCTTCCGAACCATCGTTAACTGAGCATGGCAAAAATTTAAATATGAAAAGTAATGAATATTTTAATGCCGGTGTAATGGTTATTGACTACAAAAAATGGAAGATGAATAATCTGAAGAATAAATTTATCGAAATACTTTTAAAATTTAATGATAAATTACTTTATTGGGATCAGGACATCTTAAATATTGCCTTTGATGGTGAATATACTGAATTACATTGGCATTTGAACTATAAAATTGATATGGAACAAAATATTTTATCAACAGAAATTGAAAGAAAAGCAATAAATGATATTTCTTTGTTACATTTTAATGGGAAATTCAAACCTTGGGCACTTAGGGGTATAGTAAACGAAAATGCAGAATATTTTCAGTCTGTATTTAGAAAAATTTATAATAAGAAATATTACCTATCATATAATTATAAAATAAATGTTGTAAAAGATTTTTTGAAATCTTTAAAAAATAAGACTTTTTTTAAAACTTTATATCCAATTTCGTTGTTTTTTATCATGCTCAAATCATTAATTTCAAAATAAATAATTGATAAATAATTTAGACAATTTCAATTCGATTACTTCGTTTTTTTACCGATAAAAAAATAAAAAATACAGTCATGAGACCATAGAAAATATTGATAATTGGAATTTTTCTAAAACTAAAAATTATATTGTTACTTGGCTCATAACCTTGCGAAATCATTTCTTTACATTCATTTATGCTTGATACATTTATAAACGAGCTTCCTTTTTCAAGCAACAATGTTTGATTCTGATTTAAATACTTAAGTTCATTTTCTTTTAATACTGGAGTTAATGAATAGCCGCCTTCATTAATAAAATTTGATAATTCATTATTTGGCACAATCTCTCCTGATAGTGTGTCTTCTCTATACACTTTAGTGAAACCATCTGGGATTTCTTCTTCTATAGTATTTTGAGCTTCATTTGAATAAAGATTGTATTCGCAACTTTTTACCTCCATACTTCTACAATCTGATGGCTGGCTATTCATAGTTACCAGACTTAAAGGTCTACAAAATAGCGAAATTTGAATTTTTGTATCAATATTGTTATTTATTTCTGAGTAATTAGTTTTTGGAAAACCTAGTAAAAAAAGACAACTAATAATGAGCATAATTGATATTAAATTTCCAAATATTTTATATTTATTCAAATATTCGCAAAGTAGAAATACAAGACATATACCAATAAAAAAACCATAATAACTTACTTTTAATGTATCCCCTTTAGTGGGGTCAAAATTTTTATCAGGAATTCCAAACGAGTTCATTAAAAGTATAAGGATACCTATTAATGGAGATATTAAATATATGTTGATTTCGGTCTTTTTTTCTAAAGTCTTAAAAATTAAAATATAAAACATAAGTGCAAAAATTAATTCAATATGCTGTCTATTGAAGCTTTCAAAAGGCTCAACCTGATAATAAGTAAAATAATTATCTTTACTTTTTAGATTTACTAAAAAATAATCTCCAAAAGTATCTAATAATGTAATTCCTAAGAAAGAGTCATTATGCGAACCCAGTACGGGAGAAAAATAAAAATCCCAAAAATTAAGATTATATAGAAAACTAAATTCAGCCACATTATCATAATTGCTAGTCGTACTAACTTCGAAGAAGCTAATTTCGTTAGCGTTATAATTTTCAAAACCCAGAGCAAAACACATTATTAGAAAAATAATTAAAAATATTAAAAGTTCTTTTATATTTTGCTTACTAACTTTTGATTTATACATTAAAAGTAAAAAAAGAATAACCATTCCCGCAATAGAACCTTTTGCAGTAAGTAACAATGACAAAGGAAATAAACTTAAAAATAAAAACTTTCTATCTTTAAATTGAAAATAATTATTTATTCCGATAATTATCCAAGGTAATAATGCAAATACTAGAATTTCCGGCTTTAATAAAATACGCATTTCAATTATTTTTGGTACAAAATGTAGAACAGATAAAGACATGTATATTGTATTTTTTTTATATCCATAGGTTTTAAGTAATTTAAACAATCCTAAAGTACCAACTATATAAAAAAGTAAATTTGTAGTCTGAATCGTAGTATTAAAAAATATTATTTCATTTATAGAATTTAGAGAGGAACTTCTTAAATAAATCATTATTAGATTCATGTAATAAAAAAACAATCCATGATTATTTAATAACTCTGTATTGTCATTTAAAAAATATTGTATATAAAGAAAATAATTTGGAAAGTCTACTCCTTTTGTACTGAAAAAATAAAGCTCAGAGATAATAAAGGAGGAGAGTAAAGCAAATGCGTGAAAGATGGCGTAACCTGAGATTTTTGTAAGAAAAGTGCTTGTTTTAGTCATTTAGTTTAATTCCTTATAAGATCGGATACCTTTAAATGATAATAATAAGTATTTATTAATTAATTTTTGTCTAAAATAAATAAATGAAAAAATTTCAAAAAACAAATGTTATTCTATTTTAATATATCATGAATGACTTTTGGAAAGATGTTATCGAGCCCGGGTATTATGATAAAATACAAAGAAAGGGTTTGTCAGAAAAAAAAGGACTACAAACCAATTGGCATCGATCTACTTTTTTAAAAGTCTCCGAGTATCTAAAAGGTGATGATTTACATCTAGATTATGCTTGTGGGCCTGGAACTTTTATTGGGCTTTATCTTGATTCAAAATCTATTGGTACAGATATCTCTGATGCCCAAATTAATTATGCACAAGCAAATTATGGTGACAAAGCAAATTTTATAAAGTTTGATAATTTTAATTTCCATAATTACAAAGATAACTTTGATGTCATAACCGTGTTAGGACTTTTAGAATTTATTGATGATAATAAAATACTTGAATTGCTTGATAACTTTTGTGATATTTTAAAAAAAGATGGAAAGTTAGTCCTCACTACTCCAAACTATGGTGGTGCCATGTATTTGTTAGAAATCCTTCTAAATAAAATTGGTAAATTAAATTACAACAACCAACATATAAATAGATTTAATGCAAAAAAGTTAAAAAAACTTATTAAAGAATCGAATTTTGATGATATTGAAATAAAAAGATATTTAAATTTTGGAATTTTCACATCTTTCATAAGTTTTAAGTTTTCTGATAAATTAATGAGAATTATTGATAAAGTATTTTTTAATTTTTTTGGTTTTCTTTTGATTGTCGAATTAAAAAAATAAACGCTTAAGTACCTTCATCAAGATATATAATTATCTTATTAATTATGAAAAGTAAAACAGGTTTATCAATAATACTTCCAACTTTAAATGAAGCTGAAAATTTAAGATTTCTTATCCCTGAATTGATTGAAAATTTAGATACTATTGATAATTTAGATTTTGAAATTCTTGTTGTAGACGATGGCTCAACAGACAATACTCACGAGCTCATTAACAGTGGGGTTTTTAAAAAAAATATAAAATTAATTAGTAGAAAAGCAAAGCCCTCTCTACCCATGTCTATTTATGATGGAATAAATTCTTCACAAAACAGTTACGTATGCTGGCTTGATGCTGATGGGTCTATGCCTGCATCAGTTCTTTTAAATATGATTTTAATACAATTGGAAAATCCATCAGATGTAATTATAGGTTCAAGATTTGTCGAAGGTGGTGGGTACAAAGGTATTAAGCAATTAGGAAAAACATCAACTATATCAGCAATTAGAAATGTTTACAGATCTAATGATTCAGTTCTTGGAATGATATTTTCAACAATGTTTAATAAATTTTTAATATTTATATTGGACACAAATGTAAAAGACATAACAAGCGGGTTTGTTATAGGTAAGAAAAAATATTTTAATAAAAAAATATTTTCAGATGCAGACTACGGAGACTATTTCATAAATTTGGTTTGTACATTAGAAAATAATGGAGTAAAAATTATCGAGCACGGATACATTTGTGAGACAAGAATCCATGGAGAATCTAAAACATCATCAAATGTTTTACAGTTAATCAAGAGAGGTATACCATATATTAAGGCAGCTAATGAATGTAGAAGGAGAAGCAAATGAAAATTTTTGATAAAGATGAAAATTTATTAGCTATAGTTGTCAAAAACAATGAGTCAGACATAGAAAAGAATTTCATTACTGAGAATGATGCAGAATTTCAAGTAGCAACTTTTAATTTAGAAAAAGATACAATTATTCAAAACCATTATCACCCACCACAAAAAAGAGAAGTTTATTCTACTTCAGAAGCAATTGTTGTTATAGATGGCCAGCTAACAGTAAATCTTTTTAATAGCCAGCAGGAACTGGTGCAGTCTGTCACTCTAAAAAATGGTGATTTAATAAATATGATTTCAGGAGGTCATGGAATTGTTGTTGATACAAACACTAGGTTTGTAGAGGTTAAACAGGGTCCTTACTTAGATGATATTGACAAGATTAGGTTTTAAATTTTTAAAATGATACCCGTTTTTAAGCCTAGGATATCTATTGGAGACACACTAAGCGTTTTAAATGCTTTGATTAGAAATAATATTTCTGGAACCAGTCCAATAGTAAGTGAATTTGAAAAAAGATACTCATCAAATTTTCAAAAAAAATATGGAGTTGCCGTAAGTAACGGAAGTGTAGCTTTAGATGTTGCTTTAAATATACTAAATCTTCAAAACGATGATGAGGTTATCATTCCTTCATTTACTATTATCTCATGCTTATCATCAGTGATACGCTCAGGAGCGAAACCAGTTTTTTGTGACGTTAATTCGGATACCTGGAACATGACTCTTGAAGATGTGAAAAAAAGCATAACTAATAAAACAAAGGCTGTTTTAGTTGTACATACTTATGGACTGGCCTCAGAAGTTGATAAGATAAGCGCTTTTTGTAAAGAAAATAATTTGTATCTAATTGAAGATGCTGCTGAAGCACATGGTCAAATAGTTAACAATAAACTTTGTGGATCGTATGGTGATGTTTCTACTTTTAGTTTTTATGCTAATAAACACATAACTACTGGTGAAGGTGGTATGGTGCTAACCGACATAAAAGATTTTTATGAAAATGCAAAAAGAATAAGAAATTTAGATTTTGACAATAAAAAAAGATTCTCACATGAAAATTTCTATTGGAATTATAGATTAAGCGGTCTGCAAGCTTCTTTGGGCATTTCTCAGCTACGCAAGCTAGAAAAAACAATCAAATTCAAAATAAAACAAGGTAACTACTACACCAGGCTTTTATCTAGTTTTGATAACTTACTTCAACTGCCTCTCAGTAAACATGGTGGAGTTGTTAACCACTATTGGGTATATGGAGTTTTGTTAAAAAAGCAAGGTATAAGAGATTATGTTATGAATGAATTAAAAAGACAAGGTATAGAAACTAGGCCATTTTTTTATCCATTACACTTACAACCTGCTCTTCCAGTAGAGTACAAAAGTAATAGGGAATTTAAAATAAGTGAAAATTTAGGTGAAAATGGTCTTTATTTACCCATGGGTAGGCATGTTTCTAAAAAGAAGCAAAAATATATTTCCAAAACATTAATAGAAACAGTTAATCTAGCCTAATTTACAAACTCTTTAATTTTTTCAACTATATAACTTAAATCTTTTTCAGACAAATCCGGATAAGTTGGCAAGCATAATCCAGATTTATATATGTTTTCAGAATTTTTATGGTTCTCACTTTTGCTACTTAGGTAAGGTTTTTGTAAATGTAGTGGATAAAAAATTCTTCTAGTTTCTATATCATTACTTATTAGAAATTTTTTTAAGTCATCAATGATAACCTTTTCTGGGAAGAGGGCCACTGTTAACCAGTAGGAAGACACAACATCATCATTGTGGGACTGAAATTCAATGCCATAATTTTTTAACTCATCTATGTAAAATTTGTAAATACTTGTTTTTATATTTACATGCTTTTTTACTTTATCTACTTGGTTATATCCTAATGCAGCACTCAATGCTGAAATTCTGTAATTGTACCCAATGACGTCATGTACGTAGTCAGTATTTTCGACAAGGCCTTGAGACCTAAATTTAAGCGCCTTTTTATAAATAGTTTCATTGTTTGTAATTATCGCACCTCCCTCTCCAGTTGTAATTACTTTATTTGGGAAAAAACTAAGTACACCAACATCTTTATAGCTAACTGAATGTTTATTTTTATAAATAGACCCTAAAGCTTCAGCACTATCATGAACTATTTTTAATTTATACTTAGAAGCAATCTTTTCAATATTTTCAAGATTAGGTACTCCTCCATATAAATGAACAGGCATAATAGCTTTGGTTTTATCACTAATTTTTTCTTCTATTTTTGATGAGTCTATTTGAAAGTCATTCATATTTACATCTACAAAAACAGGTTTGCCTCCAAAGTAACTAACAGAATTTGCTGTAGCAATATATGAAAGTGAAGGCATTATAACTTCATCACCTTTTTGTAAATCACAAGCCAGAAGTGCAAGATGAAGTGCTGCTGTTCCACTTGAAGTGACAAGGCAAAATTTTGCCTCATTAAATTCTTTTAATTTATTCTCAAAATCTTTTACGATAGGTGAGTTTCCGGACACCCAACCCTCTTCTAAAGTTTTATTGACAAGTTCTATGTCTTCTCTGTAAATTTTCGGTTCGTAAAGTTTAATCATTGTAACTTAATTATATATTATTAATTTGCACACAAGATAGGTTAATATCTACCAGAAATTTTGCGTTCACCCAATTAAAATTATCTGTAAAAATAACATATATATATCTATTAAATATTGTTCTTTGTTAAATTTAAAATGTGAAAATTTCTTCAAACTATAAAAATTACTTTTTATCTGTCATTGCAAGTCTTATATTTTATTTTATTCTTCCTAATTTTGGTATAAACGATACATTTTCAAAGAATATTTTTTTACTATTAGCATCTATATATATATTTTTTATATTTTTAAATAAATTTATATATCTATTTTATTTTCTAAACTTTTTAGTATTTGTGTATCTTGTCCAAAAAAATATTTATGAGTTTTCCATAGCTTTTTTTCAAGCTTTTTTTATTGCTACATTTCCAATTTTTCCATCTCTGAACGAGAATAATAAATTCACTACTTTTTTTGAAGAAGGAAAGAAATACTCGTTTACCTATGCATTTTTAATTTTTGGATTAACTCTTTTAAGTCAAAATAGTTATCTTGATTTCGAAATCATTGATCATGATATAAGCACATCACTAGTAATTGCAAATGATATATTTAAAGGATACTTGCCTTATGAGAGGGTATGGGACGACAAACAGCCTCTTTTTTATTTTTTTAATTACGTTATTTTATTTTTTTCTGGAAAAAATTTCATATATTACAAAATAATTTTTGATATTTTTATATTTGTTAATGCATTATTAATTTTTAAAATAATATCAAAAAGATTCAGAATGAAAAAAACTACTGGTTTGATTTCGTCAGTTACTTATCTTGCATTCATGAGTCTTCCATGGGCAAATGCTGAATACAGCGAAACAATGAGCTTATCATTTTTAGGGTTGGCTTATTATGGACTTCTTGGTGGCAGTAGTAAAAAAACAGCAAATCTAACTTGGGGTATATTTATTGGAATCTCCACTTTGATCAATATAGGCTCGAGTATTTTTTTAATAGGTTTTTTTGTATTAGTTATTTTGCAAAATAAAAAGCATATAATCCAAAAAGGTATTTATCTATTCTTTGGTTTTACTTTCGTCCATTCAACGGTAATTCTAATTTATTTTTCACAAAGTTTATTAGATATTTATTTATTAACTTTATTTAAAATACCTTTAAGCTATACCGGAACAGACACTTACTTCTTTTATGATTTGAGAGCCTTTCTTGAATCGATTTATAAAACTAGTAATTTACTATCGTTATTATTTCTTATTTTACTTTTTAGTTCATGGACGATATTTTCCAAAATTATTAGCACAAAAATTTATAATATTTATTCTTTCTCCAACTTAACATTTATTTTCATATCTATATGTTTTTTTTATTTGGCAGGAAAGGGCTTCTACCATCATCTTATTTATTTAATGTTTTTTATTTCAATTTCATTTGGATTTTTAGAAGGCTCAAATATTAGATACATATTTTTTGTTATCTCTTTTTTATTATACCAATCATACTTGTTGCCCATTTCTTCAAACTCAATATCTAATCTTGTCAACGCACAGACAATTTACAATAACTATCCTGTCAAAACTTTATCTGAATCAATTAAAAAGAATTTTAGTGATGACTTCACTGTTCTTGCTTTAGATAAAGTAATTATTTTATTCTATTTAGATAAATTAAATGAAGCATATATTATTCATCCTACAAATCATAATGAGCCTTTTATTATTGATAATCTTACAGAATATGGTTTCATTGATGAAAATATTTTAAATACCACATTGTCTAAAAATCCAAATCTAATTATTTGCTCTGTTAATGAAGAAGGAGATTTGTATTACAAAATTGACTCTATTACAGATTTTAAATGTAATGAAAACCAAAAATTTACGTCAACTATTTTTCAATTAGACCAAGATGTATTTCGTAAGAGTGAATTTTATTACAATCCAAATGTAGATGTAAAAATATTAATTAATAAATAACAAAAAACCCTTGTGGGCGCTACAGGATTTGAACCTGTGACTTCTTCCTTGTAAGGAAAGAACCATTAAATACTAGGTAGTACCAGAGAATATCAATTCATAGCGTCAATGAACTTAAGCTCTCAAAAAAAGATATCAGAAGTTATCAGAGAGTATCTACAGTTTTAAATAATTTGTGGGTCTTTTGTGGGTCTTTTAAGTTTTTTATTTTAACAAATTATATACTTCATTAGTCGTCTTTGCATTCAAAACATATGGAGAGTAATGCATAAGTATCACCTCTTTATCTAAATCTGATACTTTTTGAAAGTTATTACAATATTGTGCTGTGTGATAGTTGTTTTCTCCATACTCATCTGGATCACCATCAGAATTAAATGGAGAAATAGACCATATGAAATCTTTTCTTATATGAAATATCCTACATTCTTTAACAACATTTTCTGATGCAGAATTGAAATCAGCACTGTATTCATCTCCAACTTTATAGCAATGAGTTACTTTGGTAATTGTATTGTTAGACCAACTTAAATCAGTATCGTTAAATAATCTCTCTGGTTGATCACAGTAATCAAAATTCGACCATTCATTTAAAGGAAGGAAATGGTAAGTTATATCACCTTTTTCATAAATTACTTGGAAATTTATGTTTAGCAATCGCGACATTTCGAGAGCCATATTTTTTATTACTGAAACATCATTTTCTTGAGGGCTTCCTAATATACCAACATTTACTGTTGATTTACGCCATCTTGCATAATATTCGATATTTCCCCTTGAGTCTGTATATAAACTAAGCGCTTTGCTTGAAAAATATGGTTTAGAAATAGAGGTTGTTGTAGTTACTTTTGGTTTTGTAGTTGTAGTCACCTTTGGTTTTGTAGTCGTTGTGGAAGTGAATTTAAAATCTGCTTTTGTTCCATCTAAGCTTACAGATGCTTCAAAATTTGCGCCCTCTTCTATATCAATTCCTTTAAATTTAATAGCAGAACTCTCTCCTCTTGTTTGTAAAGCGCTACAGTAAACATCCATTGTGTCCTCTTTTGTAATGTCGAGACCATTTATATGTGTTATTAATTCACCTCCATCAAATCCTGCTTTATCAAAAGGAGAGTTTGGCTCAGAAGAGTAAATATACATTCCAAAATCTAAAAATTGTTCACCATTTGCACCGAGTGTTTTATTAAATGTATTTTCTAATATTGCGCTTATAGTATTTTTTACAACTGTGGATGGAATACCAAACTCTTGTCTTTCAGAATTATTTGCATAAGCAACCCCTACAACTTTACCGGCTTCATTAATTATTGGACCACCAGATGAACCAGGTAATATTTCAGCAGTGTGCTCAAAGGCGTAGTCTATAGAAGACCATTGGTTACTGCCTTCAGCCTTCTCTTTTGAAACTATTCCATTAAGATAAGTAATTTGTTCATCACCACGAGGAAATCCTATAGCTAAAATATCTTCACCTAATACAGGATTTATTTCATCAAACTCAAAATAAAAAGCTCCTCCAACAGGTAGATCGATTTTTAATATTGCTATATCATCACATTCAGAAGTTCCAATAATTTTCGCTTTATAAGAATTTCTTTCTTCACCTATATATACATCTATTGTTACCGCTCCTCCAACCACATGATTATTAGTAACAATGAATCCATCTGTTGAAATAAAAAAACCTGAACCAGAACTACCACCTTGAGTTTTTACCAGTTGATTATCACTCGATTCTTCAATTTTTATCCCTTTAGTTACAATTCTTACGACACCTTTTTTTCCATCCTTAATATTTTTTATAAGCAACTGTTCTTCAATAGGAATTGTTGAAGTAGTAGTTGTTGATTCGGGGCTAGATTCGTTATTTTCCTCATTTGATAAGGTACCGGAACAGGAAATTAAAAATACTAATAGAAATAATAATTTTGTTTTCATTAAGACTATTATTCCACAATTATTTCATCAAATGTGGGTCTTTTGTGGGTCTTTTGACTATTTATGTGTAAAGATTTCTGAAAAACCCTTGTGGGCGCTACAGGATTTGAACCTGTGACTTCTTCCTTGTAAGGGAAGCGCTCTGCCGGACTGAGCTAAGCGCCCTGAATTTATCAGTATATTTAGTTCTGCAAATTATTGTAGTTTTTTTTAACTACAGCCTAAAGAGTTACCGCAGTTCAAACATTTGTAGCATGAACCATTTCTGATGGTTATATGACCACAATCGGGGCAAGCAGGTGCATCTCCCATCATATCTCCAAGAACCTCTTGTACAGTGGCAACTGAATTCTCAGCCTGCTCAACAGCTACAGGCTCTGCTGGCTGCACAGGTGTTGTTGGCTGTGGCTTCTCTTCAACAGCTACAGGCTCTGCTGGCTGCACAGGTGTTGTTGGCTGTGGCTTCTCTTCAACAGCTACAGGCTCTGCTGGCTGCTTATCTTTTGGTGGAACCTGAACAATATCTGTTCTATCTAAATACTCCAGACCAAGGGCCCTAAAAACGTAGTCAATGATTGAATTACTCATTTTAATGTTTTCATGTCCTTCAACCATACCCCTTGGTTCAAAAGTTTGGAAAGTAAATGTATCTACAAACTCTTCTAGTGGAACTCCATACTGTAGTCCCTTTGAAACAGCTATAGCAAAACATCCAAGTACTCCTTTAAGAGTTGCTCCTTCTTTAGCAATATCTATAAAGACTTCTCCCAATGTTCCATCAGGATATTCACCGGTTCTCAAATACACCTTATGTCCAGCAACTCTGGCTTCTTGTGTCCACCCTTCTCTTCTTTCAGGTAGTAAGAATCTTGGTCTATTGACTCCTGCATAGGCTCTTGTTGGGCTTGTACCGGGTGCAAAGTTACCTTGAACAAGCATCGCTTCTTCTTCAAGAATTTTATTTACTTCAGGATCACTCTCATCAGAATCTCCTTCATCCGAAGATGCTGAAAGTGGCTGAGATGCCTTTGATCCATCTCTATAAATTGCTATAGCTTTTACACCAATTTTTGCAGATTCAAAATAACAGTCTTCTATATCTTGGACAGTAGCCTCGTTTGGCATATTAACTGTTTTAGAAATTGCTCCAGAAATAAATGGCTGAGCTGCAGCCATCATTCTTACATGGCCCATGTAGTGAATAAATCTCTCACCATCTTTACCACACTTGTTAGCACAATCAAAGACTTCGAGATGTTCTTCTTTAAGGTGTGGGGCTCCTTCAATTTTTTGTGTTCCACAAATATCAAGATTTGCTTGTGCTATCTCATTTCTAGAAAATCCTAACTTCTCTAAGAGATTGAAGTCAAAAGATGTATACTCCTCTTCTTCAATTCCAAGACTCTTTAAAGTATCTTCACCGAGTACAAAAACATTGAAAGCGTGTTGGATTTCAAAAGCCCCTGGAAGAGCGTTTTCAATTTTTTCAATATCATTTTCAGAAAGCCCTTTGTCCATGAGTGATTGTTTGTTTACATATGGAGAGTTTTCAAGTGACATGGATCCAATAACATACTGGATGATTTCATTTACTTGACTATCTTCATATCCAAGTGCTTGCAATGCAGGACCTATGGATTGGTTTGCAATCTTCATGTAACCACCACCAGCAAGTTTTTTAAACTTCATTAACGCAAAATCTGGCTCAACCCCTGTAGTATCACAGTCCATTAAGAGTCCAATCGTGCCTGTTGGAGCCAATACCGTTGCTTGAGCATTTCTGTATCCATTCTTGGTTCCAAGTTCAACGGCCTCATCCCAAGATTGCTGAGCTGCTTCCAACAAGTCTGTAGGACATAATTCCTGATTTATTGCAATTAAATCATGACTTAAACCCTCATAATCGTTTGTATCATATGCTGCTTTTCTGTGATTATTCATAACCCTGAGCATATTTTCACTATTTTCTTTATATTTAGGGAATGGACCAACAATTCCTGCCATTTCAGCAGAAGCTTTATAAGCTTCTCCTGTGAGCATCGCTGTTAAAGCTCCAGCAATGGCCCTTCCAAGATCAGAGTCATAAGCAATACCTTTTCTCATTAATAATGATCCAAGGTTTGCATAACCCAGTCCAAGAGTTCTGTAGTCATATGATCCTTGCGCAATTTCTTTTGACGGGAACTGAGCCATTTCAACTGAAATTTCAAGAACAATTGTCCAAATTCTTAGTGCATGCTTATATGAAGCAATATCAAAAATCTGTGTCTCATCATTGTAAAATTTAACAAGGTTGAGGCTTGCTAAGTTACAAGCAGTGTTGTCTAAGAATAGGTACTCAGAACAAGGATTTGATGCACGAATACGACCACCCTCTGGTGATGTGTGCCATTCGTTTATAGTGGTGTCGTATTGGACACCAGGATCTGCACATTTCCAGGCTGCATCTGCAATTTTATTCCAAAGGTCTCTTGCTTTTACGCTTCTAATTACAGAACCATCTGTTCTTGCAATTAGATCCCACTCACCATCTTCTTCGACAGCTTTAACAAATTCAGCAGGGACTCGTACAGAGTTGTTAGAGTTTTGACCAGACACAGTAGCGTATGCTTCACCATTAAAATCAGCAGGATAACCAGCTGCAATTAGTGCTCTTGCCTTATCTTCTTCAATAGCTTTCCATTCAATGAAATCTTCAATATCTGGGTGATCAAGATCTAGAATGACCATTTTTGCGGCTCTTCTTGTTGTACCACCTGACTTTATTGCACCAGCTGCTCTATCTCCAATTTTGAGGAATGACATTACACCAGAAGACACACCACCACCGGACAACTGTTCTCCTTCGCCTCTTAGGTTAGAGAAGTTTGTTCCAGTACCTGATCCAAATTTAAACAGACGTGCTTCTTTGACCCATAGGTCCATGATTCCGCCTTCATTAACTAAATCATCATCAATAGATTGAATAAAACAAGCATGTGGTTGTGGTCTTGAGTATGAGTCTTCACCTTCAGTTAGTTTTCCTGTTTTTGGATCAACATACCAAAAACCTTGAGCTGGTCCTGTTAGGTCATATTTATAATTTAAACCAGTGTTAAACCATTGAGGGCTATTAGGAGCTGCCATTTGTGTTGCAAGCATATATTTAAGCTCATCTTCAAAGGCCTGTGCATCATCTGTGGATGCAAAATAACCAGTCGTTTCACCCCAGTGCCTCCAGGTCTCAGCTAATCGATCAAAAACTTGTCTTGAGGAAGATTCAGGACCAAGAACTGCCTCACCTTTCTCATCTTTTAATTCATTACCATCGTTATCTAGTTGAGGTACACCAGCTTTTCTAAAATATTTTGAAACCATGATGTCAGTTGCAACTTGTGACCATGTAGAAGGAATCTCTACATCATTCATTTCAAACACAACGGAGCCATCCGGGTTTGTAATTTTTGAACTTCGTTTTTCCCATGTGATGTTGTTGTATGGGTTGCCCGGTGTTGTATATTTTCTATCTACTTTTAGCCCTGATTTTTTTGCCACTTTTTCTCCTTTTATAACTAAATATTGTATAGGGGATACAAAATAACACTAAATATAGTGTTTTATAACTATATTATAAAGTGCTTACAATTTCAAGCTTTTCCAAGTAAAATTTTCGCGAGGATGTTTCAAATTCAATTACGTTATTTTCAATATATTCTGTCTTTTGCAATTTTTGTGGGCGTTATGATTTCAAGTAAAGCATTGATCACCTCTTGTTTTGTAGGCCTAACATTAGTTTGGCTTACAGAGATGCTCGTAGGGCAGTTTGATATTAAGTCTCAACAATATCTTGTAGTTCTTACAGTTTTATTGCTTTCTTTTTCTTCTGTTACAATTCAAAGCATCTACTCAAATATAGAAACAGTCAGCTTGTTGCTCTCATGTTTATTGCTCTCTATAACTTACTTCTTATTTCAAAAAGATATAAATATGTATAAAGTCGGCAATGTGTTCGTAGCTTTATTCCTTTCCTTTCTAGTAAATCGATTTATCATAATTGAAAGTTTTCAAGAAAACATCTACTACGTTTCTTATCTGTATCTTTTGCTACTATTTTTGAAGACTCTTGCAACATATTTTGCAGTGCAATTTAGCAACTTCCAGTTCTTTTTTAACTTTTTTATTGTCTCCATTGCATTTGTTGGGGTAAGTAGTTTTTATTCATTTAACACTTTGTATATATTTTTAGCAGGCCTAACGACAGCATTGTTTACAACATTAATAACTTTCATGTTTGTAAAAATTCGCTTAGAGTACGAATTGACAACAAGACTTACTAGTCAGATTTATATATTTGATTTCATGCTGGCCTTTATAGCATCGCTATACATTGTTGATTCACTAAATGTTGTAAATGGTTTATTCTAAGTTTTGTGGAAAAACAAGTTTTAGAATCACCATTTATTAAAAAAGAATTTTTAAACCTGGTAAAACAATTTAATGATGATCAAGATACTTTCTTTGAAGATTTTGCAATATCGGATAAAACTATTGTAAATATTGGCAATAGAGATTTTGTTGATTACAGACCCACTAGTGAAATAAGTAAGAATATTTTAGAGAATAATTCTATTTCAAATGTTAATTTTGACTCATTACATTATTTTCAAATTCAAAAAATATTACAGTCAGAGGTTTATAAATCAATCAGGATAAAAAAATCAGACATTTCTGTGAATTTATTATTACCAGAACAATACGATGACTATCTGCAAAATTTAACAAAAAAGAATCGTCATGAACTTAACAGAAAAAAAAGAAAATTCTCAGATCAGGTAAATTCATTTGAACTTCTAGAGTCCCGTGAAAATGAGATATTTAAAATTTTTGTTTCACAACATAAAAAATCTAAAGGCGAAAAAGGACAATTTATGACAGAGAATATTGAAGCTTATTTTGAAGAACTTCTCAATCTAGAAGGTTGGAAAATTTACTATTTAAGTACCGACAAAGGAGTAGTCTCAACTGCATTCTGCTATGAAAACACGAATGGTTGCTACCTTTACAACTCAAGTAGAGATAATGATTTTAATTCAATAAATCCTGGAATTGTCTTAAATGACCTTATAATTCAAGGTTTAATACATAATGGCAAGTCTTTTTTTGATTTTCTAAAAGGTACTGAAAGATACAAGTTTGATTTAGGTGGAAAATCAGTTCAACTGTATGACTTGATTGTAAGTTTATGAAAATATTACAAATTAGCTTTCATACAGCACCTTTTGGCAGCGCTGGCAAGTATGATTCTGGAGGTTTGAATATTTATGTTGAGAAAATTTCAGATCAATTATCCAAAAATAACCACGTCACTGTTGTAACTGGTGAAAAGGCAGAGAGTTTTGTAAAGAGCAATCTTGAGTTTAAGTCATTAAATTTATTTGATAAAGATTTGTCTGTTGAAGATAAAGAAATCTATTTGCAGGAATTTATAAATAAATTATATGAATCAGTTGATCCAGAAAGTTTTGATGTAATACATGCTCACTATTGGCTGTCTGGTTTAGTTGGAAAAGAGGTTGCAAATAAATATAACAAACCACTTGTTTACACATCGCATAGTTTGGGAATTTTTCTTGATGGGTACAACAAAGAAAGAGTTGATTGTGAAAAAATAATTATGACCTCTTCAGATATTATTACAACATCTTCATTGTTTGAGGAAGATATGATTTTAAAAAATTATAATGTTGACTCTAACAAGATGAAACTAATTACCCCAGGAGTTGATGTAGAGATATTTTCACTTGACCAAACAGTTAAAAGAGAAAATATATTCTTATCGATAGGAAGAATTCAGGAACAAAAAGGACAAATTGAAACGATCAAGTTTTTGGATAATTTTAAAAAAGTTGAAAATAATTTTACTTGTTATTTTGTCGGTGGACCAAGTGGAAAATCCGGTAATGAATATTTAGTAGAACTAAAACAAACTGTTGTAGATCTTAACCTTGAGTCTCATATAGAATTTCTTGACAACCTTCCACAAACAGAAATAAGAGATTTATTAAATAAGTCAAAACTATTAATACATACATCTAAATTTGAAACCTTCGGACTCGTAGCAGCTGAAGCTAATGCAATGGGTGTGCCAGTTCTAACAACTAATAGTGGTTCCGTGTTAGAGATTGTTGAAAGCAATGAGAATGGTTATTATTCAGAAAGTTTGATTGACGGAAATGTAAATAATTTTGTAAAAGAGTTATTGAATAACAATGACAAGTTTCACGAAATTATGTTGAACTGTCTAGACAAATCAAAAGCTTATAGCTGGGCTAATACAGCCAGAGAAATAGAGATTCTTTATAAGGATTTTGCTTAATCTAAATTAGATAAGAAGGTATCTAGTTGATAAAAATAATTATCAGGATCTGCATTCCAAGAAGTTACGTGTCCAACATTTTCATAACGAATATAGGTAAAATTGGTATCGCGAGATTCTGCAATCAAATCCGACATTTCTACTGGAACCCACTCATCATCATCACCATGGAATAATAATGTAGGAATTGTAGAGCCTATCACAGCTTCTCTGAAGTCCATCGAATCAAAGTCGACTCCGTATCTTAGTTCCGTGACTATTTTGAAATAACTAAAGAGCACTTCAGGCAACCAAGGAAATCTTGCTGCACCATTTACTTCAACACTTTCCCAAAAGCTAATTACAGGAGCTTCATAAATGATTCCAGTAACTTTACTTAAATCATCGGTATTTTCTATCCAAGAAGACACCGGACCACCACCACCACTAATTCCAAATAAAATAATGTTTTCGTTAGATTTTCTGGCTTCATCTATCGCAGCATCTATATCTGCCCATTCAGTAACGCCATACTGATATATTCCTGAAGGGTCTTTGGGAAGGCCACGGTCATTTCTATAGGAAATAATCATGGATCTATAGCCAAGCTCTTCAAGGTCTTTAGTTCTCATTAAAGAAAATACTTCTCTTGCATAATTTCCTCTAAAACCATGAACAAAAATTACAATACCCTTATCACCTTTAGATGTAAGATATGCTGGAAAGCTACCAACATCAGATTCATAAAATATATCTTCATATTCAACTTCTGATACTGACTTAGGTGTGTAAACACCATCTGTGGCTTGTCCTGACCAACCGCTTGATCCTAAAATTTTGTAGGCACCGTCATTATCTTGTCTAATTAACCCTGAAGCACTAATTCTGTCACCAGAAACTAATGTACCGGTTACTTGGAGTAGTTCTCTTTCTATGACGTTTCCATTACTTGATAAAATCTTGCCAACAATGGCTTCACCATTTTGCCCAATAATTCCGTATATTCCATTTTCAAGAAGAGGTCCCCATTGTTCTTCCTCGACGTTTAGTTTTATTGTATCTTTAGCTATTGAATCAATTAAGACCCTATCTTCTGCGGTTCCTACGTTTTCAGCATCAGTAAATTCTGGATTTAAACCAGTTTCATAAATAAGGCCAGAAAAATACCATCCAACAGCTAATAAGATAATTACAATAAATATTCCAAGTGAATATAAAAGTTTTTTCAAAATACTCCCTAAGGATTTAGGTTAACAAATATTTACTATTTATACTCATTTCATGGCAAAAAAAATAATTTCATTTGCTTCAGACTTCGGTTTACAAGACGGCTCAGTTGGTGTTGTAAAAGGAGTAATAAGTCGAATAGATAAAGATATTTTAGTAAATGATATATCTCATCAAATTCCACCTCAAGATATTAAATATGGAAGCCTTTTGTTAATGAGGGCAATTCAATACATACCACAAGGAGTTCTCCTTGCAGTTGTAGATCCAGGTGTTGGTACTGACAGAAAAGCTATTGCAATAACTACCGATTGGGGAGTAATGATTGGACCTGATAATGGTTTGCTTAATTTGGCTTGTGCGACAGTTGGGGGTGCACAAAAAGCTTATGCCTTAGAAAATGAAAATTGGATTATTCCGCACGAAGGAAACACTTTTCATGCAAGAGACATTTTTGCTCCCTTTGCTGCAGGATATGCATCAGGAGAACTAAAGCTAGAAGAGTTTGGACCGGAACTTGATCTTGAAGATTTAAAACAGTATTTGATTCCCCTCACAGATATTACAGATGATGAAATTAAAGGTGAGGTGTTGTACATTGATGAGTTTGGTAACTGTCAAACCAATATATCTCCACAAGAATTAACTGACAAAGATTATAAAGTCGGTGACGTCATTCCCATAAAAATTGATAATCAAGAACTTAGTGCTAAGTGGTGCGAAACCTACAAAAACGAAACAATTGGCGGGATAGGAATTGTTATTGATTCTTGGGGCATGGCTTCGTTATTTTTAAGCAATGGGAATGCTCAAAAATTGTTAAATTGTAAAGATAATTCGAAAGTAATTATTAAAGTCTCAAATTAGATATGGCAATAGAACCAGAGATAAAAATAATTAATACGAGCAAAATTATAAAAACTAAAGTCCACGGCCTCATGAGTACATAATACATGTCAGAATTAATTTTTGTAACAACAGACAACTGTGAGTTATGTAAAAAAGCAGAAAACAAAATTAAATTTCTTAAACCTTTTTATCAAATTAGAGAGGTAGATGTTCAGGAAGACCATAAAGAATTTTTGCTTCGAGTACCAGTACTGCTGAAAAAAAACGAAGTTATCGAAGAGGGGATTTTCTCAAGACTTAGGGTGTTAAAAAATTTATTTTTTTAAATATCTATCGGTTTAGATTTATCTCTATTGATATGCTCATCCTCTAAATATTCGATAATCTTATCAGCAACATCAACTCCGCTAGCTTTTTCAATTCCTTCTAATCCAGGCGAGGAATTCACTTCTAAAACCAAAGGACCTCTATTTGATTGAATTAAATCTACACCAGCGACAGAAAGACCAAGTACTTTTGCAGCTTTAATGGCACTTTCTTCTTCTTGTTCGTTTAAATCATAATTTTCAACAGTTCCACCAAGATGAACATTTGAACGAAACTCTCCTGGCTTAGCTTTGCGTTTCATTGAAGCTACAACTTTATCGCCCACAACAATTGCTCTAATGTCCTCTCCTCTAGATTCGCTTATAAACTCTTGAATTAATATGTTTGCATCAATTTTTTTCATGGTCTCTATAGCACTTATCGCAGCTTCCATAGTTTCGGTTAACACAACTCCTCTTCCTTGAGTTCCTTCAAGCAACTTTATGACGTATGGAGGTTCACCAACAGTTTTTAATACTGACTCAATATCTCTTGAAAGGTGAACGTATCCTGTAACAGGCATCTCAACACCACTATTTCCAATTAACTGTAATGCTCTCAACTTGTCTCTAGACCTACTAATTGAAGCTGAAGAGTTTGCAGACAAAGCTCCCATTAACTCAAACTGTCTCACAACCGCAGCCCCATAAAAGGTCCATGTTGCAGCAATTCTTGGAATCACCACGTCAAAATTCATCTGCCTACCTTGAAAGAAGATTCGAGGCTTAGCTTTTGCTATGTTCATATAACATCGTAAATAACTGACTACTTCTGTATCATGACCTCGGTTTTTAGCTGATTCATAAAGTCTACTTGTTGAATAAAGTCGTATATCTTGAGAAAGAATTCCAAGTTTCATATTTAATCTCTTTCAGGTTTTGTGAGAAAACTTATGGATGGATTAACTACCCATCTTCTACCTAATGCTTTTCTTCCAATAAGCATTGTGTAATCCATTGGGCCTCTGTCAGTTAAAGTAAGCTCTATTTTTTTAGATATACCATCCATTAATAGAGTCGTTTTTATATACGGTCTTCTCTCAACATCACCATTAGAACTTTTTATTCGTTTATATCCTTCTAAGGGAGCAGAAGTTTTACGTACCGTATTATTTCTTTTCATTACCTTGAACTTTACGTATTTGACTTTATCTCTTGTAACAATTTTTATATCAGCAGCATCAATTGAAGCTAAAGTTGCTCCAGTATCTATTTTTGCAATAACACTTTTAACATTGAGATCAGGTAAAGCCGCATGCTCTTTCCACCCTACGACTCTTTTCTCTCGTTTTTGTTTAACCATTATTAAAGGATTACGTAAAACAAGAGTGCACTGATAGCAACAAGAGCTATGTGAAAGTAAATAACAGGTAGCATAAAAAAATTTTAATTAAGTTTTAGAAAGAAACAAACCTGTTTTTTTATAACCAGTTAAATTGAATTGAGTTCCCCTGAGGTTGTGTTATCTTCTTTTTTAAAATATAAAACAAAAGTTGTAGTCACAACAATTACATGGTGGATAATTATAAGGTTCAGTAAGGATCTAATAATTGTTGCCTCTCCCCACATAAATAAGTAACTAACTGTTGTAAAAACTCTCAATATATTTGATAGTAAAATACCTGGCCTATTTTTAGTTAATGCAAAAAACATTAGGAGAACATTTATTGCTACTCCAGGCAACAGTACAAATTTCAGCCAAACTAAATCATTGCTTCCAAAATTAGCTCCAAAAATATCAGAAAATAGTTTTGGAAAGAAAAATCCAAATAAAGAACTGGAGGCAACAGATAATCCATCAAAAAAAACAAATATATAAAGAAGTGAGAATTTTTTCATTAAGGAGTTGAGCTAAGGGCTTCTGTGGTGACTTCATCCTCTTCTGTTTCTAAAAGACCACAGTCACTAAGTACTTCTTCAGTGTTTCCGCCACCAAAAACTACTCTCTCAAAGACAACAACAGCATATAATTCATCTTCTGTAAGCTTTCCTTGAAATCCTGGCATTCCTCCAATAGAGACTGTATCTTCAGCACCATAAGTTGGACCTACTTCAGCTTGCCATCCTGCAGATCCGAGTTGAATCCATTTAGTGTGATCTGCACATGTTGGGAAAGTAGTATATAACGCACCACCAGTAAATGCTGGACCAACTCCACCGCCACCGCCACCTCCGTGACAGCCAGCACATGCAGCAGCACCTGCATAAACTTCTTGACCGAGTGCAATATAATTTATTGTGTTTGTTGCAGCAACACCTCTACCTTCATAAGGAGAGCCATCACAATTTACAGCCTCTTGAGACTTTCTATCAACATTTAGCATCCCTCTTTCACCGCACTCTTGTGTGTTAGAAGAACTAATAAGACCTATGAGTATAAATAATGGAATGATAATAAAACTAAAGTTGAGCCACTTAGGAAGAAGGTTTTCAGAATTAATTTTTATACCCATTGTTTCATTAGCAAAGGAAATAGATTTAGTTACTTGTCGTGTTACAGCAGTTGCAACAACAGTTTCTTCTTTTGGAGCCTCTTCAACAGGAGCTTCTTCTTCAATTGTTTCTTCGACAACAGTTTCTTCTTTTGGAGCCTCTTCAACAGGAGCTTCTTCTTTTGGAGCAGACGCAGCTACACTTTCACCGCCAGCCCATGAACTTAGGACGTCATCAACTGAAACTCCAGAAGCAGCAGCCCTTGCTTCCGCAGAACGCTGTACCAAGTCAACTGGTGCGTTTAAAATCTCTGCTACTTTATTTACTAAATCACTCATTTGATTCTCCTAATGATAGTAAATAAGTTACGAGATATTCCAAATCGTCATCATCGAGAAAGTCATAACTTGGATGTGGAATATCCCTATTGACAGATGTTGAGTCTGATAAGTATCGAGTTAGCCATTGACTATTGTTTGTGGGTTCACGTGTTGCGCTGGTCGAAAGATCTGGTCCAAGTCTTATATTTCCAACATTATTAATTAACGTTTCATTTGCAAATTTATTTTTTAGAACTCTACCATTTTGAGTGTCTGGAATTAGAGTTCTAACATTCTGTGTATGGCAAGATTGACAATTCAATTCTGCGTATACTTCAGCTCCCTTAATAACCTCATTTGATGCACTAACGCTGTTATTTAGAGAGTCACTAACTATATCAGTAGCTTGGTTCTTTGGAATCACAAAAGCGAATAGAAATGTAAATAAACCAACTAAAAGAACTCCTGAAATAAAACTTAAAGCACTTTCATTTTTTAGCTCAACAATTTCCTCAACAACTTCTTCAACTACTTCCTCGACAACCTCCTGAGTTTTAGTTTCTTCAACAACTTCTTCAACTACTTCCTCGACAGCCTCTTCTACAACCTCTGCAGCTGGAGCCTCTTCAACAACAGCTTCTTCTTTTGGAGCTGGCGCTGAGCTTGCAGCAACACTTTCTCCACCAGCCCATGAACTTAATACCTCTTCAACAGATTTTCCAGATGCCTGTGCTCTTGCCTCTGCAGATCTCTGAACAAGATCAACAGGCGCATTTAATAATTCAGCTACTTTATTTACTAAATCACTCACTTGAGTTCTCCTCACTAGTTTCCACGGGTTTCTTTTTTCGCTTCGTGTACCAGCTTCCAGCTATGAATTCAAAAATTTCTGCTAACACTTCAATCATTGCTATAAACCATTTCTTCAACAGTTGTTATTGAACCAGATGAGATTGCTCGTAAAACAGAAATTAAATATAGAAAACCACTACCAAGTAAAAGTAGAGAGATGAAAGTATTAACAGAAAAATTAAAACTAATAAGACTCCAAACAACACCATACCCTTCTCCGTAAATTGTTGGGCTTCCTGCATTTGCTCCCGCATTCCATGAATAACCTGAGTTAACGCCCAATACAGTATTGTTAATCAACAATAAAAGATAAGATATTTTGAAACCAAAAAAGGTAATGTCTTCGAGTCTAGAGTAATTAACTTCTCTTCCATACAACTTAGGTATTAAATAATAACTTAAGGATATTGTTGCTAGTACAAGAGATCCAAAGAGCCCATAGGTAATAACATTTACAAAATTTGTAATCCCTAAAATTGGAAGAAGGTTTTCAAAACTTGAAATCATATGAAAAATTGTTGTTATAGAAAAAAGGATTACTGAAAAGTTAAGCAGATTTAGTGATCCTACTCCATCAACTTCCTTAGATTGTATTGTTTTGATGTAATTAACTAGGAAAGCTAACAAAGGAATAACAAGGCTCATTGAGAGATAGATAGATATATTTTCAATCCAATTTGGAAGTACCGAGCCGTAATAATATTTAAAATTTGTCCAAGGCAATAGGAACAAAAAACCCCAAAACGTAATAGATGAAAGGGTTTTGTTGAATAATACTGCTTGGAGTGGTCTAGTCATTAAAAAATGAACTATTGCCATATATATGAAAGCAACACCAACATATATATGTGTACCTGTATATAAAGAGTTAACTAAAAATATGTCTGAAAACACATTTAATTCTGCTCTAACAATAAATAAAGATATTAAGTAAAAGACCACCGCACCATATATAAATTGTGCACTTGCAAAAATTGAAGCTTCTTTTTTAGCAAGTAGGTTTAGTGTGGCAAGTCCAAATAATCCAAACACAACCAGAATTTTTAAAAGAATGAGAAGGGAACTATTACCCAAATCATATGCTGAGTTCTGAAAGAAGAAATTTACAAGTATGTCTAAAAATTCAGTTCCAACAACACCCAGTAACGTTAAAAATACAATCGGGAATAGTACCATTGATCTACCTAGTGATTTTGAAAATAAATATGAAAAGCTCAAACAAAGTGACGCACCGAAAACTAGACCTAAAGCTGCCTGTGTGTCGAGCCTGTCTAAGAAACCGTAATTAAAAACCGAATTGTTTGGCAGAAGGTTTGCAAAAGTAAAGTATGCATTTTTTAGAAATGAAATAGTTAGTGATAGCAATAAGGTAAGTGGAAAAATCAAAACAAAGAGTTTTGAAAGTTCTTGTTCGTTTTTTGGAAACAACTTTATTTTCATCAATTTAGCCAATATTCAATATGACTTTACTATTATATTGGAAAAATGTTGCTTGGTGTTAACGAAAATTTTTAAAAAAAGATAATGATTCAATTTATATTTTTATCCAAACTTACGATATTATATAAAGGTAAGGTTTGAGGAAATTTGATTTATACAATTTATAAATTTAGATACAGAATAGGTTTAGTTTCAATTGTTTCAGGGCTCGGTGGCATGACCATTGGAGTTATCATTGCTCATTTTGCTGGTCTTTCTGAAGGTGCAGTAGTAAATTATTTTAATTGGATTCCACGAGGGTGGTTGCCTCAATCCATTGGTCAGCTTTTAGCATTTGGTGCAAGCCAGCTCCTTTTACTTGGCATGGTATTAGTGGTCTGGAATCAAAAAGAATTAACTTGGGCAAAAGCTACTTATTTTGCATTTCTAACATGGATCGAAATGTCAATCCTTTTAGGAATTGTCCCATCAGAGTGGTTGAACCTAGCACAAGGACCTTTAGAGTGGACAGGTCAAAGAGAGTTTATACAATTTCCACCAATACTATTTTTAAATAATGAAATTGGTTTAAGCCTTGCTGCGTTAAAAGACATCATACAGTTAGGTATTTCAACTAACTTTTTAATCGCAGGATTAGTAGTTGCCTATTTAATCCAAGATGTAAATAATAAAATTGAAAGTTCTAAATCTAGAATTTCTGATTATGGTAAAGAGGTCGTAAGGGTGGAGCAAGATGCCTAAATCAGAAGTCTTAATAGAGATGCCAGAGTTTGAAAAGAAGTACAATCTTGCAATGGTTGATACAGAAAAAGTCACTTCTCGTGTCCGTCCAAAACAATTTTTACATATAGATGAAGCAGAATGTATTTTGTGTGAAGGGTGTGTTGATATATGTCCTTGGAAATGCATTCATTATTTATCTGTTGATGCAATTGACGATTCAATAAATGTGGAAGCTCCAGATGAATCTGAGGCACCAGGTTTTTTTGTTGTTGATGAAGAAGCTTGTACTAGATGTGCATTGTGTGTAGATAGATGCCCAACAGGGGTGATTTCTCTCGGAAAGTTTGCTGGCTCATTAGCAGATCAAGCCGTTCAAAATGGAGTTTATACAGCACCTTGGGATGAAGACTCTGGTGAGAGGAATGACAGACACGGATATATATATGGAAGGCTTTAGAATTATATAATGCAAAAATTATCTCTTCGAGACAGGATTAAAGAAGCAAGAGTAAGTGCTAGCGATAGCTTCAGAGGTGGAAAATTAATGTCCAGTATTTTCCGTCCGGGATCTCCTTTTAGGAAAGGCTATGTAGACAGTCCTAGAAACAGATCTTATGTTGTTATGAATAACGTGTTGTACCACCTCCATCCAGTCAAAGTTAAAAGACACGGAGTTAGGCTCTCATACACTCTTTGCTTGGGTGGGTTAAGTTTCTTTCTTTTCATAGTATTAACAATTACCGGAATTTGGCTTATGTTTTATTTCCGCCCAACCGAACTTGCGTACGTTGACATTCAGACCTTACAAACAAGTATCGCATTTGGTTCGTTAGTTAGAAATATGCATAGGTGGGGTGCACACCTTATGGTTCTAGTTGTATTCCTTCATATGTCTAGAGTCTTTTATCACGGAGCATATAAAGCACCGAGAGAGTTCAACTGGGTCATAGGAGTAATTTTGCTATTACTAACCTTATTGTTGTCTTTTACAGGCTACCTTCTTCCTTGGGACCAGCTAGCCATATGGGCTGTCACTGTTGGAGGTAACATGGCTGGCTATACGCCTGTTATTGGAGCTCAGGCCAAATTTGGATTGTTCGCCGGACTCGAGGCAACAACAGCTACATTATTAAGATTTTATGTTCTTCATGTACTTTTCTTACCATTTATTATTGTTATCTTTATGGCTGTCCACTTCTGGAGAGTAAGAAAAGATGGCGGAATTTCAGGACCTTTGTAGAGGCTTATGGTAGATATTCCAGAACATTTATTGCAGAGATCTGCGGAAGCAAGAGCAAAAGCTTTGGGCATTAGTGTTGAACAAGCTTTAGCTGAAATGAAAGGTGAGTCAGATCCAACAGTTATCTCAAAAGAGCCAGAGGTAAAGACTATTGACGAGACTCCAGCTCCAGCAGCAGAGACTCCAGCTCCAGCAGCAGAGACTCCAGCTCCAGCAGCAGAGACTCCAGCTCCAGCTGTAAACGCTGAAGAAAAGCCTGCAGCAAAAGCTCCAGAACCTGATAGTCCTGAAGAAGTTGATTTTGCACCTGAAGTAAAGGTAACTCAACGATTGTTAACTGTTGTAAAAGCAAAACCAATTCAAAAATCAGTTTCTGAGCCAGTTGATAAAGTTAACACTTGGCCACATTTGATGCTTCCAGAATTTGTTTCATTGATGGCAATGACAGCTTTTTTAATTTTTCTATCAGCAATATTACAAGCACCTCTTCTTGAAGAAGCAAATCCAAACGTAACACCTAACCCTGCAAAAGCACCTTGGTATTTTTTGGGCTTGCAGGAATTATTGTCATATTGGGATCCTCAAATTGCTGGAGTTATGATTCCTTTAGTTTTAGGTGTAGTTCTATGGATGGCTTTTCCATACATAGATAGAAATCCAGAAACACATCCTTCTAAAAGAAAATTTGCAATTATGTTCTATACCTTTTTCTTAGCAGGAGCAGGTGTACTTACTATTATTGGAGTTCTTTTTAGAGGTCCTGGCTGGAACTGGACTTATCCTTGGATTGATGGGATATGGTTTGACGATTTGCTCGATTGGATTCATTTCGAATGAGCATAGTTGAATTATCTTTTGCCGCCTTTGCTCTGGTCGGGTTTTTAGGCATTGTTGGTATCGTAGTTATTGTCACCGGTAGAGGACCAAAAAGTTTTAACTGGAAGAAAAACCTTGATAAAAAAGCTCTTAAAGAGGATAAATCTCAAACCAACTTTTTAGAACCAGAGATGCCAAAAGGCGAAACGGAAGCAACTGTTGAGGAAATTGACGAACCAGTTGTTGAATCAGATGGCGCTGTAAAGCTTGAAGAAAAAGTTATTTATGAAGAGATCTCTGAAGAAGAAGCAGGAATAACTAGAAGACAATTTTTAACAAAAGCTCTTAGAATTTCATTTGGTGCTTTTGCAGGTATTCAAGCAATTTCATGGTTAGGGTTTTTCTGGCCAAAAGTTTCGGGTGGTTTTGGTTCAAAAGTTGATGCAGGTCCAATTGAAGAAATAAAGAGTCAAATATTCCAAGCTGATGGTTCCGTTATTCCAGCTTTTATTCCAGCAGCAAGAGCTTATGTGCTTCCATTGGATGCAGCTGCGGCGGCCAACTCTCAGTTTGCAACTGGCTCCACAATTACTGATGGTTTAGTAGCTGTTTATCAAAGATGTGTTCACTTAGGATGTAGGGTTCCATGGTGTAACTCATCACAAGGATTTGAATGTCCTTGCCATGGTTCAAAATATAATATGGTTGGTGAATATTTCGCAGGCCCAGCTCCAAGAAATCTTGATAGGTTTAATGTCGCTAATGTAAATGGAAGACTTGTTATTGACACTGGTACAATTATCGAATCACCTCGAGCACCAGGTATGTCAGTGAAGTATCCCCAGGGTTTATCTTGTATAGCTCTAACTACAGAGGAATAGTATGACAAGTTCACTTTCAATTACATTAATTGCTTTAGGGATAATTGCTGCTCTAGCATTTTTTACTGCTGCAGGTTTTAGAGGCTCAGGTAAAGTTTCTGATTATGCACCAAACTTGTCAAAATATCGAAATGATGATGATTTAGAAACAAAAACACTTGATAGAACTCTAACTGTCGCAGTTTTAATTGCCTCACTTTTAACTATCATGATTCCTCTTTATTACCTTGGAGAACAAGACAGACAAGAAGGTTTTGTAGAAGAATTTGATGAGGTATCTGTAGAAAGAGGAGAACATTTATATGAAGAATTCGGATGTGGTAACTGCCATGGTGTTGACGGATCTGGTGGTGCAGCTTCATATGTTGAAAAGAGAAGTGGAATAAATGTTACATGGACTGCTCCTGCAATAAACAATGTTTTCTATAGATATGATGATGAAGAAGTTCGTTATTGGTTAATTTATGGACGTGCAAACTCACCTATGCCTGCATGGGGATTAGAAGGTGGTGGTCCAATGAATGATGGACAATTAGATGACTTGATCGAGTACATGCATCACTTTCAAATATCACAATCAGAAGAGCTACAGACTATTGAAATGAATATCAATAGCTCATTATCGAGACTCGATACATCTGAGCTATTAGTTGAGAATGAAATAGCAAGGCAAAAAGAATTAATCCAAAGCGTAAAAGATGCACCAGGAAAATTACCTGTTGTTCAAAAAGCAGTTGAAGATGTTTCATCACTACTTTCCAAAGAAGGTGGAATTGACACAGATGAAGACGGATTAAGTGACTCTACTGAAACAGAGTTATCAGCTTACAGCAGTACCGTTTCTGAAGTTTTGGGAACTTCTATATTAAATTTAGACCCAGATAACGAAGAATCTATTCCTGGAAGAAAAGACAAATCTGTTGCAAGCGGTTACTTATCACAACTTGAATCCGAATTAATTAACATAACAATTGTTGCAGAGGGATACGATAAATTTATCAAAGAGGCTGAAACTGGTTTAGCATTTCTTGAAAAAGCATTGGAAGAAAAACTTTGGGAAGTTTCATTCGATGAAATTGCTGATTCAACTTTTGATGGAGATCTAGAAAAAGCTAAAAGAGCAGTTGGATTATTTAACGCTTACTGTGCAAGATGTCATACCGCAGGTTATTCTGCTGGTGTAGCATATACTAAAGAGATAGCATCTGGTGGTTTGGGACCTGCACTAAGAGCAGGTAGAGCCAATATCCAGTTTAAGCAGAGGGAAGACTTGATAGATTTTATTGTTAAAGGTTCTGTAAATGGTAAAGCATATGGAGTTAACGGTGTTGGTGGAGGAAAAATGCCTGGTTTTGGTGCTGTTCTTCCGCAATCAGACATAGAACTTATTATTGATTACTTGAGAGGAATGACACCTGATGCGTGAAATAATGAGATCACTTTTGTCCTCTAACTTATTAGTTACTGGAATACTTATGTTTATTGGTTCGATAATCACATTTGCTGGGTCTACATTTTTACTTAATGCTACAAATGTTGGAAAGAGACTAGGTTTTTTAATCACTGGTGCTGCAATATTTGGCTGGGGAGTTATTAATTCAATTTTCTTTATACTTTATGCTCCACGAGGTCCAGCTCCTGCAAATATTGATGGTTTGAATGCATTCGAGATAAGAATTATTCCATTAACTTTCTTAGTTGGTTCCGGAATTCTTTTTGTAATGTTTTTACTAGCACTTAACAGGTTCGAACAAGAACAACTTGAAAAGGAAGATCAAGATAATTAGATTGTCATTATGACACAAATCTGGTTCATTGCAGCAGCCGTTCTATTATTGGCAGAACTTTTAGTTCCAACTTTTTTTATACTACCTTTTGCTATAGGATCTTTTTTTGCTGGAGTAGCTTCTCTATTTACAGACAGTCAAAATATTCAGCTTTCTACGTTTATCGTGTTTAGCCTTGTTGGTGTGTATTTATCAGTAAAAGTTTTTGGACCTAGAAACAAAGATAAGAAAACAAGCACAAGCTTTACTGAAGGCGCAAATAAATATTTAGGTATGACATTCGTTACAACTGAGGAGCTTGATATATATGACTCAACCTTGCAGCATGTTTATGGAGATGATTGGCAAGTAGTTTCACTAGATAAAAGAATTCCAGCAGGAACAGAGGTAAAAGTTACAAGTGTAAATGGAACTAAATTAGAAGTACAAACAAAGGAAGGTTAAACTTAAATTATGGAAATTATATTTGGAATAGTTAGATGGGTAGTGATAATTGCATTACTCGGGGTTGTATTATTTAGAATATTCAGAATTATTAGACCTTTCGAGACAGGACTTGTTGAAAGATTAGGTAAGTTTCATAGAGAGGCTAAATCTGGTCTAAATATTGTTATACCTGGCTTAGAGAGAATAATCATCGTAGACATGAGAGAGCAAGTTATTGATGTTCCACCACAAGAAGTTATTACAAAAGACAATGTGACAATCACAGTTGATGCAATCATTTACTATGAACCAACTGATCCAAAAAAGCTTGTTTATAATGTTGGGGACTTTATTCAAGCTGCTACAAAATTAGCACAAACAAACTTAAGAAATGTAGTTGGTGACTTAGAGTTAGATGCTGCATTAACTTCAAGAGAGACTATTAATACTCAGCTAAAGCTTATTCTTGATGAAGCAACTGACAAATGGGGAACAAGAGTTGTCAGAGTTGAGATTCAGAGAATCGATCCACCACAAGATGTTCAAGATGCTATGAACAAAGTTATGAAAGCTGAAAGGGACAGAAGAGCTGTAGTTACAGAAGCTGAAGGTGAAAAAAGAGCAGCAATTCTTACTGCAGAAGGAAGAAAAGAGTCTCAAGTTTTGGATGCAGTTGGTGAAGCAGAAGCTCTTAAGGAAGTTGCTGATGCACAAAAATATGAAAAAATTGCAATTGCTGAAGGTGAAGCTGAAGCAATAGAAAAAGTTTTTGCAGCAATACACAAAGGTGACCCAACAAATGATCTAATTGCAATTAAGTATTTAGAGTCACTTGAAAAAGTCGCTGATGGTAATGCTACAAAGATTTTCTTACCGGCGGATTTATCAGCCACTCTTGGAAGCATAGGTGCAATTTCAGAACTCTTTAAAGATGAGAAATCTGATGATTCAGCTAAAATTTCAGACGATTCAGATAAATCTACTGAAGAATAAATAGATACCAATTCCAATCAAACAGACACCGCTGATTATATTTATGTACCTTTTTACTTTTGTTGTTGAATTATTGAATAAATAACTACTCAGTAAAGCATATGAGATGTCGGCAAAAAGATTAATAAATATTGTCACAATTCCAAGATAAATAAGAGAAGAAAAAATATTAGATTCATCCGTTATAAACAAAGGCAATACAGACAAATAGAAAACCCACATCTTTGGATTAGCAAGGTTAATCTTAAATCCTGACAAAAAAGATGCTGAGCCAAGGACTTTAGGACTCTCTCCTTTGTCTTGTATGGTTTTGATTCCTTTATAAACAATATAAATTATTCCAAAAATATAAATAAAAGTGAGTATCTCAGGAATTAATGAAAAGATGTAAGTAATGACGGCAGCAGTGATTATGGTTATTCCGATAGCACCAGCTGCTGCACCATAAGCAACTTGAAGAGCATTTTTTCTTCCTTTTTGGACTGCTTCATTAACAACCAAAGCAATAATTAGTCCTGGGCTAAAAGCGACACTAATTTGGAGAAGAATAAATTCGATAGTTAGTGATTGAAGTTGCACTATTGAGATTTAATTTTATTAATTTCTGGAACACCTTGTTTGATTGAAACTTCACAATCTTTATATTCACCTGCAATTTGATTACCCACTATAACTAATAACTCCATTACAGATTCTTTTTTTCCTGAAGATGAACCAAAAGTATTAGGTGAGTTTTCATATTCTTTTTTAATCTTGTTAAAAACCTCTATTGCCTGTTCTTTATTTAATTTATCTGATAAGGCAGTTTTTGTAATAACTTCAAAACTTTTTCTCTGACGTCTAGGTAAATCAAATTGCATAGATTTATTCTAACTATTTATTATGAGCTTTTGTAATGAGACCTCATAATCTTCAGAATATTTAACAGTTTGTATTTCATTAAATCCAAAAGACTTATGGAATTTGAATGAAGCTTCATTTACAGAAGGAAGAAGATTTATCTCAGCAGTTAAATGTTTGATAAAATTTTCTTTCGCAAAATTAAGAGTGTTTTCATAAAGAGATGTGCCTAGTTTATTTTTTCTATGTTCATTATCAACAGCAACTCTATCAATATATAAAAAATTACTTACTCTATTTTTAATCTCGTTAAAGTTTTTATGCTTTATCTCACGCATGAAATTAATAGTGTTTTCATTATCTTGAAAACAAACTACATATCCTACAACTTCATTGTTTTTTAGTATGCATTCGTTGTAATCAGAGTTTTCTACGAGATTAATAAATCCGTCTAAGGATTTTGTTCCAACGTTTGGAACATTTTTCTCGTTTAATTCATGGCATTGTGCTGCAAAGTCACTATTAATTGGGGAAAACAAATAATCTTTCATATCTAGGAATATACATTTAATGTATAAAAATGTAAACTATCAGTATGAGTCAAAAACAAGTTCTCATGAGTTCTCCCGATTTTTTCAAAGTAGAGTACTCCATTAATCCCTGGATGGTTGCCGGTGTAACTGTTAATTTAGATTTGGCAAAAGATCAGTGGAATAATTTAAAATCTACAATTGAAAAAGCAGGAGCAGAAGTAAAAGTAGTACCTCCATCTGAGGAATATCCGGACCTAGTATTTACAGCCAATTCGGGAATAATAAATGATAAAAATGTACTAATCGCAAATTTCAAATATGAAGAAAGACGTGGTGAAGAAGATTTATATATGAACTGGTTTAGCAATAATGGATATAGTGTTGGACGAATTCCTTCAGAGTTTAAATTTGAGGGGAGAGGCGATGCTTTTGTTTATGGCGATTACTTAGTTGGTTCATACGGCATTCGAAGTGATAAAGAAGCCCTGCTTTTTATTGCAGAAGAATTTGAACTAGAACCAATCATTGTTGAGCTTGCTCAAGAAAAGTTTTATCATCTTGATACTTGTTTTCAACAATTTCCTACTGGTGATGCCATTTTTTATCCAGAGGCATTTAAAGACCAATCATTAAGTGCATTTGAAAGTTTATTTAATCTTATTCCTGTCTCAGAGCACGATGCAAACCAGTTGGCTTGTAATGCAGTTGTAATAAATAACACAGTAATTTTTCCTTCAGAAGATATTGAAGCAATTAAAACTGTGGAGGGACTTGGTCTTAATGCTGAAGTAGCTAATGTATCTGAGTTTCTGAAATCTGGCGGTGCATGCCAGTGTCTCGTAATAGCATTAAACTAAAAACTACATGATTAAAAGACTTTTTAAATTTGTAATTTGGCCTGTGAAAAAAATTGTTTTATTGCCATTTAAATTCTTACTGTATACATTGTTAATTTTTGTAATTCTTATTTTATTTTTTCAATACAGGGCAGACTATGAGGTAGACACCAGCCCACTTTCAAAAATAGAGTATGAAAACTGTATTGAAGTAATTGATAGTTATGAAATAACTTTAAATCTTCTATCAGAGTATGTTGATGAACTGGATAGTGTACAAAGAGAGTTTTTAGAGGAACGTTTACCAGACAATCTCCAAGTGTTGCTCGAACCACAAAAGATAGATCCAGACGAATTTGAAAATATAAAAGGAAGTTTAAAAACCTATCTTCAAGGTGGTAGGCTTCCTGGATTTAATGGTAAAGCTTTACTTCCTCAAGCTGCAAGTCTATGTCGAACCGGTCTAGGTTAAATCTAGTACCGTAGCACTAGATAACTGGATTAAAGTTTCTGGCGAAAGAAAAAATTTAGAGACTCTGTTCCCAGCTCCTATAAAGAGTTTTTCTCGATCAGTTACATTTTTATCCATGTAAACCTTAATATTTTCAGGCAATCCCAATGGACTAATTCCCCCATATATTTGACCAGTCACTGTTTCAGCTTCTTCTCTTGAAGCAAAACTAACTCTCTTTGCTCCCATGGCCTCTTTAGCCTTATGATTTACGTCTAATCTGTTTGCACCCAAAACACAAAACATGGCGTAAAACTCTTCTGGTTTCTTTGCTTTAATTAAAATTGCATTACAGGAATCTTCAATGTCAAAACCATAATGATCGCAAAAGTTTTGAGTATCAGAAAATTCATCTAAGCATTCAAATATTTCGAGAGTTTCTTTATTTTCTTCATAGATTTTTGCAACAGAATTATGAATTTCAACCATAGACTTTATGATATCTGAAAAATGATTAGTTACAATTTGTCTATGGAGTTTAAAACAATCATTGAGCCTTTTAAGATAAAATCTGTTGAATCTTTACCCATTACAACTGAACAGGAGAGAAGAGAATTTCTTGAAAGGGAACATTGGAATGTTTTTGGACTGAAATCACAAGAGGTAACCATAGACTTACTCACCGATTCGGGTACAGGGTCGATGTCGTCAGAACAGTGGGCAGCAATAATGCGTGGAGACGAATCCTATGCAGGGTCACATTCATGGCAGAGATTTCATGAAGTGCTTTCTGATCTCACTGGGTACAAACACATAATCCCAACACATCAAGGGAGAGCAAGTGAAAAAATTCTTGCAACAATTAGTGTTAAGGAAGGCGACATCATTCCAAGCAATAGCCACTTTGATACTACAAGAGCGAACTTTGAGTTTGCACAGTCAAATCCTATAGATCTTCTTTGTGAGGAGGGCTTAGACCTTTTGTCTCCTGCACCTTTTAAAGGGAATGTTGATTTAGAGAAATTAGAAGAACTTTTGAAGGGGCCTGATAGTAACAAAATTCCATTTGTATTGATGACAATTACAAACAACACAGGCGGTGGCCAACCTGTCTCAATGGATAACTTAAAAAAAGTTAAAGAGCTTTGTACAAAACACAACAAGATGTTTTTACTTGATGCATGTAGGTTTGCAGAAAATGCATGGTTTGTCTCACAGCGAGAAGAAGAATATAAAGATGTTGAAATAAGAGAAATAGCAAAAGAAGCTTTTCGGCTTGCTGATGGTTGCACAATTAGCTTGAAAAAAGATGGATTCGGCAATATTGGCGGTGTTCTTGCATTCAATGATGATGTTATGGCAGAGGCTGCAAGAAATTTATTAATTCTCACTGAGGGGTTTCCAACATACGGGGGGTTGGCAGGAAGAGATTTAGATGCTTTAGCACAAGGTCTTAAAGAAATAACTGATAAAAACTATTTAGAATATCGTGCGAGATCAATTTCCTATTTAGCTGAAAAAGCATTGAGTTACGACATACCTGTTGTTCAACCTGCAGGTGGTCATGCGTTGTATATTGATGCAAAAACTTTTTTACCAAACATTCCACCTCATGAATACCCTGGGCACTCTGTTGCCTGTGAAATCTACTTAATTGGTGGTGTGAGAGCTGTCGAATTGGGAACGCTTGCCTTTGGTGTAGCAAATGAAAATGGGAAACCCGATACACCTGCAACACATGAACTTGTTCGACTTGCTGCTCCAAGAAGGACATACACACAAAGTCATTTTGATTATGTTGCTGAAGTTTTAGAAAAGTTAGCTGAGAAAAAAGATAAGTTAAAAGGATATAAGATTCTTGAACAACCAAAATTACTTAGACACTTTACAGCTAAACTCGAACCTTTAAAATAATCTAGATGAAAAAATTCATTGTTTTATTTTTAATATTTTTTATCTTTTGTGGTGATGCATCTTCAGTTGATGAATTAGATGAAACAATTACAACCACTTCCCAACCAATAGAGGAAATTACAGAAACCGAACCGGAGCTATATGTAATGTTAATGTGGCATCAACACCAACCTTTTTATACAAAAAATGATGATGGTTATTACACCAGACCTTGGGTGAGGGTTCACGCAACTAAAGATTATCTAGATATGGTGGAGTTAGTTGCAGATTATCCAGACTTAAAAGCTACTTTCAACCTGACCCCAGTGCTTCTAAGACAACTAGAAGATTTTTCAAATGGCGCAAAGGATTTGTATTGGTTTTATACGGAGATTGATTCAGACAAATTATCTGATGACGATAAAGCTTTTATTGTGTCGAGGTTTTTTGATACAAATCCAAAAGTCATTGCAAGATTCCCTAGATATGTTGAACTAAGGAACAATAATCAGAATTGGTCTTCTTGGACGTCACAAGATTTTCTTGATTTACAAATCATGTTTAATCTAGCTTGGACAGATCCAAAATATTTAGCTCAAGAACCTTTAAAAGGATTAGTAAGTAAAGGAAGAAATTATTCCGAAGAAGATAAAGTTGTTCTTCTAAATGAGCATTCAAAACTGATAGACAAGGTTATTCCAACTCATGCTGAACTGTGGAAAAGTGGTCAGATTGAAATAACAACCACACCTTACGCCCACCCAATCCTTCCATTAATCTTTGATACAAACTTGGCAGCAGTTGGTGATATAGGAGCAGAGCTTCCAACAAATAGATTTAATAAACCAACAGATGCTGCGATTCAGGTTGAGAAAGGTTTGGATTTAGCTGAAAAACTTTTAGGACAGAGACCAACTGGAATGTGGCCAGCAGAAGGTGCAGTATCCCAGGAAGTATTAGGTATGTTTGCAAAAGAAGGTGTTAAGTGGATTGCTACTGGTGAACATGTATTGTCAAAATCTTTAGATATTCCAACTTTTAAAAGAAATACGGATGGCATAGTAACTAACCCTGAAGTACTTTATACACCTTGGTATGGACAATTAAACAGACAAGATGATGTAGCCATTTTCTTTAGAGATTTATCTATTTCTGATCAAGTTGGCTTTACTTATAGTGGAATGTCACCTGAGATGGCAGTGGCAGATATGATGAAAGCACTTGAAGCTGCTAGAGAAGTTAGTACAACTATGGATAGACCACTTGTGGTATCAATTGTTTTAGATGGCGAAAATGCATGGGAGCATTATCAAAATGACGGTATAGATTTCCTAAGCCTAATGTACGAAACACTAACTACAACAGATTGGCTTAAAACAACTACTCCAACTGAATATATTGAAAAATATGGACCCTCAATTGAAAAATTAGATAGAGTGTTTCCTGCCTCATGGTTCCAACCAAATTTTGCTACCTGGATTGGTGAGACAGAAGAGACCTACGCATGGGATTACTTACAAAAAACAAGAGCCTTCTATGACAGAGCAAATGCATCTGATAACTATACAGAAAAACAACTTGAGCAAGCATTTGATTATATGCTGCTTGCCGAAGGGTCGGACTGGTTTTGGTGGTACGGTAGTGATCAATCTAGTGGAAATGATGATTATTTTGGTTCAGCATTTAGAAACCTTCTAAAAAATGTTTATTCGTCACTTGGAGAAGAGCCACCAGCTTATCTTGATATTCCAATCATCTCACCTTCAGCTCAATTGTTTGATAAACAATCAGACTCCATTTTGACTTCGAACCAAGCTTTACTTGTTAACGGAACAACAAATTCTAATATTTGGAATGACGCTGGAGTTATCGAGACTTCAGATATAATTTCTAAAATTCAATATAGATTCTCAGACGAGCATTTGTATGTTGCTATCCAAAAATCTTCTTCCGCAATGCAAGAAGCAGAACCTTGGAAAAATATTGATTTAGATATTTATTTAGAAAGCCCATCAAGAACAAAAATTAGAAGATCCTCTGTACCGTTTAAAGATGGAGAACCTTCTAATCAAGAGTTTTTAGGAATTGAAACAACACAGGCAATATTTCATAGGGGTGAAAAACTTAAAAATAGTTCATACTTTATATGTACCAAAAGAGATTTACCCAATGAGGGAAGTGTTAAAGAGGCAACTTTCTCAACAGCGTGCTTAACAAAAGAAACTACTGAGGTGTCTGCATCAGGTAATGAACTTTACCTAAAGATACCATTAGGTGAACTCGGTTCTCTTAGCTTTGGCGATAAAATTAAACTTAGACTTTATTCAGATATATTCGATAGTTTTATCGAACCTTCAAGACCTTTGGCACTTTTTGTACCTGAAGTGTCAAATGTCGAACTCTTTATTGATATAAAAGATCCAATTAAAGATGACTATGGAGAAGGTTCATACACCTATCCAACAGATGGTGTGTTTATACCTGGAAGTTATGATTTTGAAGGATTTTCAGCAGGCATTGCGGATGGAAGTCTTGTTATGAATTTTGATATTTTAAGTGCTGTAAAAAACCCGTGGGGATCTCCAAGGAGTCTATCTGTTCAAACTATTGACGTGTATATTGATAAAGACTTTGGATCTGACACTGGAGTAAAACAGTTAGGTAACTATAGGTTTGGAAAAATGCCAGATAGGTCTGGTTGGGAATATCATATTGTGATTGAAGGTTGGGAACCACAGATTTGGAAGTCACTACCAAGTGGAGAGTCAGAATTAGTGACTAATCAATTTGATATTGTCGTTGTACCAGACAAAGGTGTAATAGTTGTAAAACTTGATATTGACAACCAGCTTGGTGGTGGAAATCCTGAAGAATGGCACTATGGAGTAGTTATGATGTCTCAAGATGGCTATGGTCCAAATGGATCAAGAATTAGAGAAATCAATCCGTCAGCGGAACAGTACAGAGGTGGTGGAGCTCCAAATGTTGTAAATCATCCAAATATTTTTGATGTCATTTTCCCCGATGAAGGAGTTCAGGAAGACTTCTTAAGCTCATATGGAGAGTATGAAGGTTCTGTAGATGATATTCCAACTGATCTGCTTGCAAGCATTCCATTGGTGAATAAAAATTCATGATAGGATACCTAACATGAAGAAATTAAACTGGCCCTTACTTGCAGTAGTCTCATGGTTTTTAGCTTTTGCAACAGGTGTTTGGGCTGATATGCCTAATCCAATAAATATTTCGAATGTTTTGACTTTCTTGGCTTTTGTGGCTTTTTTTGTCTATTACAGAGGTATACAAAAAAAGAAAAATGAACTTTGAGCTTGAGCTAAGCAAAGGTAAGCAAAATTCTCTTGGAGAAACTTTAAAAGTTGTAGATTTTATTAAAAACAATCCAAAAAAAGTAGAACTTTTATTTCAATGCTTTTATTCCGAAAATTCACTTGTTGCAATGAGGGCAATGAATGGAGCAAAGAGAATTATCAAAGACGACAAAAAAGTTTTTCTAACAAATAAAGATAGATTTTTAAATGAATTTTCTAATTCAAAACATAATGTTGTAAAACTAGGACTCATAACTATTTATTTTGATTTTCTAAATCATTTTGAAGAAAAGGAAGTAAGTAAAATTAAAACAATTGTTTTGAACTGGACAAAAAACAGTAGCGATTGGATGATTCTTACTCAAGGCATGAAGCTTCTAGAAAAGCTTTCAAAGTCAGACAAGTCTCTTAAATTAAAGCTGATAGAAGTTGCTAATAGATTGAAAAATGATGAAAGAAAAGTTGTTAGAACAAAGGCTCAAAAAATTTTAGAAGATAACTAGTCTTGTTTGTTTTGTAGCTTTTGCTTTTTTATTGGACTGGATCCGGTTTCTAAAATTTCTTTATAGGCCTTATCAAAAGCCTCTAACTGCCAACCCGACATCCTTGATCTGCTTATTTCAATTACTTGTTTTTTCTCTTCATCTGTAAATTTTGACCACTTAGCTATTTCAGGCGTAGTCCTTGCACATCCGTAACATAAGTCACTACCAGGATCTGTTACACAAACACTTATACATGGCGAAGGAATTGTCATAATGAGATATTAATGCTTTTGTATTTCTTTAATTAATCCATTTGAAGCAATCTCTAATGAGCTTTTTGGATCACTGACACCTTCAGGACCACATTGGAAATAGCTTGTAAAAATATCTTCATTTTTTGCTGTATACTGCCCACCCAAAAAATACCTACGTCCTTTAAAATTTTTCAACAACTCTCCAATTATTTTTCCTTCTAATGATGATTCATCAAATTTTCCTTCACAAAAGATACCAATGTCATAATTTCCTAATTGATTAATTAAATTTGTTTCCTTTAAAAAGTATTTTGCACCGTTTTCAATTTCACAGCCAAGAATTTGATTTAATGTAAATGTTAAACCACCAGCTGCTCCTGAGTTAATTTCAGTTGGATTTAAACCTAAAATAAGCTCTTTATCAATTAGCGTTATCAATCTCTCAACCTCTAATTTGTGTTTCTCAATATCTTTCTCAGATAAACCTTTTTGAGGTCCAAAAACATCAAAAGCTGAATTCTCACCAAGCAAAGAAATATTGGTATCACTTAAAATTCTATTTTCTAAATTAGATTTAAAATTTGTTGCTTTAATTTGATCTATATAAGAAAAGTCTTTGGGAACAGGATTTACTATAGTTTCACCATTAGAGAGGAATTCCATACCCAAATTACTTAAGAGTCCTATTCCAAAATCAATAGTTTTTGAGCCACCTGTTCCAAGAACTTCTGTTTTTTGAACTGCCTCAAGCAAACATCCTGTATTTATCGACATGGATTCATTTTCTGAATCAACACCAATTAATTGAGCTGATTCAAAAAAAACACTCCCATTTATGTTTAATGATTCAACTACTGAGAGAGAATTATCACAATTCAAAGCTTCAAAACTTTCATGAGTTTGAAAATTGTGACTTTTAAAAATTTCTGTACTTTCTTGCCCACCATCGGTAACGCTGAAAAAGTCTGCATTAATATTTGAATCCAAAAACTTACCTTGAACAATATTAAGCACTTCTATGGCGCTTAATGTACCAGAAAACTTATCACTAAAGACAGCAATATTCATGTATGTATTTTATTTAATTCTTAGTAAGTTGCCAGCATATTTAAACTAGGAAAGTATGAAAATAGGATTTTTAACAGATGTTGATGGATATAGGGCCCCAATACACCCTGAATCAATTGAGAAATATTCATTCGATGTTCATTTGGAGAAAAATATATTTGATTTTCTAAATTATGCAGATTCATCCCTAGACAATGTAAAAACTATATCTAACTTAAGCGATTTAGACATTGTTGCCTGTGTAGAAAATATCCAGGATAAAACAATAAAGGAACTTAAAGAAGGAGCAGTTCTAATTGGTATATTTGATTTTGAAAAGATCGAAGAGATAAAAAGTTTAAGACCTGATCTGAAAGTATTGAGTTTTTTTAAACTTCCTAGAATCTCAAGAGCTCAAAACCTAGACGCACTTTCTTCTCAAGCAAACTTGCTTGGATACGCCTCAGTCTTACGAGCAGCAAAAGAGACATCAGACGTTGTACCAATGATGACAACTGCAGCAGGAAATATACAGCCGTCAAAAGTATTAATTCTTGGAGTAGGAGTTGCAGGCCTTCAAGCAATTGCCACTGCAAAAAGACTTGGGGCTAGAGTGTGGGCTTTTGATATTAGAAAAGAGGCCAAGGACCAAGTGGAGTCTTTAGGTGCTAAATTTGTTGAAGCAAGTACTGAAGCTCAAGATAGCGTATACGCACAAGAAGTCTCAGAAGAAGAGAACCAGAAAATTCAAGAAGCATTAAAGAAACAAGTAATTGATAGTGATATTGTTTTGACATTTGCTCAAATACCAGGAAAGAAAGCACCTGTCTTGATTGAAAAGTCAACTGTTGAAAACATGAAAGAGAATTCTGTAATTATTGACCTAGCTGCTGGTACTGGTGGAAACTGTGAAGGCACAGAGGTGGACAAAGTTGTTGAGATTAATGGTGTAAAGATAGTTGGTGAAACAGATATCTTAAACACTGTTAAACATGCAGCTACAAAGCTGTATTCAGAGAATATAAGAAATTTAATTGAGCTGTATATAGAAAATAGTGACGATGAGATTTTTGTGGAGATGAGTTCATAATGGAAGCAACGTTCTTACTTACATTGTTGATAACGTTTTTAGCAAGCTTTATTGGATATGAACTAATATCTAAAATTCCACAGACATTACACACTCCGTTGATGTCTGGTTCCAACGCTATTTCTGGAATCACATTGATTGCAGCAATTCTTATCTACCCAGAAGTAGGAGATTCTCAATTGCTTAAAATTATTGTTTTAATTGCAATAGCTTTTGCAACTCTCAATATTGCTGGAGGGTTTTCAGTGACTGGTCGAATATTAGAAATGTTTAAGAAAAATGATTGAAATAATACTACTTGTCTCATCTGTTTTATTTATCTTTGCTTTGAAACTCTTTGGAAGACCGTCAACGGCACATAGAGCAAATACTTTTGCTATGTTGGCCATGGCATTAGCTGTTTTTAGCGCATTTAATTTTGATTTTTCAAAATATGATTCTGCTTTTTATATCACAATTGTTGTTTCAGGACTTCTTGGAGTTTTAATATCAAAACGAGTTCAGATGACACAAATGCCAGAACTAGTTGGTTTGTTTAATGGCTTTGGTGGAGGAGCTTCCGGTGCAATTGCATATGTTGAGCTCTCCGGTAATTCTTTACCACTTTCTGATGTTTTCGTAGCAATCTTTTCAATGGTTATTGGAATATTTACATTCTCGGGAAGCCTTGTGGCTGTAATGAAACTACGTGGCAAACTAAATAACTTCAATAAAAAATTAGCAGATATATTTTCAGTGTTTCTACCTACGATAATTGTTATTCCAGCTGTTTTAGAAATGGATGACCTTTTAATGGAATTTATAATATTAGTTGCATTAATTGCTGGAGTTATAAGAGTTGCCGTCATTGGTGGAGCAGACATGCCAGTTGTTATAGCATTCTTAAATTCGCTATCTGGAATTGCTGCAATGTCGGCAGGTTTTATTGTAAATAGTATTATTTTGATTGTAGCTGGCGCCTTAGTGGGCGCATCAGGAATAATTCTTACACTCCTTATGTGTGCTGCAATGAATCGTACGCTTAGAGACGTTCTTAAAGGTGGTTTTGGAACTACGAATATTAACAATGAATATGAAAAAGATCCAATTAGTACCTCACCTGAAGATGTTGCAATTCAATTAAGCTACGCAGAATCTGTAGTTATTGTTCCGGGATATGGAATGGCAGTAGCTCAAGCACAGGCAGCTGTTAAAGAATTAACAAACACCTTAAAAGATAAAAATATTGAAGTGAAGTTTGCTATACATCCAGTTGCTGGAAGAATGCCTGGACATATGAATGTTCTTTTAGCAGAAGTAGATATTGATTATGAAGATATGTTCACTTTAGAGGATATCAATTCTGAGTTTTCCTCAACAGATGTTGTAATAGTGCTTGGAGCAAATGATGTTGTTAATCCATTAGCGAGAACTGATGAAGATTCACCAATTTATGGAATGCCAATATTAGATGTTGACCTAGCAAAACAAGTTATTGTGATAAAAAGATCTATGTCACCTGGTTATGCAGGAATTGCAAACCCACTATTTATTAATGACAATGCAAAAATGCTTTTTGCAGATGCAAAAGAGGGTTTAGAGAATATAATCAAGTCTTTTGAATTAGTATAAGGATAAAGTAAAAATTATGTCTTTAATTGATGGTGTATACACAGATTTAGAAAAACCACTACTATATATTCATATCTTGGCTGGGTTTGTGTCTTTGGGAACAGCTTATTTACTATTATTTCTAAAAAAAGGTGACAAGCGTCATAAAAAGTATGGAATGTATTACGTCTATGGAATGTCAACTATATTTGTAACTGCTATACCGCTCAGCATGATGGGTGTAGTGCAACCATTTTTGTTTGCTATCGCAATTTTCTCCTTTTACTTTGCTTTTGCTGGATATCGACAAGCAAAAGTGCGAACTGGAGCCAGGGAGAATGTGGATAAAGCTCTCACATTGTTAATGTTCATTGCCGGAGTATTGTTGTTTCTAAACGCAACAGGATTAATTAAGTATGGTTTTTATGGTCAGTTTGAAGGCATGAATACTATATCAATAATTTTTGGAATTGGATGTATGTATATCACAGCATATGATCTCAACAGATATAGAAAAACAGATAAACCGAATTTTTATGACAGAACCAACACCCATTTAAATCTTATGCTCGCTGGAACAATTGCTGCTACTACTGCATTTATCAGTACTATAGAATTGTTTCCACAGGAGTGGATGAACTGGGCAATGCCTAATGTGTTTATAGTTCCAGTTATTGTGTATTTCTCTAGAAGAGAGTTAGCGAAAAAAACTGTTTAAACTTCAAACAAACATATTGCTAACAAAGCTATCTTCTTATTATCATTATCTTCAATGAGTGAAAAAGAACAGTTAGACGGTCGTTCAACAAGAGCACAAGGCATTTATAAACTCACTCACGATTTACTTTTAGAGTCAGCAATAGAGTTGTTAAATAATCCAAAAATGGACCCAGAGAAAGTAACACTTGCTCAAATTGCTAAGAACTGTAAGCTCTCAACAGCTGTAGCCTATAAACACTTTCCAGACAAAATGATGGATGTTTACGGTGCCGTTATAGGAAAAGTAAGTGATGAAATGTTAAAAGATATGGAGGTTGCAGCACTTAAAGAGAGAGACCCTTTTACATTACTTGAGGAAATGTTATCAATCTTTACAGAGGCCTCGATTGATATGGGACAAGCTACAAGAATTGCGTTCTCTAATAGACATACCCTTCTTCGTGAAGATAAATGGTTTGAACGTCAACCTGTTGATACCTTGACGGAGATATTATCTGGTATACCTAAGCTACAGGAAAAGCCTAGAGTCGTTGCACAGAGAATTCATTATATGTGGAATGGTTTACTGTTTTTGTGGATAAGTTATCAAAAAGATCATCATATTTATAGCAAATATACTGATGCCTGGTTTAGAAAAGAATCTAAGCATATTGTTGCTTTAGCTTTACAGCGTTAATCTTTACGGATAATCAGGATCGAATGGATTAATCCAGTCTTCTTTGGAAAGACTTCCACCTTGACCAGATGTTAAATTAGTAACCTCTGTTATCGTTACATTTGCAGATGCCGCAGCAGCTAAGAAGGCATTATATTCTCCTTGAACCGTAGAAGTAGTCATACTTCCTGAATTATCAACCCAGAGAATTACCTCTGCACCGCTTGGAAGACTACTACCACCGATTCTACTCCACCAATTTGTCCCACCAGTACTCTGTATATATGCCGCTTTCACCCCAGCTTGAGCCTCTGTTACGAATGCTGTAGGCAATAAGATATTAGATGTAGACCTATTTGATTGGTCTAGCCCAGTCCCAGTTAAATCAGTGCATCTAGGGCATCTGGATGTGTATAAAGGTTCTATTAGGAAAAACTTTCTATTTGGCCATAGTGTTCTAAACTCACCCCATGCACCATTTACATCACAATTATCATTGTGCATTGGTCCGGGGAAAGATACACCAACTGGGACTTCCCCAGCACAACTAAATGCTCCAGCAGTTTCATTAATAACAGCAATTACCCATCTGTTTGCACTTGTAGTGGAAGCAGTTGCAGTGCTATACGTCCAGTTAAACTGTGTTGCTGCTGTATTATTTGTACCAAATGCATTTGTAAAAGTACTTCCAGCAACATCAATAGTTGTAGCCCCTTCAGCACTTGGTGTAAAGGTTGCGGTATACGTTGTACCAGATCCAGAGAAATTACTGAGTGTTCCACCACTTACAACAACGTCTCCCGCCGCAAAGTTCGTTGTACTTTGGCTTGCAGTAAATGTAACGGATAGGGAGCTATCTGAAGAAGTGTCACCATCACTGACTTCAGCTGCAGTAATAGTCATAGTAGGTGCTGTACTATACGTCCAGTTAAACTGAGTTGCTGCTGTATTATCTACACCTGTTGAAGCATCTGTAAAGGTACTACTAGCAACATCGATTGTTGTAGCACCCTGTGCAGTAGGCGTAAAGGTTGCAGTATAGGTTGTTCCAGATCCAGAAAAATTACTGAGTGTTCCACCACTGACGCTAACATCTCCAGCTGCAAAATCAGTTGTGCTTGCACTTGTAGTAAAGGTAAGAGAGAGTGAACTATCTGAAGACGTATCCCCATCACTGACTTCAGCTGCAGTAATCGTTATGGATGGTGTACCAGGCAAAGTAGTAGTAGTAGTAGTAGTAGTAGTAGTAGTAGTAGTAGTTGTTGTAGTAGTGGCTATAACTGAAATACAGGAATCTGTTTGAGAGATTGTAATACTAGGGTATTTTTTAACTTCATTATCATCTATATCAAATGCGATAAGATCAACATATTGGTCTCCGCAGGTCATATCAAATTTTGGATACACAAGTAGTCTCGAATCTGTAACAGTTTCATGTGTCGACAACACACCATTTACATAAACTTCGTATCTTACAATTTCAGCACCTTCATTTTCAGAAGGTATATTTAAGTTGAAATTCGTACCAATTTCTGATGCAAAAGGAACACTATTTTTATTATCTCTAACTTTAGGTAGCTTTACACTACAGTTACCAGCAGCGTCGCAAGCCTCTATCTTAAAATCATGATTTCTACCTTTAGTAAGATTTCTAAGTGTTGCCCTTATGCCACTAGTTTGACTGCTACATTTAGTTTTACAATCATTACCAGGAATAGTCACATGGAGCATACCGTCAACATAAAAATTAAATGTAGTAATACCTAAATTATCGGTCACATGACCCCATAAGATATCGAGTTGTGTTTTTGATACTCTACTAAATACAATTTCATCTTCACTCCACTTAGGGCCTTCTATATCTGAAAAATCTGCAGTTTGTAAATCAGCACTAGATTCAATATATGCTGCCTCTCCAAGGAGTAACTTAGGCAAAGTCTCTGACCCAACCATACCGTCTATTTCTAAGCCTGCCTTTTCTTGAAAAGACTGAATTGCCTGTTGTGTACTATTGTCATTGATTCCTGTAGCTGGACCGCTCAGCAATCCTAAATCCATAAGCTTTTCTTGCACCATAACGGTGAAAGAATCTTTGATTGCCTCAGATGCAACAACAACTTGTTCTTTAAGGGATAGTAAAGAAGACACAGTTGGTTCAGAGACTGTAGAGTTTGAGGATGTAATTACTTGAGGAGGAGCGGTATCATCTGCAAACACCCTGTCACTGCTGATACTTAAAACTAAGGTTAAAGAAACGACAGCAGAAATAAAGAGTGAAGTGTTTTTGAATGAAAATCCAGAACCTTTCTTAAAGCTAGCTCTAATTCTTTGAGCATCATCGATTGACATAGAGGGATTTGGAAGTTCGACAGGAACACCCAACTTCTCCATTGTTGCAATTATCTCAACAGATGAAACTCCTAGCTCATCGGCTAGCTTATAAACCTCCACCACAGATTAGATTATAGTAGAGTGGAAAATTTTCCACTTCAAATCGAAAAATTTTAGGCAGTGTTGTTAAATGTTTTTGAAAATATATCGATTGAAAATCTCCATCTTCTCTTTCCAATCATCTTTGTAGTAATACTGTACTGTCCCAGCTACAGAGGATAATAAGGCATTTCCATCTTGAGGTGTAAAGCAGTATCCAGTAAGTGTATTTTCTTTAACATGTAAAGACTGTTCGGCAACAACACCGTGTGATAAAAGTCTTCCGTGATAGCCATGATCTCTACCAAAAGAAAAGACTTTGTTTGAAGACATTTTCTCAGTAGCCATCAAAAACTCACTATTATCAAGGTTTTTCATGATATTTTCATGTTGCACAGCATCTTTAAAAGTAAGCGAAAACCAAAGAGTATGCATATATTGCGTAGGTAGCTTGATAGCTGAGGAAAAGAGGTTTAACTTTTTTCCTTCTTGAGCAAATAATTCATGTACATCACGAGCATGATGAGTACCAAATTCTTGATTGCTGTGTTTTGTAATTGTTGGTGAGGGAGAAAAAGAATCGTTCTGAGACACATCATTTGCTCTTCTGAGACACACAAACTTTCCTTCTACTAGTTCTCTTTCTTCATCAAGTGCAAAGCTCTTCACTATTGAGGCTATGTTATGGGTGTTACATGATGCAATGAGAAATTTATTTGACTCTTCTTTTAATATTTCGTTATTTATTCCCCATGCAAAAAACGAACCAAATCCGTGTTCAGACCCTTGTGCCATGAATCTCTTGTTCTGATCAAGAGATGAATAAACATTATCCCAATTATCATTTCCACTTGGTGTGCAGTCGATAATGACATCTGAGTCAGCATAAGCTTGCTCAACATCAGAAGTTTCATTAAACCCTAGTTGATGAAACTCGCTGAGTGCATCACTAGTAGAAACAATTTTTGCTCCTTTTCTTATTAGGGATTCAACTTTTCCTCTCTCATCTGACAGCGGTGTTCTTTTAAAAAATATTACATTATCTAATCCAAGTGAATCTTTGTGATCTGCGAGTAAGCCTATTAGTGGTTCGCCGATAGTTCCCGTGCCAATTACTAGTACATTCTTAGACATATAGTTTCCCCCCTATATAATATGAGGATAGAGGGGGAAATTTTTTAAATCCAATTATGGACAATAAACTTATTTATGAATTCTCTAGTCAGAAAACTGATGGTGATGCATCATTAAGTAGTCTTCTTGGTGGTAAGGGTGCAAATCTTGCAGAAATGTCCAAACTTGGAATTCAAGTTCCTCCAGGTTTTACTATCACAACGGAAGCCTGTAATTATTTTTCAAAGAACAAAAAATTACCTGAAGGATTAAAAGAGGAAATAATTAACTATGTTTCAAACTTAGAAAGCCTATCTCAAAAAAGTTTTGGCAATAGTGAATCACCACTTTTATTATCAGTGAGGTCAGGAGGCATGATTTCTATGCCTGGAATGATGGATTCAATTTTGAACATAGGTCTTAATGACGACAATGTTCAAAACCTTGCTAAGGCTTTTAATGATGAACGCTTTGCCCTTGATTCATATAGAAGATTGATTCAAATGTATTCCAATGTTGTGCTTGGTGTTGAGATGGATAGGTTTGAAGCAGTTATTGCTAATAAAAAACGTATGGATAATGTTACGTCTGATGCTGATTTTAATGTTGAGCAGCTTGATTGGATAATTAACGCATATAAAAATACTGTAGAGAGATTTACAAATTCTCCATTTCCTCAAGATCCACATGAACAATTACTAGGAGCTATAGAAGCTGTATTTAGTAGTTGGCAAAACAAAAGAGCAATTACATACAGAAAGATAAATAATATACCTGACTCTTTAGGAACCGGCGCAACAATTCAAACCATGGTATTTGGTAATTTAAATGACAAATCTGGAACGGGAGTTGCGTTTACTAGAAACCCTTCAAATGGGTCTAAAGAGCTTTATGGAGAATACCTAATTAATGCACAGGGAGAAGATGTTGTTGCTGGTATCAGAACACCTCATCCAATTAAGAATGATGACTCTGTTGAACAAGAGTCATTGCAGTCAAAATTTCCGAATGCATATAAAGAAATCAAAGAAATTGCATCAAAGCTCGAAACTCACTTCAGGGAGGTGCAAGATTTAGAGTTTACGATTGAAAATGAAAAAGTTTATTTGCTTCAAACAAGAAAAGCTAAGAGAACTGCTCAGGCCAGTATAAAAATCGCTATTGATTTACATAACGAGGGCATTACAACAAAAGAAGAATCATTGATAATGGTCGATGCGAATAATATTACGAATGTTTTACATCCTCAATTTGTCCAATCACAAGAGAAAGCTCTCTTTACCAAAGCGCTTAATGCTTCTCCTGGAGCAGCTGTTGGAGAGATTGTATTTGATGCAGACAAAGCAGAAAAAGAGGCTAACAGAGGAAGAGATGTAATTTTAGTGAGAGACGAAACAAGTCCAGAAGATATTCATGGAATGCATTCATCTGTTGGGATTCTCACAACAAAAGGCGGCATGACAAGTCACGCTGCAGTTGTTGCAAGGGGAATGGGTAAGCCATGTGTTGTAGGTGCAGAAGGTTTGACTATAGATGTTGAAAACAAAACAATAGGCAATGGAGAGAGAGTGTTAACGGAAGGAGACATTATTTCCATAGATGGATCTTTGGGTGAAGTTTATATTGGAGAACTGGAAACTGAGCCACCAAGGCCATCAGATGAATTCAACACTCTTATGGATTGGTGTAGCGAGTACAAGAGATTGGCAGTAAGAGCAAATGCAGAAACAGTACTAGACACTGAAAAGTCATTAGAGTTTGGTGCTGAAGGAATTGGACTTTGTAGAACAGAGCACATGTTTTTTGAAGGTGAAAGAATCATTCCTATGCGTGAAATGATTATGTCAGAATCACAACAAGGTAGAAAAAGGGCTTTAAAGAAACTAATAGATTTTCAAATTGCTGACTTTGAATCTTTGTTTTTACTTTTAAAAGAAAAGCCCATAACAGTGAGGCTTCTTGATCCACCAATGCATGAGTTTTTACCAAAAAGTGACATTGAAATGACTGAACTTGGTAATGCAATTGGTGTTTCTCCAAGTTACATTCGAGAAATGCTTGTTAAATTATCTGAGAGCAATCCAATGCTTGGTCATAGAGGAGTACGTCTTGGATTAAGTTACCCTGAAATTTATGAGATGCAAGTAGAAGCAATCTTAAGGGCTGCTTACAATATACAAAAAAAAGATGGTGTTTTAGTTTCCCCAGAAATAATGATTCCTTTGGTTATGAATGCTAAAGAATTGCATCAAATGAAAAATCTTCTTATTAAGAAGATATCTAAGGTACAGAAAAAATTAGATTATACATTTGATTACACAATCGGAACAATGATTGAACTGCCAAGTGCTGCATTAAATTCTGGGTCAATAGCCGAACATGCAGATTTTTTCTCTTTTGGTACGAATGATTTAACACAAACCACTTTAGGTCTCTCACGAGACGATGCTTCAAAATTTCTTACTAAATATGTAGAAAATGATATATTTTCTCAGGACCCATTTGTATCTATAGATAAGAAGACAGTTGGAAAAGCCGTTGAAATTTCTGTGAATGAAGGAAGGCAATCAAACATAAACTTAAAAATTGGAGTTTGCGGCGAACACGCTGGAGAAGCTAAATCTATTCACTTTTTCAATACGCTTGCAATTGATTATATTTCTTGTTCTCCTTATAGAATACCGACAGCAAAACTTGCAGCAGCACAGGCAGAAATAATTAAAAAGTATTAATTATACGATTCAATAATTTCCGATATACTTGCTCTTATGAATTACAAATTAATTAATAGACTTGATCCACTTGTATACCTTGGATTGGTTTTAGTAGGGTTTATTATGCCTGAAGTGGTTTACCGTCTATTCTTATTTGATTTCAATGCTGTGTTAGCAGAAAACCAAGAAATGATTGTAAGGTCTATTGGGTTGCCTCTCTATTTTGCGGCAATGGCCTTCTTTTTGCTAGGAGGTAATGCTGAGAACGGAAAACAATTAAATATAATAAGATACAGTGGTGGGCTTGGATTGATAACTTTTGCAGTCTTCACTGAATTTAATGGTTTCTTTGCATTTGGCCTTGTAGAGATTGGGTTGGCTGTCGTAACAGGATCGCAAATCAAAAAAGAAGAAAGCTCTACCAACTATTCAACAGAAGAATAATAAAAGGTATTATTTTGTGATACCTACTAACTATTTGTATGGTCAAATAGTTATAGGAAAAATATGATTTTAAAAGATAAAAAAATTCTTATTACAGGAATTCTTACTGATAAAAGTATCGCTTTTGCGACTGCCAAAATAGCTATAGAAAATGGTGCTACAGTTGTTGCTACTGGTTTTGGAAAAGGCCTTCGCATTACTGAAAGAGCAGTCAAAAGATTATCAGAAGATATAAAAGTTTTTGAAATGGATATTGAAAATCTGAATCAAGTTAATGAAGCAGTAAAAAATATAGAAGATGAGGTTGGCAATCTTGACGGGATTTTACATGCGATTGCATTTTCACCAACAGATGCCATGGGCGGTAACTTTTTAAACACATCTGTGGAAGATGCAGTTAAAAGTTTTGAGATTTCCGCTTTTTCTTTGAAAACGCTTGCTACTTCATTTCAGCCAATCTTAAACAAACCATCTTCAATAGTTGCTCTAGATTTTGATAATTCTCAAGCTTGGCCAGGATATGACTGGCAAGGTGTTGCAAAATCTAGCTTACAATCGATTGTTCGTTATCTTGGTTATTACATGGGAGATAGTGGGGTAAGAGTAAATGCTGTTGCCGCAGGGCCATTAGCAACTACAGCAGCAAAAAATATTCCTGGATTTTCTGAAATGGATAATGAGTGGAATGAACGAGCTCCACTTGGTTGGGATACAAAAAATGCTGAACCGGTTGCAAAGGTTGTTAACTTCTTACTGTCTGATTTATCCGAGGCTGTTACAGGTGAAATTATTCACGCTGACGGAGGAGTACACTCTATAGGTGGCTCTATGCTTCCTTAGTAACCTAGTTCTCCCGGCGCCCACAATTCAATCAATTCTTTAATGTAATTACTAGGAGCTCCTGATGCTGACAAGCCAACTGTTACATCCACTTTTGAAGTTAATTTCCAAGGCTGAGGCCTAATTGATGCACCTCTATAACCATTATTCATTAATTCGGTTGCTATAAGACCATATTTTGAATATACAATTGATGCAACTTCAGCCATAGAAAAGTCTTGACCATATGCAATTTGACCAATAACTTCACCATTTAAATTAAAAACACCACTACCACTATTTCCTCCTGCAGATGGTAGATTATAGTAAATCGCAGATTCAGCCCATGTATTTTTACCTATGAAACTTCCAACAGAAACTACGTAAGGTCCAGTTCGATTCATTATTCCAGGATGCCCGACTGCAATCAATGGATCATATTGATTTAATTTAGATGAATCTGCAAGTACAACTGGATTTAAATCTAGTACTTGTGAACTTCTGAATAGTGCAACATCTCCTTTATGTCCTGAATCATAATCACCATCCCATCCTGTTGTCTCTTTATAAAAATCATTGTGACTTCCATCCCCGTCAATTGAACTCATACCAATTAATTCAGCATCAACAAGTTGGCCAAAGTAAGTTTTGAATGTAGCTCTATCTCCGATACTCATTCCAGAGACACAGTGGTCATTTGTAACAATTAGATCATTTGTAACAGCAAAAGCTGTACAAGCACATCCACCAGCGAAATCTAAATCTTTTTCTTTTGTTTCACATTCAACACATCCAGTTTGCCTAATAAACATAAGAGTTCCTTGTTTAGCAATTTCAATAGCTTTTGTGTTAATTTCAGATTTCGGAAACCCTGAATCAGTAAAATCTTTACCCCAATCGATTCTTTCAACTCTAATTTCAGATTTTGTCAGTGCATTTTTTGGCCAAGATACATCAACTATTTCTATATCTTTGACAATATCAAGATTTTTTGACGTTTTGGAATAGTTTTCAACAAAACTGCTTAGCTGTAATGAGTTGAGTACTCCGGTAATAGTTTTATCATCAGCTAGGTAATTTGATAATGGACCTAAAGAGTTACGATTAGAGCTAAATTTAACAGTAGAGCATGTGTTTAAAACTGCGTCATAAGATCCAACAGTTACTCCAATAACAAATCCAGACTCATCAACTACGGGCGCCCCTAGACTGCCTTCATCAGAATAAATATCTAAGTGATAAATGCGTTCATTTGAGTTATTTTCTGGACAATTTGATAAATTTGAAAGAGTAGTTTTCCACCCACCGCCAGAAGATCCTTCATTCGGATTGTGAATTAAAACTACTTCCTTGTTGTTAATTTTTGTAGAATTAGCTATCGGAAGAGCTTTAATATTATCACTGTAATTTCTCCAAACATCCCACTTATCTGATAAAGATTCAAAATTATTTGAATATTTATTGAGCCTTATTATTGCTAAATCCTCTGAATTTTGAACAACTTCTCCAAGCCCCCAATCACCATTGAATAGTTGAATAAATATACCTTCGCCTTGATAAGTTTTTAAATTTGATGAATTACCTGGTCCGTAAATCATTTCTGGAACTTCTTCACATGGAACTGAATACCTTCCAGCTGAAGAACCAAATTGAGTCCAGTTATTATCTTCTTGAAATTGGAGATCTTGAATAACTTTACTAGTAGTTACAATATGATTTTTATCAATAAAAAAACCTGTATAAGGCTGTGTCACCATTACGGTCTTGTAACCATCAAGATAACATCTATCACCAATTACATTAACAACAGCTAATGCAGAGGACCTTGAAGATTTTTCTAAGTTTGATAAATTTTCAAATTCAATGTCATCATAGACTAAAGCCACATTTTCATAACCAGTGTAAATAGAAGGAGATACACCCCCGTCCACATAATATCCATCTTGCCAATTTTCTATTTCTGTAAACACTTCAAAGCAACCATACTCTGTACAAGTTTTTTTAGCTATTGTTGGAGATTTGTCGCTAGTTTCTTCTAACACTTCTTCAGTTATTGTGCCTGAAAGAAGACTTACTATGTAATTTACAAAGGATTCTAAACCGCTTGAGGTATTTATTCCTAGGGTCTCACCGTCTTGAAAACAAATCTCATTGAAAATCTTCATTCCATCAATATATGAGTTTTGGTCATAAATAAATATTGGGTCATCATTTTTATCAAAAGTATCAAAATTAAAACTTAGTCCATTATCTTGCATACAAGCGACAAAGTTATCTACTAGTAAATTTTTTGAAATAGAATTTTCACTTATAACTTCACTTTCTTGACCTAGAGAAATTTGTTTTTCAGAGCTATCTTGAATATTGGATTGATTATTTTGATTTGAGTCAGCTTCATTTGTTGATCCACAAAAACTAATGAAAAATATAATAAAAAAATATTTGAATTTAATCATCAGTTAATTTTAGTTCTTTTTCAAAACGAGTACACCATTATGACCTCCAAAGCCAAATGAATTTGACATTGCTATAGACAATTCTTTTTCTATCGCAGTATTTGGTGTGTAGTTCAAATCACAATCTTCATCCTTAGTAAATAAATTTATTGTTGGTGGAATAACATTATTTTGCATTGAAAGCAGACAAACCATGGATTCAAATGCGCCTGCACCACCTAATAAATGGCCTGTCATTGATTTTGTGGATGAGATAGCAACTTCATAAGCTCTTTCACCAAACAAGGTTTTAATTGCAAGAGTTTCATTTTTGTCATTTGCTGGAGTAGATGTTCCATGTGCATTTATATAATCAATATCTTCGAATTCGACTCCAGCATCTTTGATTGCTTTGTCCATAGCTCTCACAGCTCCTTCTCCACCTTCTGCAGGAGCAGTAATATGATGAGCATCTGTAGTAGATCCGTATCCAGAAACATAACCGTAAATTTTTGCACCACGTTTTTTTGCTGACTCTTCTTCTTCAAGCACTAATACGGTTGAACCTTCAGCCATAACAAAACCATCTCTATCTTTATCAAATGGACTACATGCAGATTCCGGTGAATCATTTTTTGTCGATAAAGCTCTAATTTGAGCAAAAGCTCCAATAGTCATTGGAGTAGTTCCAGATTCTGTTCCTCCAGCAACTACTATGTCTACAATTCCGTTTTCAATTAAGTTTTTTGCCTCACCTACAGCATTGGCTGACGCGGCACAGGCTGTAGTTATTGTTAAAGAAGGTCCCTCTATGCCAAACTTAATTGCAACCTGTCCTGTACTAGAGTTAGGCATAAGCTGAGTAATTGCAAGAGGGTTAATTCTAGACGCCCCTCTTTCATCGTAGGTTCTTACCGCATTCTCAGTGGCTCCGATACCACCAATTCCTGTACCAAAAACTATTCCAACATTGGATCCCAGTCGTTCTTCTGTATTTAAGTTGGCATCCATTAGAGCTTGTTCTGTTGCAAAAATAGATAAATGAGCAGATCGGTCTAGTTTTCTTGCATGTTGTTTACCCATATATTCATTTGCATCAAAATCTTTTACCTCTCCAGCAAACTTAACTGGAAGGTCTTCTGTATCAAACGAGTTTATAAAATCTATTCCTGAAACACCATTGATTAACTTTTCCCAAGAATCTGAGACATTATTTCCAAGGGGATTAATTGTCCCGAGACCACTAACTACGACACGCCTCTTAGACATGATTCGAATTATATTTTTGAATGAAGTAGATTTACAGCTTGGCCAACTGTTGATACATCAGCAAGTTCTTCATCATCAATTTCAATATCAAATTCATCTTCAAAGGCCATAACAACTTCAACTATTCCTAATGAATCAATTTCCAAATCCTCTTCCAACTTTGCATCCATTGTTACTTTTGATTCATCAATACCAAGGTCTTCTACAAAAAGACCTTTTACTTTTTCAAAAACTTCATTTGCTTCCATAATTACTCCCTAATTACGTTGTTAAACCACCATCAACTGGTATAACTTGTCCTGTTATATATTCTGACTCTTCGCTACATAAAAAAGATACTACATTTGAAATATCTTCTGGTTTACCGATGCGTTTAATTGATAGTTGTTCTATAATATTTTCTTTATTTTCATCATCTAAAAAAGAGGTCATGTCTGTTTCAATATATCCTGGAGCAACTACGTTAGATGTAATATTTCTAGAACCCATTTCTTTACTAATTGATTTTGCCAACCCTATTAATCCAGCCTTTGATGCAGCATAGTTTGCCTGACCTTGGTTGCCTGATAATCCAACTACAGATGATATAAATATAATTCTTCCCCATTTGTTTTTCATCATAAGCTTGATAGCTCTTTGCGATGTATAGAAACTTCCTGTTAGATTAGTTTGAATTACTTCAAGCCATTCAGCTTCTTTCATTCTTGGTAATATATTGTCTTGTGTAATTCCTGCATTATTGATCAAGACTTCTACAGAGTTGTATTCTTTTTCTACTGTTGAAAATGCAGTATCTACAGATTCAGCATTTGATATATCGATTTGAACTGTACTTGCACTTCCACCAGCAGCAACAATTTCTTTAACAACATCATTGGCTTTGTCTTCTGAAGTAGCATATCCAACTACAACATGAAAATTTTTTCCAAGCTCTAATGCAATAGCACTTCCTATGCCCCTAGAGCCTCCAGTAATTAATGCTGTTTTCATATAAGATCTAATTTATCAGGTATTTGATACTCAATTGCTCTTCTTATCGTATCAACTGCCTTTCCATCAAAATCAGGAAGTTTTGCATTGGAAGTGTTTATAGGTGTTGTTCTCTCTCCTAAACGTAGGGCACATGCACCCCATGAAAGACCTGCACCCACAGCTGTAAAAATAGCAACTTCTCCACCTTTAATTTCACCTTCTTCTAACGCATCGACTAAGGCAGTTGGAATTGAGGCCGCAGAGGTGTTGCCATATTTATGAACTTTTTTAATCGTGGTAGCATTTGGAAGACTTAACATTTTCTCTAACCCCTCAACTATTCTTAAATTAGCTTGATGGGGAATCAAGAGGTCTATATCTTCTTTTGTTAATCCAGATTTCGTAATCACTTCATCAGACGCTGTGGACATCGCTCTGATTCCACCTTTAAAAATCTCTTGTCCATCAAACGTCCATGTAACTCTTGCTGCTTCATCTTTTTTAAACCTATCCATTGCTGAACCAAAGTTCGGAACCTCTAAAATATCTAACTTATCTGAACTTAATCCATTGACGAAAGAAAATATTTCACCATCTTCAGGGGATTTACTTTCTTCAACAACAACTGCTCCAGCTCCATCTCCAAATAGAACTGCTGTGTTTCTATCTGACCAATCAAGTAACCAGGTAATGTGTTCAGAGCCAATAACTAAAGCTCTCTTGTAAAGCCCGCTTTCTATAAAAGCTTTTCCTTGCTCTAATGCATATACAAAACCTGCACATGCAGCATTAATGTCATATACAGATGCATTAACAGCACCAAGTTTTCTTTGAACATGAGCTGCAGCTGATGGGACAATACTGTCAGGAGTACATGTAGCAAGAATAACTACGTCTATATCTTCTGGTGTTAAGCCTGCACAGGCAATTGCATGTTGTCCTGCAACAGCAGCCATATCTGAGTTGTTAACATGGCAAAATCTTCTTTCCTGAATTCCAGTTCTCTGCTGAATCCATTCATCTGAGGTATCAACAAAAACAGCTAAATCATCATTTGTCATTATGTTGTCTGGTGCACATTTGCCCCAACCAGTTATAGTCGACTTCACAAAATCTCCCTATTTAAATAGTATTCAAAGAGTCTAATGAATTAATAATTTCAATACCCTTACTAGATATAGACTTTTTTACCATCCCAGCAGTTACATTTCCAGGTCCGATATGATACCACTTTTCCGGATTCACAATATTTTCGATATTCAATATTTGGTCATAAAATAGCACGCTGTTGTCAATTTGATCAATAAGCCTCTGTTTTATTGTTGTAAGGTCAGCTATGTTTGCATCTACATTCATATAAACATCAAACTTACCTTCTGAAAAATCAACTGTCTCGATTATGCTTTGAACTTCTTGTTTTGCAGGAGAAACAAATTTTGAATGAAAAGCACCAGCAACATCAAGGGGTATCACTCTTTTTGCACCCAAATCAATTGGGTTTGATCTTAAGTAATCTATGTCATCTTTCAATCCACCAATAACAATTTGTGTACCATCGTTAAAGTTAGATATATTGATTGAAACACCTTGATTGTTAAGTGCTTCAACTGCATCTATTGTTTGTTTAAGGTCTGACGTTAAAACGGCAGCCATTGTTGAATTGGAGTTTTCAACGGCTTTCTGCATAGAAACACCTCTCACAGAAATAATTTTTAATGCATCACTGTAGCTTATGAATTCAGCTAGTGCTAATGCAGTATATTCACCTAGTGAATGGCCTATACCAACTTTTGGTAGGCCTAGTTTTTTGAAAGCTTCCAATCCGTAACAGTAGGAAATTGCAAATATATAAGGTTGAGCAATATTTGTTTTTGTAATCTCGGTTTGATCACTATGTAAAATAGTCTCTTTCAAAGACCAACCCAAAGTTTCTTCAAACTCCTCAATTAAAAGATCTGGATATAAATCAAGTAATTCTTCGCCCATTCCTACTTGCTGGGAGCCCTGTCCCGGAAACATTGCTACCCAGTTCATTTATCTATTTCTGAAATGGTAAATGCTATTGCTTTATCTTCTTCGTGAGACAGAGATACATGTACAGTTCCAATATTAAGTTCTTTTGCTAATTCTTTTGCTTTTCCATATAAATGAACTTCTGGTTTGCCTCCACCACTAATTTCAATATCTTTCCAACCTAACTGCCTCCAACCTTTACCTAAAGATTTCATGACAGCTTCTTTTGCAGCAAACCTGGCACCTAGTCTTTTAGCAGGATCATTGAATCGATTTGCATAAATAATTTCATTCTGCGTAAAGCATCTTTTTTCAAATTTTGATTGAGACTTATTTAAAAGCTTTCTTACTCTATTTAGATCGACTTGGTCAACGCCTATACCGTAAATCATTAGAACTTAGCTTCAATCTCGATTAACAAATCACCTTTTTTAACAGGCTGTCCTTTTTCAATATTAAATTTTTTTATTACACCATCAATTGGAGCTGTAATAACATTTTCCATTTTCATTGCTTCAAGAACAAATAATGAGTCACCTTTTTTTACTTTTTTACCTTGCTTAGTCATAGTATCCATTATTGTTCCTTGCATTTCTGCAAAAATTATTCCTGGATTTTTTATATTTCCTGTAAGGTCCATACCTACTTTTTTAGGACGTTGTGGAGCAAGAGTTGGATTAGTTGTGTCGTCCAATGAAATTTTTACCTTGCTTGGTCTATCAGAAGTAACTTCATCTTCTTCAATTTCACGTATTTCGAAGTTTTCCTCTAAAAACTTTACATGTATCTGACTGTTGACGAATTCTTTAGTTTTTAAAATATCTATTAATAAATTTATAGTCGTAGGGATACCTCCGATAATATATTCTTCAAGGCACCTGATCCCTTTGGATCTTGCCTCTTCCCTCGAAACACCCCATACGATTAATTTTGAAATTAGATTGTCATAATAGTGAGTAATTTGAGTACCCGTTCTTGCCCACCCATCAATACGTACACCATTACCAGTTGGTTCTCTATACTCAGTTATTGTTCCAGGAGTTGGTAGAAAGTTGTTATTTGGGTCTTCTGCATTAATTCTAAACTCTATACTGTGTCCTCTAGGATCAAGCTCATAATCCTCAATAGAGTTTCCTAGCGCAATTTTTATTTGTTCTTTTACAAGGTCAAGACCATATCTCATTTCCGTTACTGTATGTTCTACTTGTAATCGAGTATTCATTTCAAGGAAGTAAAAGTTTTCGTCACTATCAGCAAGGAACTCTACAGTTCCAGCATTTACATAATCTGAGTTAGATGCGATTTTAAGTGTAAACTCTTTTAATTTTTCTCTTCCGTATTCAGATAGCCACTCAGGGGGGCTTTCCTCAATTAACTTTTGATTCCTTCTTTGTAAAGAGCAATCTCTTTCACCTAAATACAAAACATTGCCATACTTGTCAGCAAGAATTTGAGTTTCAACGTGTCTTGCTGGTTTTATAAATTTTTCTACATAGATTTGATCAGAACCAAAATAAGCTTCACTTTCTCGCTTCACAATATCAAAATTTTCAAGAAGCTCTTTTTCGTTGTGAACAATCCTTAATCCTTTTCCTCCGCCACCATGCGCAGCTTTTAATGCAACAGGATATCCAAAACTTTCAGCATCCTTTACTGCGTCTCTTTGAAACCTTGAAGGTTTTAGCTGACCCGGTACAGGATTAAGTCCAATTTTTGAGACTAATTTTCTTGATTCAATTTTGTCACCCATAGATTTAATTGTTTCAGGTTTAGGTCCTACCCAAGTAATGCCTTTTTTTTCTATAGCTTTTGCAAAATCAGCGTTTTCTGCGAGAAAGCCATATCCTGGATGAACTAAGTCTGCATTTGTTTCTTCAGCAGCTTTGACTAATTTTTTTAAATTCCTGTAGCTTTCAGCAGGTAAAGACCCTCCAAGATAATAAGATTCATCAGCTCGTTTAGTATGTAAAGCATCTTCATCTGCATCCGAGTAAACAGCAATAGTATATAAATCCATTTCTTTGGCAGATCTAATAATTCGAAGCGCTATTTCACCTCTGTTTGCGATTAGGATTCTTTTTTGAGTCATATTTACTTTAATTTAAAAGCCAAGCCCATTGCCAAAATAGACTTAATAGCATCTCCTATCAAAAACGGAACAACTCCAATTGCAAGAGCATTAGAAAATGAAGTATTTAAAATTATCATCAATCCAGAAACACCAGCAATATATATAGTTAATGAACCAAGCAGAATAGCCAGTACAGGTTTAGCTGCAAAAGCACCTATTACATAGGCTGCTAGAAAAAATCCAATTATATATCCTATTGTTGGGCTTTTTAAAATTGCAAGACCAGCAACTCCCGCTGAGAAAAAAGGAAGACCAGACATACCAATAAATAGATACATTAACATACTGATTGCTCCAAAAGTGCCACCCAATATTAATCCTGATAAAAGCACAACAAATGTCTGACCAGTTATAGGAACAGGCGAGATTGGAATAACAATTCGTATTTGAGCACTAAGTGCAGTTAATATTGCAAAACCTAAGGATAAGAATAAATTTCTTGCAACACTACCTTTTTCTACCCATGTAATAGCAATATTTTTAGAGGGGTATGTTTCCATGTTTATCTCCTAACTCTCCTTTATTTACTAAGTCTTTAAATGAGTCAATAACTACTTTTCTTGTCTCACTTGGTTTTATAATATTGTCAATTAAGCCTAATTGTGCAGCAATATCAGGATTACTAAATTTATCATTGTACTCTGCGACTAACTTTGACTTGAGCTCTTCTTTATTGTCTGCCGCTGCTAATTCTCTTCTGTGTATTATGTCAACTGCTCCTTCAGCGCCCATGACTGCAATTTCTCCGCTTGGCCACGCAAATAATTTATCCGCACCAAGCCCTATTGAATCCATAACGATATAAGCTCCCCCATATGCTTTTCTTATAACCACACATACCCTTGGAACTGTTGCTTCCGAGTAAGCGTATAATAGTTTTGCACCACTTCTTATAATTCCACCGTGTTCTTGCTCAACTCCAGGTAAAAATCCAGGAACATCAACCAAAGTAAGAATAGGTATATTGAATGCATCACAAAATCTCACAAACCTTGCTGCTTTTTCTGAAGCCTTGATGTCCAAAACTCCTGCAAGCTCCATTGGCTGGTTAGCTACTATTCCAATGGTATTTCCATTTACTCTTGCAAAAGTTGTAATAATGTTGAGCGCATAGTTACTTTGAATAGGATAGTGCTCTCCATCATCTGAAATATCTGAAATTATTTTTGTCATATCATATGGTTGATTTCTATTTTCCGGAATAAAACTATCTAAAGATTCTATTGTTCTAGAAGATTCATCTTCTGTAATGAATGCAGGAGGTTTTTGAGATGAAGACTGTGGAAGAAAGCTCATAAGATATCGAATTTCTTCAAATGCTTGTTCTTCAGATTCACAAATTTGATGAGACACACCCGATTTAGTACCGTGTGCTTCTACTCCACCTAATTCTTCATAGGACACCTCTTCTCCAGTAACAGTTTTAACAACCGCAGGTCCTGTTACATATAGCTGTCCTATATCTTGTACTTGAAAAATAAAATCAGTCAGTGCTGGGCTGTAAACTGCTCCACCAGCAGAAGGGCCAACCACAACAGATATTTGTGGAATTTTCCCAGAAGCTTCAACATTCTTCTTAAAAATTTGAGCATAACCATACAAAGAAGAGATACCTTCCTGAATTCTTGCACCACCAGAGTCTTTTATTCCAATAATTGGCGCTCTAGCTTCTAGTGCATGATCCATAACTTTTAGGATTTTTTTAGCCACAACTTCACCAAGACTTCCTCCCATGACAGAAAAGTCTTCGCTAAATACAAACACTGGACGTCCATGAATTGTGCCAGTACCAGTTACAACTGCTTCACCATCAGGATTTTCTTCAGAAGTAACATGTTGGTCTATTTCACTAAAAGAGCCTTCATCCAATAGTAAATTCAGCCTTTCGTAAGCTGTTAATTTCCCTTTTGGATGCTGAATCTTTTTAGCTTTTTCATCACGAATTTCAGCTAAATTATCGTCTGACATGCCCATCTTTCCTGTTTATTGTTAATGTATGTATTTGACCTATATATATGTAAAGAAGTAACACTGTGAAAACCTTTTTTTTTGAATCCATTTACAATACACAGGAATATGCACTAAGTGAATTATCAAGCGAACCAATTCTTGTTATTAGCTACTCACAGGAAAAAGGCAAAGGCACATCGAATAGAACTTGGTTAAATGCTGACCAGGCACTGGCATGTTCACTTGCAATAAAACAAGAGGATATAAAACTAAAACACACACTTATTCCACTTCTCTCGGGCTACGTATTCACAGAAGTTCTTAAAGATATAAATCTCAGCTTAAAGTGGCCCAACGATATTGTTTTAAACAATTTAAAAGTAGGTGGAATACTTGTTGAAAAGTCTGAAAACAATATTTGCATCGGAATGGGAATAAATTATTTTTGGGAGAAACCAGAGATACCTGGAGCAGGTTCAGTCTTTACTAAAAAACAGGAAGATTCATTAATCAATTTACATGCAGAAAAATGGGCGAGTGAAGTGCTGTCATCACTTTCTAAAAATAATTTTGATTTAGATAAATACAAACAAAAACTACAAACAATCGGAAAAATTGTGGAATACCCAGAAGGTAGAGGATGGGCTGAAGATATAAACGAAGATGGATCTCTAAAGATAAAATCAACTGATGGAGATTACATTAATTTAACCTCACCCTTAATTTCTGAAGTAAATTAGTTATTATTAAGCAGTAGAGAAATGAAACAGTTAGTAGTTGAAAAAAATAATCCCACTCCAATTTTATGGGATACTCCTATTCCTAACCCCGGTCCAGGTGAGATACTTATAAAAAACCACTATTCAGTTGTATCTTCAGGAACAGAGTTAGCTGCTATCGAAGTAGCAAACACCACTGTCACAGATAAGCTTCAAAACAGTTCAAATATTGATAAAGGATTAGAACTGTTAAAGAAAGAGGGTATTGGGGCAGTCTGGAATGCTGTATTTCCAAAAAACCTTCTTCCTCTTCAGCTTGGATATAGTTCAGCAGGCGAAGTAGTCAAAGTTGGACAAGGTGTCAGCACTTACCACGTTGGAGATAAAGTTGTCTCTAATGGAGGCCATGCTGAATATGTTGTTGTTAGTGAAAACCTATGTAGTCGAATTGATGAAAGTACAGACATCAAAGAAGCAGCCTTCACTGTTTTAGGAAGTATTGCATTGCATGGTCTTAGGCTATCTGAGACAAGCCTTGGTTCAAAAGTAGTTGTTGTAGGTCTCGGAGTTATAGGACATTTAGTATGCAGGCTAGCTGAAGCGCAAGGTTCAGAAGTAATTGGAATAGATCCTGATCCTGAAAGATCTAAATATGGAGATAATTTTTTTACTTCTGCAGATGATGTTGAACTGAAAGATGTTGATACTGTAATCATTACCGCTGCAACAAGCAGTAATGAACCAATAGAATTAGCTACAAAAATTGCTCGCAATAAAGCAAAAATTGTTGTTATTGGTGACATTCCTTTAAATATTTCTAGGAATGATTTTTACTATAAAGAACTTGAACTTGTGGTTTCAAAATCTTATGGTCCTGGAAGGTACGATAAACAGTACGAAGCGTTAGGAAATGATTATCCAATTGAATATGTGCGCTGGACCGAAAACAGAAACTTTGAAGCATTTACAAAACTCTTGTCACAAAAACAAATTCATTTGCTTGATTTAGTATCTGAAGAGATAGCGTTTGAAGATGCACCAAGTGTTTATGAAAAATTTGAAGATGAGAGTAAACCATTATCAGTGGTACTTAGATATAACATTGACGCTGAACCAAAAATTGAAATAGAAAATGATTTACAACCAGAACCAAAAACATCAAAAGTAAATGTAGGAATATTGGGTGCTGGAAATTTTGCAGCTACAACGATAATGCCTGTCCTTAAAGAACTGAAAAGAGAATGCAAAGTTCTTGGGATAGCATCGTCAAAGGGTTTAAGTGCTGAGTCACTTGCGAAAAGTTTTAAAATTAAAAATAAATACTCTACTGAAGAAGAGATACTAAATGCTGATGAAATTGACGCGGTTCTTATATTAACACCTCACCACAACCATTCAGATTTAGTGATAAAAGCACTAAATAAAGGAAAAGCTGTGTATGTTGAAAAACCATTAGCTTTAGACATGCAGTCAATTACGGATATTGAGGAGAGTATTTATAGATCTGAAAATCCAAAACTATTTATTGGATTCAACAGACGATTTTCAAAATCAGCTCAATTTATTAAACAAAAATTAATTAATAATCCAGCAAACAGTATAAATCTGCGATTTAGTGTCCCGCCCCTCGACAGCAATCATTGGACAAATATAAAGGAAATTGGTGGTGGAAGAATTGTTGGTGAAGCTGTTCACGGCATTGATCTAGCTTGTTATTTATTTGATTCACTTCCTCAAAGCATTTCGGCATCTGCCCCAATTGATAAAACAAATAATATGACTAAAGATAACCAAGTTTTCTTAAACATTAATTTTGCAAATGGTTCACATGCCTCTCTACAGTATTTTTCTGAAGCAAATCAAATTTTGAGCAAAGAACGAATAGAAGTTCATGGAGAAGGCAACTCTTATATACTCGAAGATTTTAAAATGTTAAGGTTTCTAGAGGGCTCACAAGACAGAAGTAAAACATTTTCAACAGGCAAAGGCCACAAAGAATCACTTAGTATCTTTTTTGATTATGTAAGAGATAAATCACAGAACCCTTTTACCTGGGAGGAAATAAAAGCGGTTTCTAAAGCAGCAATTATTGCTCAAGATTACATAAATTCAGGTCAACAGCATAACGTTTAGCTTTATAGAGCGGCCTCGGCAGGATTCGAACCTGCGACACCAGGTTTAGGAAACCTGTGCTCTATCCCCTGAGCTACGAGGCCATTTAAAATTTTGATACCAGTATCATAGATTTCGGCTTATAGGTACATTATGTTAGCAGTTGATGTAAAAAATATTAAGAAAACATTCAAAACGAAACAAGACACTGTAGAGGCAGTTAAAGATGTTAGTTTTGAGGTTAAAAAAGGCGAAATTTTTGGCTTACTTGGTCCAAATGGTGCTGGTAAATCGACAACTATTTTAATGCTCACAACCCTTCTACAGGTTACTGGTGGACAAGCCAAGATTCTTGATTTAGATGTAACTAAAGACGATAAGTTAGTTAGAGAAAAAATTGGTGTTGCACTTCAAGATACTGGTATCGATAATCTACTTACAGGCAGGGAATTATTTTTTACTACTGCGAGACTATGGGGTTTTTCTAAAAAAGATTCGGAAACAAGAACAAATGAACTTCTTGAACTTGTTGGCTTAACTGAAGCAGCTGACAGAAGAGTTAAAACATACTCAGGTGGTATGAAGCGAAGATTAGATTTAGGACTGAGCTTAGTCAATTCACCAGAAGTTTTATTTTTAGATGAGCCTACAACGGGTTTAGATCCCGGATCTAGAAGAGTTTTATGGGATGAAATTAAAAGGTTAAGAGATAGTGGTGTGACTATAATCTTGACCACTCAGTATCTTGAAGAAGCTGATGAACTAGCAGATAGAATTGCAATAATAGACGAGGGACTTGTAGTAGCTGAAGGCACCTCAGATGAGCTAAAAGCAAGTATTGGTGGTGACGTAATAACCTTATCTTTCAACTCAGAAAGAGAAGTTACTTTAGCGAAAGAACTATTTCCAGAATCTTTACAAGAAAAAAATGAATTGAGAATAACTGTTGAAGACGGTGCAAGTAAGATTCCTTCTTACATAAATGAACTAACAATGAATAATATTGATGTCAGTTCTGTTGCTGCAAGCAAGCCAACATTAGATGATGTTTTTTTAAATGTTACAGGATATAGACTTGAAGGAACTTCAGAAGATGTAAGTCAATCACCAAACGAACAAGAGGAAAATTAAGTTATGAAAACTAATATTTCTTTTCTTACTCAACTACGAATATTAACAAAGAGACTTGTTTTAAGAGTTATTAGGAGACCGTTAGCTGAATTACCTAATATTTTTATTTCTGCTTTTTTTCTTTTTGTATATGATGGTGCACTAGGTGGAGTTTTTGGCGGATCTGCTCAAGGCACTCCTTTTGATTTTGCTAATGGAAATTTTGTTAACTTTATACTCCCTGTTTCAATAGTTTCAGCATCGGTGAGCGGTGGTGCATCTGGAATTTATTTAGTAGAAGATATTGAGTCTGGGGTTTTTAAGCGTTATCAAAGTATGCCAATCTCCAAATGGGCCATAATTCTTGCACCTATGATTGTTGGTGCAATGCGAGTATTGATTCAAGCCGGCTTAATAATGGTAATTGGAAAAATTATTGGTGCTGATCCAGCAGTTGGCACAATAGGATACTTTATAGTTCTCTCTATAGCTTTTTTGTGGGGAATGGGTTTTGCAGGATATTCAGTTGCTGCAGGTGTTAGATCTGGATCTTCACAAGGTGCACAGGCAGCATCTTTTTTATTTTTCCCTGCATTATTTCTAGCACCAACTTTTGTCCCCAGGGAAGCTTTACGTGGATGGTTAGCTACAGCTTCTGCATACAATCCAACAACTTATGTCATTGAAGCGATGAGAGCAATAATGGTTGAAGGTTGGATAAATGACATGATTTTTAAAGGTTTTGTTGCAGCAGGTTCTTTTGCTGCTTTAACTTTAACTTTTGCGGTTTTATCAGCTCGAAAGGCAACAGAAAAAGCATAAATACTGCTTTGAGTAGTAAATAAAATTTATTACTCTATATAATTCGTAAGGATAAATATGGAAACAAGTTTAAAAGCAACCGTAAGAGATAATACTGGATCTGCTCAATCAAGGAGAAGCAGGGGTGAAGGTAGTATTCCTGCAGTTGTCTATGGTTTGGGAATGGAACCAGTTTCTGTAGAGATAGATTCTAGAGAGTTCACAAATGCTCTAAAAACTGAAGCAGGTTCAAACGTAATTTTTAACCTAGAAGTTGGTAAGGATAAATACACTGCGCTTGCAAGAGAAATACAAAAACATGTTTATCGTAATGAATTTTTACATGTTGACTTCATTCAAATTGATCTTACAAAGACTGTTGACGCTGATGTACAAGTTAACTTTATAGGAACACCAATGGGAGTTAAAGAAGAAGGTGGAATTATTCAAACAATCAACTCTTCCATTACCATTTCAGCACTTCCTACAAACATTCCTACTTCTCTTGATTTAGATATTTCTGAATTAAACGTTGGGGACAATTTATCAGCTGGAGATGTCTCGCTACCTGAAGGTGTAGAGCTAGCAGATTCAGAAGACGATTCAATTTTAATAACAATTACTGTACCAAGAGCAGCAATTGAAGAAGAAGAAGATATTGAAGGTCTAGAGGGCGAAGAAGTAGAAGGCGAAGAGGGAGCCGAAGGTGAATCCTCTGAAGAGACTGTTGAGGAAGAGTCCTCAGATGAATCTGGAGAATAACAAAACTTTATTTGTTGGTCTCTGGAATCCACAAGATAAATATTCTAAGACACGACATAATATAGGTGCAGATATTCTTATTCGTTTTTGTAAGAAAAACAATTTAGAATTCAAACTCGACAAAAATAGTATTTACAATTTTTCATCTGCTGAAATTAATGGTTCCAATGTTGAAATTATCCTACCTATGGTTTCAATGAACAATTCTGGGAATGCATTAAAAAGTTATTTTAAATATAACAATAAAGAAAGCACAGAGGTGCTTGTTGTTCATGATGATATTGATCTTGCATTTGGACGTTTAAGAATTAAAAAAGGAAGTTCTGATGGTGGTCATAATGGAATTAAATCAACAAATAGAGTTTTAGATCCTGAAGATTATTACAAACTAAAAGTAGGAGTTGGTAGACCTCCTCAAGGAATTGACCCAGCTGATTTTGTATTATCAAAGTTTTATAATGATGAAAGGGAAGAGGTTGAATTCTTGATAGAAGATTCAGTAGATATTTTAAATACCTTTTTAAAGGATAAAGAATTAGCCATCAAAGAAGCCTCTGAGCGCAGAATTATTGATGTGATTTAATGAAAAAATATATACCAGACTCATTAGCTTTATTTCGTATCTTCTCTGCTCCAGTTATTTTATATTTGTTATTACTTGATGGTACCGATGAAGGGTTAATGTTAGTTCCAGCAATCATTGCATTTATTGCTGCTTGGACAGACTTTTTTGATGGCCGACTAGCAAGAAAATGGGATGTATCTTCGAAGACCGGAGCATTTTTAGATTCTATTGCAGATAAAATTTTTATAACTTTTATATTTGTTGGTTTTACTTATATTGAAAGAGTTAGTATTTGGATTACAGTTTTACTTATTGTTAGAGAGTTTATTATTACTGGATTAAGAGGCCTTGCAGGAAATGAAGGAATAATGATTCCACCAAGTAAATTGGGCAAAGCAAAAGCAAGCCTGCAGTTTTGGGCTATTGGTTTTGTAATGATGGATTTTCCAATAACTCTTTTAAGTTTCACCCTTGCTGATTTCATTGTTTTATTGGCATTAGTTTTCTCCTACATTTCTGGCTATCAATACTTATCTGGTTATCTCCAACAAACTAAATGAAATATAACAATATATTCATTACAGGTTCCACTGGAGTCGTTGGTAAGCCACTTTTAAGAAAAATAGTTAAACAAGGGCATAATGTTTTTGCTCTTTCAAGATCAAAAAACAATAATCAATTATTTTCAGACCTTGGTGTAACAAAGATTGAAGGAGATCTTTTTTCAGATTCAACTTACGATCACCTCTCTGACAAAAACATAGATGCAATTTTCCATATTGCAGGAGTTAATAAAATGTGTTCTAAAAATCCAGATGGAATGTTTAAAGCAAATATAGAAGGAACTAAACAAATGCTTGAACTTGGTAACAGATTAAAGATCAAAAAATTTATTTATACATCATCTGCAGTCACTTTAGGAGAAGAATTGGGAACTGTTGGCAATGAGTTATCCAACCACAGAGGCTACTTTTTTAGTAAATATGAAGAGTCAAAGTTTTTAGCTGAAAAAGACGCATTTGATTATGACAAAGACTTTGAGTTTGTGTCTGTTAACCCATCCTCTGTTCAAGGACCAGGTCGTGTATCTGGTACAGCAAAATTATTAATTTCTACGCTTAACAAAAAATACCCCCCTCTGATAAAAAATAATATTTCAATTGTTGATATTGATGATTGCACAGATGGACATTATCAAGCTCTGTTAAATGGCGAAGCAAATGAGAGGTATGTTCTTAATAGTTTTCAAACAACTAGTGAAGATTTGCTCTCTAAGCTTAAATCTTTATCAGAATGGTCAGGAAGGCCTATGTATATTCCAAAATCAGGCTTGAAAATCATTGCGCCACTTGGAGATCTTTATAAGCTTGTGTCTAATTCAACTCCATTAATATGTAGTGAGTCAGCAAGAGTTTTAACACATGGACATATTTATGACGGTTCCAAAGCTGAAGATAAATTAAATATAGACTATATTGATTTGGAAATGTTTATGAAGAAAACTATCAATTGGTTAATTGATGAGAGCTACGTAGATCTAAAAAAAATTTAAACCATGAATGTAGAAACATTCAATTATTCCCCTGAATCGCTTGCACCATTCTTTTATTTAAATAAAAGAGATAGAAAAAATATCTATATTTTTCCAACAGAAAAAGAAACTTTAGAATTTTATAATAATTTTTCTAATTTTGTACCTGAGTCTTCTTATTTTCCAGCATGGGATACTTTGTCCTATGACTCATTTACGCCATCATTAGAGATTCAAGGAAAAAGACTTCAAACACTTCATAGCCTGCTAGTTAATGATTCTTTTGATATTGCAATGAGTATGAAGTCCTTTACTCAAAAAATATTTATTAATGATTTAGACGTAATAGATGTGCAGATTGGACAAGAAGTAGATTTTGAAAATTTAATAGAAAATCTCTCTTTCCTTGGATATGTAAACAAAGACAGAGTTGAATCTAGAGGAACATTTTCTATTCGTGGTGGGCAGATTGATATTTATCCTCTTAACAGTGAATACCCAACAAGAATTATTTTTAATGGTGATGAAGTAATCGAATTAAAATTATTTGATTTCATTACCCAAAGATCAATAAAAAATATTATAAAGGTTTTAATAACCCCTTCGTCTGAATTGTTTCAAACAAAGCAAGAAGACATTTTCAAATCATTAGAAATAGAATCAAATAAAGACTTAGATGAATACGAATTATTTCAGTTTTCGCAAAATCTAACAAACTTCAAGTCTTTACTAGATTTTGTACCAGATGATGTAAGCATTAATATAATCGACTTTAATTCGTGTAAAGAAACTTTAAGCGAAATTCAAAAGATTGAAGAGGATAGTTTCAATAATTTACAAAAGTATTTTTCTTTAAAAGTATCAAAAATGAAATCCAGATATGTGGATGCATTTTTAGAAATCAATAGATATGAAACAATTTTTTATTCCACAAATGATTTAGAAAACATCAGTAATATTCCACAATTTTTAAATGGCTTAGGTCCGGATAAAGTTTTGGAAAATATTAACGAGTTATCAAAGGTGTATTTATCCAGCAGAAATGAAAAAATTATAGAAAAGTTTTCAAAAGTAAAGAATTTACATTTAGTTGAGAATTCTTTCTCCTTCTCAGCAGTGTTTCAAGAAATGAGTATTGCAGTTATTGATGAGTCATTATTTACTAATAGAAAACAAAAAGACAAAAAAGTAAAACATAGGAAATTAAATGAGGAATCAATCCTTGTTCCAAATACTTATGTTGTTCACAAGTTTCATGGCATAGGGCTCTATGAGGGAACCGAAGTTAAAAAAATTAAAGATGTAGATAAAGATTACTTATCAATTAAGTTTGGTGGAACCGACAGACTATATGTTCCATCGGATCAAATTAATGAACTTGAGGTATATGTAGGGGGCGAAAATCCAAGATTATCTAGATTAGGCGGCGGAGAGTGGGAGCGTGCTAAAGAAAAAGCTAGACAAAACGCAAAGGTTATAGCTGATAGAGTTTTGAATCTCTACAAATTAAGAAAAATTGAAAACAATAACCTAATTATTGATGAGGATACTCCATGGCAGGCAGAGATAGAAAGCGATTTCGAATATGTCGAAACCCCCGATCAGTTAACAGCAATAAATGATGTTAAAGAAGACTTAAGTAAAAATACTCCAATGGATAGATTAATTTTTGGAGATGTTGGATATGGAAAGACAGAAGTTGCACTTAGAGCAGCAGTAAAAGTAGCTTTTTCAGGAGGACAAGTTGCAGTTCTTGCACCAACGACAATTCTTGTCCAACAGCATATTGAAACTTTTGTAAATAGATTAGAAAATTATCCATTGAATATTAAACACTTAAGCAGATTTGTAAAAAAGAAAGACTTAAAAGAAATTATTAAAGGCGTCAACGATGGAACGGTGGATATAGTCATAGGAACGCATAGACTTTTAAGTGATGATGTTACATTCAATAACTTAAAATTAATCGTAATTGATGAAGAACATAGATTTGGAGTTGAAGCAAAAGATAGACTTCAGAATTTAGCCACTCAAGTCCACAAATTAACATTAACTGCAACTCCAATTCCAAGAACACTTGAACAATCTCTTATGGGAATTAGAGAAACATCAAGAATTGAAACTCCACCAGAAAACAGATTAGAAACATTAACTCACGTGGGTAGTGTTGATGAGTCGGCTATTGCTCTTGCTATTCAGAGAGAGATTTCAAGAGGAGGTCAAGTCTTCTTTGTACTCAACAGAATTAGTGAACTTGAGGAATGGATGAAGATCATCTCAAAACAATTTACTAACTTAAATCATAAAATTTTACATGGCCAATTATCTGCAGAACAAATAGAAAATACAATGCAAGACGTTTGGGATCGTAAAGTAGATGTGTTGTTTGCTACCACAATTGTGGAAGCCGGAATTGATTTACCAAAAGTGAATACTCTCATAACTCTTAGGTCAGAGTTACTAGGCATGTCCCAGCTTTATCAACTTAAAGGAAGGGTAGGAAGAAGGGGAGATCAAAGTTTTGCTTATTTCTTTCATTCAAGCAATTTAGGGGTAGATGCAGAGTTAAGGTTAGATGCAATTAAATCCATTGGCCAGACGGCTACTGGATACTCATTAGCTATGAAAGATTTACAACTTAGAGGGTCTGGAAGTATTTTAGGAGATATACAATCAGGTTTTATTGCAAATGTCGGACTAAATATTTTTAACCAATACGTCTTAGAATCTTTAGATGAATCAATAGAGCCAATAAAGCCAGATATAAAGCCGGATATAAAATTAGATTGTTTCTGGGGCTCTTCAATTCCAAAAAGCTATGTAGATGCTGACTCTGAAAGAATAGACATTTACAAAAGACTCGAACACACTCACCATACAAAAGTTGATGAAATTAAGGATGAAATTATCGATAGATTTGGTGAACTTCCGGAGGTATCTAATAACTTGTTCATTACTGCAAAGATAAGATCTGTGTTGAGTGAAAAAAACATTTTAAGGTGCAAAATAAGAGAATCTCAGATTGAACTTTTCCCAGTTGACTTGACTGAAGAAGTAAATTTGAGGGTTAAAACATTAGATAAAAAGTTTATCTTTAGAAATAAACGTTTAGTTTTAAACTTTAAGGATGTCTTAACACCAGACAGCGTATATGGAATATTGAATAGTAATCTTTAATTATGAATGAGTTTGATGAACTTGTAGAGATTGTAAAAAAGCTCCGAGAAGAATGTCCCTGGGATATGGAGCAAACGCATGAATCATTATCAAGACACCTAATTGAGGAAGCTTATGAATTATTGGACTCACTTGCAAGCATTGAAGAAAAAGATTCAAATTATGAACATGTAAAAGATGAATTGGGAGATCTGCTGCTCCAAATTTTACTTCATTCAAAAATTGCTGAGGAAAATAATAAATTTGCAATAGTTGATGTAATAAAATCACTTCAAGCAAAATTAATCGAACGCCACCCACATGTTTTTGGTGATGTAAAACTCGATAGCGCTGAAGAAGTAGAAAAACAATGGGAGACATTAAAACAAAAAGATAGTGACGACTCAATATTTGATGATATAAATAGTAAATTACCATCAATAACAAGAGCTTTTAAAACGCAAAGAAAAGCAAAAAAACTAAACCTCTCTTATGCAAGCTATGAAGAAGCTCTCGAGGATTTACTTTCTGAAGTTAAAGAGCTAGAAGAAGCTGAAAATCTGGATGAACGGAAAAGTGAAATTGGGGATGTTCTATTTGCCATTGTTAATGTATGCAGATATTTAGATGCTGATCCGGAAATACAACTAAATAAATCAACCCAGAGATTTATTAATAGAGCGCAATATGTTGAGAAACATATTGAAGATGATTCTGACTTAGAAAAATTATGGTTAGAAGCTAAGAAAACCGAAGAAAAGTAACAAATTAAACAATTTGTGCTAGATTTTAAGTAACAGGGTTATGAATAAAAAAATTACACATATATTTGCTAGGTATATCCTAGATTCTCGAGCTAATCCTACTGTTGAAGTAGAAGTTACACTTGATGATGGAAGCTGGGGCCGTGCAGCTGTTCCTTCAGGAGCTTCAACGGGGAGTTTAGAAGCTCATGAATTAAGAGACGAATCAAAAGACTTTAACGGAAAAGGTGTCAACAAAGCAGTCGAAAATATAAATTCTTTGATAGCTGACACTCTAATTGGAAGTGACGCCGGCGATCAGTCAAAAGTTGATCAAATTCTACTTGAACTAGATGGAACAAAAAACAAAAGTAAACTTGGGGCTAATGCAATACTTGCTGTTTCAATGGCAAATATGGTTGCATATGCAAAATCAGAAAAAAAATATGTTTATGAACTTATTCCTAACATTTATGGAGATCCGTCTTTACCTGTACCTTTTATGAATATTTTGAATGGTGGTGCTCATGCTGATAACTCTGTCGATATTCAAGAGTTTATGATTGTTCCTCACGGATTTACAAGATTTGATGATGGGTTAAAGGCTGGTGTTGAGGTCTATCACACATTAAAGAAAAGATTAAAAGATAGAGGATTAGCAACAAACGTAGGAGATGAAGGTGGTTTCGCTCCAAACTTTACATCATCAAAAGAAGTTTTAGATGAAATAATGCTTTCAATTGCAGAAGCTGGCTACAAACCTTCTGACCAAATTTCTTTAGCGTTAGATGCGGCTGCATCTGAGTTTTATAAAGATAATGCTTACATGATTGAAGGCAACAGCTTGACTAACACAGAGATGTCTGATTATTTAGTAGAACTTACTAACTCTTACCCAATAGTATCAATTGAAGACGGGCTCGCAGAAGATGATTGGGAGGGTTGGAAATACTTAACTTCCAAAATAAACGATTCCACACAACTCGTTGGCGATGATTTATTTGTTACGCAGGAAGAAGTACTTCAAAAAGGGATTGATGAAAATTGCGGAAATGCAATCTTAATTAAAGTAAACCAAGTTGGAACAATTACTGAGACTTTAAACACCATGGAGTTAGCTAGCAAGAACACATACTCAAGTATGGTTTCACACAGATCTGGAGAAACAGAGGATTCCTTTATTAGTCATCTAGTTGTCGGAACTTCTAGTGGGCAGATTAAGACTGGTGCGCCAGCTCGATCAGAGCGAACAGCAAAATATAATGAGCTTTTAAGAATTGCCGAGACAATTGGATTCGAGAACTTTAACAATTCAAAATGGCAAGTTTAAAAACTATAGGTAATAATATATTTTCCAGATTATTAATTTTTACGTTAATTTCTTCCTTCCTTTTCTTTTTATTTGATACTTATCAGGAAAGTTATGACAAATTAAAAGTTTTACAAAACTCATTAGAGGATAGGCAGGAAGAAATTGTTGTACTGCAAAATCAAATAGATGATTGGAATCAACAAATTTCGGACTTAGATGATCCAGATAAAGCTGAATTAATTCTCAGAAAAAGAGGCTATGGAGAACAAGGAGAAGTTTTATATAGATTTGAAGTTCCAGAACCAGTAACTCCAATTGAAGAAACCTTAAAGTCAGACAGAGGTAAAAGTTTAATTGAGTATGTAATAGATTACGTGGTCGGTAAAGAAGGTGAATAACGATTCCAGAATCGTTCAGCAACAAATCGGCAGAGAGCTCAGAAGTGATTCAGAAGTCAGTTGTAGATGTCATCTTGATATTCCGGCAGTCATAAAAGTTCCACCAAAACTAAATGACGGAACTCCATTTCCAACAACATATTGGCTTACTTGTCCTATGTACAATAAAAAAATTGGATCTTTAGAATCTCAAGGACTCATAAAAGAGTTAGATAAAGAATTAGAAAACAATCCTGACCTTAAAGAGAAGTGGCAATCTCGACAGAAAACATATCAAGCTGAAAGAGAAGAGTTAGCTAATGATAATTCTGGGCCACAAGCTACAGGTGGGGTAGGTGGTGCTACAGAATCTATTAAATGCTTACACTCCCATACTGCAGACGAACTTTCGACTGGAAAAAACGTAATAGGAAAAATTGTTGTTGAATCTATAGGAAGTTTTAATTGTGAAGAAGCCTGTATAAATCCTAAGACATTTGAAAAAAATAAAGACTGGAAAGTAATTTGGTAAGAGCTGCATCAATTGATCTTGGCTCTAACTCTACAAGGATGCTCATTGCAGATATAGCCAACGGCACATTAACTACAATTTATAAAGAACATCAAGTCACAAGAATGGCTGATAAATTATCAGAATCAAAAATTATTTCTAAAGTAGCTACAAAGAGAGTATTAAAAGTACTTGCAGGCTACTTTAAAACTATAAACAAAAACAACGTTGAAAATATTCAAATTGTTGGTACAGCTGCTCTTAGAGATGCCGCAAACAGTCAAGAAATTATACAACTAATAGAGAAGAAATTCGGTTTTGAAGTTGATATTGTCTCGGGTGAAGAAGAGGGCGTATTAACTAGTGTGGGTGTTTTAAATTCTTTAGGTAGTTTGGAAAATTTTCTTATTGTCGACATTGGTGGAAGAAGTACTGAGTTTATTTATGATGATGATAAAAAAATAGTCTCAAAGTCAGTCAACATTGGTGTTGTCAGCCTTAGTGAATTATTTTTTGATAAACTACCACCTCCAGAGAAATCAGTATTGCTAGCTAGAGAGTATATAGAGAGTCACCTATTAGAACCTAATGCATTTGATGGAAGATTATTGGTAGGAGTCGCAGGCACGTTTACATCTCTTGCGTCAATTTTTTTGAAACAGACTCAATTTAATGAGAAAGAAATACACCTAACTGAGTTAAAAAATGAAGATGTTTTCAAAATTAGTAATGAGTTGTTGCACTTAAATGAACCACAAATCATTACAAAATATAAGGGACTAGATCCAAAAAGAGCTAAAACTATTCAAGCAGGAATACTATTAGCGAAAGAAATTATTTCTAAATATAATGTAAATTCAATTAAAGTTTCAAATAGTGATATTTTGGAAGGTCTAATATTAAAAAAATATTAGATTAGATATTAGCCCGGGTGGCGGAATTGGTAGACGCGACGGACTTAAAATCCGTTATTCGAAAGGATGTGGGGGTTCGAGTCCCCCCCCGGGCACTCTAAACATTCACAAAGTACCTTATTTTGTGATAAATAATTTCTATCTCACTTTTAACTTTTATAACGTAAATGTATACTTCATACTGCTAAGAAACCTTATTCTTAGCATACGTACGTATACACAAAGGGGAAAGTAATAAATGAAGAAACCATTACTAGTGGCTTTCTTGTTGTTAACTTTAATTCTCGGTGCTTGTGGCGGCGGAAGTTTAGAAGGTGAAGAGGTCACCATTACAGGTGCTCTCATTGGTGAAGACCAAGAAGGCTTCAGAGCTAACATCGCTGCAATAACAGAAGAAACTGGAATTATTGTTACATATCAAGGTTCTGACAACTTTGAGCAAGAAATCCAAATTCAAATGGAATCTGGTGATACACCAGACTTCGCATTGTGGCCACAGCCTGGTGCAGTAGTTGATGCTGCAAAAAGAGGCATGTTAACACCACTTGAAGATCTAGACATTGATCTAGATGAATATAAGTCAAACTTCTCATCCTACTTAGTAGGTCTTGGTACAGTTGACGGTGTTATTTATGGTGGTGCAAATGCAGCTAACCTTAAGAGTATTGTTTGGTATCAACCAGCAGAATTTGAAGCAAGAGGATATGCAGTTCCAAATACATGGGATGAAATGATCGCTCTAGCTGATCAAATCGTTTCAGAAGGAATGAATCCATTCTGTTTTGGTATGTACTCAAACGGTGCATCTGGTTGGTTAGCAACAGACTGGATGGAAGATATTATGCTTCGTACCGGTGAAGGTGTTACATCTTATGACAAGTGGGTAACTAATGAACTTAAGTTCGCTAGTGACACTGTCACAAATGCAGCAACACTATTAAGTCAAATCATGCATACAGAAAATTATGTTGTTGGTGGTACTGATGCTATCGTATCAACATACTTCGGTAATGCACAAGATCCAATGTTCTCAAAAGATGCAAATGGCAACCCAGGTTGTTTCATGCATAGACAAGCATCTTTCATACCAGCATTCTGGCCAGAGGCAGCTCAGGCAGGAGTTGGTGTTGAGACAACAGTATTCCCATTCCCTGTCATCGATGAAAGCCTTCCAAAGGCTGCATTAGGTGGTGGAGATATGTGGGGTGCATTTAATGATAGAGAGGCTACTAAAGTTGTAGCGGAATACTTGCTTAGCGCATCATTCCACGAGCCTGCAGCTCAACAGCCAAACAATGCTAGATTAAGTGCTCACACTGGATTTAATAATGACCTATATTCAAAAGATATCAACAGAATATTAGGAACAATTATTACAGACGCATTGGCAGCAGATGCATTCAGATTCGATGCATCAGACCTAATGCCACCTGAGGTTGGAGCTGGTTCATTCTGGAAAGAAATGATGAACTTAGCTGTTGAAGGCCCAGGTTACATTGGTACTGCAATGGATAATATTGATAAGTCTTGGCCGTAAGCTAAGAACTGATCATTAAATTTGATAGCCACCCATTTGGGTGGCTATCTTTTATCTAATAAGGTAAAATTAAAAAATTGTATGAAACAGAACACACAAGAAAAAAAGCTTTTTAACTTTGGAATATCGACTTTAGCTTTAGCAATTTTCCCATTATTTTGGTTTCTGTCTCAAGCAATTTTATTTAGAGAGCTTACTGAAATCGTTACTCGTAATGTACTCGTCTTAATAGCAATCCCACTAGGTTCTACATTTATATTTTTATTGTTTTTAGGCATGAATAAGCTGATTAATTTTGCTCCAAAAGATTCCAGGGATGTCTTGGAGGCTAGGATGTTTGTTGGTCCATCAATATTTATGATTGGCTTATTTTTATTTTATCCAGCAGTAAGAACTCTTTATTTGAGTTTTAAAGATAGATATAGCAATGATTTTGTTGGTTTTGAAAATTATGTCTGGGCAGTTACCGATGCAGAAATGATTACAACAATTAGAAATCAGGTTATTTGGCTTATTGCTGTTGTGACCTTAACACTAATCGTAGGTCTTGTTGTTGGTTGGTTAACTGATAGATTGAATAAAGGTGAATCTTTTTTTAAATCAATAGTTTTTATGCCTATGGCAATATCAGCAGTAGGTGCAACCGCAATTTTTAAATTCATCTATGAATATAGACCTCCACCATTAACTCAAATTGGAATAATAAATGGTATAAGGGTTTCAAAAGGTGACAACTGTTACAACAATAGAATTATTGATGGTGAGTTCTATGGTTTTGACGATGCGAGTTGTGTTGCTCCTGTTGGTTGGTTGCAACAGAGAGACTTATCAGCACTTCCAATTGCTGAAACTCTTCAAGACGGAAGTTGGTTATCAAATATGTTTGTGAACCTTCCTATAAACACTCTTTTATTGATGGTGATTATGGTTTGGATGTACACAGGATTTGCTGCCGTAGTTTTTTCTGCTGGTATAAAAGCTATTCCTGCTGAGATAATGGAAGCAGGACAGATTGATGGAGCCTCTGAAATACGGATTTTTAGATCAATTGTTGTCCCATACATAAAAAGCACAATTGTAGTTGTGGGTACCTATATGGTTGTGACTGTACTTAAAGCTTTTGATATTATTTATGTATCAACAAGAGGAGATTTAGAAACTAACTTATTAGCAGTAAAAATGCTAGATGAATTTTCTAAATATAGAAATTTTGGCCGATCCTCAACAGTTGCAGTGATAATATTTATTTGCGTCCTCCCAGTCATCATTGGAACTGCACTCCGAGAGAGGGATAATTTAGATTCATGACAAGAAATACACAAAAATGGTACGACAAACCTATGACAAAACTAATTCTTGTCTCAATTGCATTGACTTGGATTTTCCCAATTTTTGGATTCCTTTTAAGTTCATTTAGACCAGGAGAGGCAATAAAAAGAACTTCTTGGTGGGATGCAATTTATACAGGTACAATTTGGTCTGAATTAAGTTTACAAAACTATCAGGAAGTCTTTAGAGCAGAAAATTTAGATCGATCATTTTATAATTCTCTTGCTGTCACGATTCCTTCTACAATAATCCCAATTACTATTGCTGCTTTCGCTGCATACGCTTTTGCTTTCATGGAATTTCGAGGGAAAAATGTTCTATTTCTTTTTGTTGTTGGCTCTATGATTATCCCTTTACAGATGTCACTAATACCTTTAGTACAATTGTTTAAAGATGGAATTGAAATTGCTGGCATACCAATTATTCCAGCACTCGATTTAAATGGTACTTTTGTGGCTACCTGGTTTGCTCACACAGGGTTCGGACTTCCTTTAGCAACCTTCCTATTACGAGATTTTATGATGGGTCTGCCAAGAAGTGTTATTGAGTCTGCAAAGATCGATGGTGCTACAAACTTTACTACTTTTTTTAGATTAGTTTTACCGCTATCCGTTGCAGGTATTGCAGCATTTGCAACTTTTCAATTTCTTTGGGTATATAACGACTTTCTAGTGGCAAATGTTTTCTTGGGTATTTACAAACCTGAAAATTTAGTCGTGACTTCTCACATGTCCCAAATTGTTGTAGGTAGATTTGGAGAAGCTTGGCATTTGAGAACATCTGGGGCGATTATTTCAATACTTGTTCCGTTAGGTGTATTTTTTGGGCTTCAACGCTTCTTTATTAGAGGATTAATTGGCGGGGCTGTAAAGGGTTGAGCCTACTTAGATATTTATTAATATCTTTACTAATAATTTCCTGCACTACTACTAGTACCTACAACTATTCCATTGAATCTGAGAGTGATATTAATCTTATTGACTCTAGATTTACATTTAATATTTACGAGTCTAATTCAGAGAATATAGAAATAGAATTTCAAGCATTTCCCAAAAACTCAAGCATGATTGATAACATCGAAATGGTTTTTGATATGAAGTTTAGAGATGATTACGAAAGCGAGTTTAATGGTGTTTGTGTTGGTCCAAAATGGGATGGTTTTGGAGCTGGAGAGTTCAGCATTTTATTAGAACAAAAATTCAATTTTAAATCTTCCATAAAAGGTAGATTTTTAAATGAGATAGATGATCGTTGTGATAATTATTTTTACTACGCTCGTTATTTAAATGTAAATATGACTAATGGCGAGACTTTTTATGTTGGAGTAGCCACTGATTACGGAGGTGTTTATCCAGATGCTCCAAATATATGGAAAGTTGATAACAATAAGGAAATTGAATTAATCTTCACAAGTAACATAGAGAGGTATAGTATTAATTTTGAACTGAGTAAATGATATGAAAATAGGTCTTGATTGGGGTGGAACAAAGCTGGAGGCTATCGCTTTAGACCCAGTTACAAATGAAGAACTTACAAGAAACAGAATTGACTCACCAAAAGATGATTACCAAGATATCTTAAACGCTGTACATAACCTTATTCTTGAGACAGCAGATAATAATAAAGAAATAACTGTAGGTATTGGAATGCCTGGATCTCTTCATCCTAAAACAGGGTTAGTACAGGTATCAAACACAAAAGCACTTGAAGGACAAAATGTAAAAAAAGATTTAGAAGAAAAGTTAGGTTTTGAAGTAAAAATAGCTAATGATGCAGATTGTCTTGCTTTATCTGAAGCTATAGATGGTGCAGGAAAAGATTTCAATTCAGTATTTGCAGTTATTTTAGGAACAGGCGTTGGAGCAGGGTATGTTGTTGATAAACAGCTTGTTGTTGGTCCAAATAAATTAACTGGAGAGTGGGGACAAAATCCAATTCCTGGACCGATGGACGACTATGAAAAGTCTATAAAAAGGCATTGTGGGAGAGTTGGGGCGATTGAAATATTTTTATCTGGTCCAGGATTAGAGAGTTGGTATGAATTTAAAACTAGCTTTAAAAAATCATCTAGAGAGATAGTCGATCTTTATAGGAGAGGGGATGAAGAGGTAAAAGAAATAATGAAAGTGTACTTTGAAAGAACTGCTAGAGCTTTTAGTTCTTTTGTTAATATTCTTGATCCTGATGTAATTGTTTGTGGAGGAGGTATGTCTGATATAGATGAGCTTTATGAGGAAATTCCAAAAAACATTATCCCTTACCTTGCTTCTGACATATTTCTAACTCCAATAGTAAAAGCTGAACATGGTTCATCAAGCGGTGTTAGAGGCGCAGCACATTTATGGTAAATAGGCAATTTTTAGTAATATTTTTGTTTGTAACAATAGCTTTTTCATTCTTTGCTTACCAGCCAATTGACGTTGTTGTTGCTGGCCCGCAAATGACTGATCTAGAAAAGTTTGAAATAGAATTAAAAAGCATTGAAGACTCAACTGGTATAAAAATAAAATATGAAACACACTCTGACATAGAGACTTATTTAATTGAAAATAGTAATTCTGATATTGATATTGCAATAATTCCAAACCCACAAGGAGTTACAAATTTAGGTGATAGAGGAATTATTTTGTCAATGGATCAAATAGTTTCAAAAGAAACAATGGAAAGTTACTACTCAAAGCACCTTCAAGAAATTACAACATCGAATAATTCAAAGAAAAATTACGGAGCATTTTTTAGATTATTTCCAAATTCATTAATTTGGTATAGTGTCGAAAAATATGAAGAAATTGATTCACCAAAGTTTAATTCTTACAATGAGCTTCTTGAGTTCACAACTAATTACTCAAAAGAAAACAAAGACCTATGGTGCTTAGATATTGAAAGTGGTGCTTCTACAGGCTGGATAGCTACCAATTGGCTAGAGGACTTAATACTAAATAATTACGGATTAGAAATTTATGACCAATGGAGCAAACAAGAAATTCTTTCTTCAGAAAAATCAATTTTTAATTCTATAAATAATATTGGAAAACTAGTCTTTACTGAAAATGCTGTTTATGGATCAAATAAGAGAATTGTTCGTAAAGAGTTTAGAAATAATTACAAAAACTTACTTAATGAAGAGGTTGGTTGTATTTTTTCATGGGGAGGCCATTACGCTACCTTATACATACCAGAGGATAAAAAATTCAAAACCGACTACGATTTTTTTAAATTTCCATCACCTCACAACTCAATTGTAGGGATAGGTGATGTATTAACTGTTTTAAATTATGATGAAGACACCAAATTAGTTTTTGATAAATTAATTGATGAGAGTTTTGGAAAAACATGGATGAGCCATACAGATTCTTCTTACATTCCTGCAAATATTAAAAATATAAATTATATTGCAAACCCCATTACTTCAAAAGAGAGGGATTTGATAATAAAATCTCTGAAGGATAATTCATTTCGATATGATGCCAGTGAACTAATGGAGAGAAAAATTGGAGCCGATGCTTTATGGGTTGCTTTAGAGAACTACATTGATACTGGAAGAGAGAGAGCTTACAGAGAAATCGAAGATATTACAGAAGAACTAGATTCTAATTTTTAGACTATCTTATTGCTAATCCTGTTTCTGGATCAAAATAATGCAATTTTGTAGGATCAAGAGCTAAGTTTATTTTTTGACCTTCCTCAACTGTTGAGTTTGGATTAATTCTTGCTATAAATTTTGTTTCATCACCTAATACAGAGATGTCTTCTCCTTCATCAGCCAATATTTCTTCAATTGCTTTTGTTTGCACTGGCTTTATATCTTTATAAAAGTGAACATATGTATCTGATCCAAGTTGTTCAAGAAGAGTAACTTCTATACTTACTTGTTCACTAAATTCTTTATCATTTGCATAAATTGAGTCTTCAAAAGCTTCAGGCCTTACTCCAACAACAATTTCTTTTCCTTCAAAACCAGCAAGTGCTTCAGGTGCATTAGAAACTTTGACTTCGTTGTCACCAAATTTAACTTTCATATTTTTTCCTGATTTTGTTGCTGTTGCATAGACAAAATTCATTGAAGGACTTCCAATAAATCCAGCCACAAATATGTTTTTTTGGATATAAATAAATTTCTCTTGGAGTATCAATTTGTTGTAAAACACCTTTTCTTATGACAGCAACTCTATCACCCATTGTCATAGCCTCAACTTGATCATGAGTCACATATAAAGTTGTAGTTTCTAATTGAGCGTGAAGTTGTCCTAGCTCAGCTCTCATTTGAACTCTTAATTTAGCATCTAAGTTTGATAGAGGCTCATCCATTAGAAATGCTTGAGGGCTTCTCACAATTGCTCTTCCCATAGCTACTCTTTGCCTTTGACCACCAGATAGCGCTTTTGGTTTTCTATCTAATAATTCATCAATTTCAAGAGTCTTGGCAGCTTCTTTCACTTTTTTATCTATTTCTTCTTTAGACAATTTACGTAATTTAAGTGAGAAAGCCATATTGTCATAAACTGACATATGAGGGTATAAAGCGTAGTTTTGAAAAACCATTGCGATATCTCTATCTTTAGGAGCAACTTCATTAACTACATTATCAGCAATAGAAATTTCGCCTTCTGTAATGTCTTCAAGTCCAGCAACCATTCTTAACAAAGTAGTTTTGCCACAACCAGAGGGGCCAACTAAAACTACAAACTCACCATCATTGATTTCAATATTGACATCTTCTAAAGCACGTGTTCCATTTGGATAAACTTTGCCAACATTTGATATATTTATTGCACCCATAATTTAAACCTTTTTAGTGTAGCTAAAAATTTGAAATTTTAAAACTAATTTACTCCTTATTATTATGTAATAATTCAATTTTGAATTTAAAATACCTATGTATGGTACAAGTTCCACTTACACGTGTTACTACACTCAAAGACATAAACCCTGAATCAATAACAGATTCAAAGTATGTTGTTTATTGGATGATTTCCTTTAAAAGGGTTGGATACAACTTTGCACTACAGCGAGCAGTCGAGTGGGCAAATCAACTTTCTCAGCCACTACTAATTTTGGAACCTTTGATACTTGATTATCCCATGTCAAGTATACGATTCCACAAGTTCACCCTTGAGGGAATGAAAGAAGTAGACGAACAAGTTTCAGGTTCAAAGGCTTTTTACTATCCATTTGTTGAACAGTCAGCAAGGGAATCTGAAGGGCTTTTAACAGAAATTTCAAAACATGCTTCAGTAGTAGTAACTGACGATTACCCAACTTATTTTGTGCCCCAAATGACAGCAAAAGCTTCTGGGGAGATAAATACTAGATATGAACTAGTTGACTCAAACGGCATTGTTCCAATTAGACTCTCAGAAAAAGAGTACGTAAGAGCTCATGACTTTAGAAGGTACCTACACAAGAATTTAGAAGATTTTATAATTGAAACACCTCTTGAAAATCCTTTAGATTTTTTGAACAAACAATTTGATGCTTCACTGATCAAAGATATACAAACTAAGTGGATTCCATATGATTTTAAGAATCAAAATATTGATGATTTTCTTGAAAATTTGAATATAGATAAAACTGTTGAGATAAGTTCAATACAAGGTGGATATTCAAATGCTATAAAACAATTAAATAAATTCATCGAAGTTGGATATCAAGATTATGCAAAATATAGAAGCGATCCTTCGAAAGAAGCAAGCAGCCAATTATCTCCATATTTTCATCATGGTCAAATCTCTACTCATGAAGTATTTGATAAAATATCTGAATTGGAGTCTTGGTCTCCAGAGTCTATAAATCCAAAAATGGTAGGAAGGAGAGAAGGCTGGTGGGGAAGCTCAGAAAACTTTGAAAGCTTCATGGATGAATTGATTACTTGGAGAGAGCTTGGGTACCATACATGCGTAAGACGTGCTAATTATAATCAGTACTCTAGTTTGCCAGAATGGGCTATAAAAACCTTACATGAACATTCTTCTGATGAAAGAGAGCATATTTATTCATTAGATGAATTAACCTATTCCCAAACTCATGACGAAATCTGGAATGCAGCTCAAAATCAATTAAGAACTCAAGGAGTAATTCAAAACTATTTAAGAATGTTGTGGGGCAAAAAAATTCTTGAATGGACACCAAATCCACAAATTGCTCTTTCTTACATGATCACACTCAACGATAGATATTCTTTAGACGGCAGAGATCCAAATTCTTATTCAGGAGTATTCTGGATTCTTGGGAGATATGATAGAGCGTGGGGGCCAGAGCGCAGTATATTTGGGAAAATTAGATACATGACTTCTGACTCAACAGCTAGAAAGTTTAATTTAAAGCCTTATCTTAAAAAATGGGGCAATGAGTCTTTAGGTGTCCCTACTAGTATTTCAAAATAAAGTTACATCGATTTTTAAAAAAAATTTAAAATAACATTCACAAGTGCACAAAATGAATAACATTATATTGTGATTAATTTCACAATGTAATATTAAACAAAAGGAGTAGGCTAAAATGGCTGAACTTACTTACAGACTCTTTATGGTGGCAACAGTGGGTATGCTCGCTGGAACAGTATTTTTACTTGCATCATCAAGAGAAGTAGATCCAAAACACAGAAGAGGAGTATATATCTCCGCTCTTGTGACAGGTATAGCTTGGTATCACTATAACAAAATGACTGGCTCATGGGCTGGTGGCGATTTTGATACAGGCTTAAGATATGTCGACTGGATCCTAACAGTACCATTAATGTTCGTAGAGGTACTTGCCGTAACATCTTCAGGTGCAGAATATAACGAAAAAGTTAGAAACTGGGGATTGGCTGCTGTCGTGATGATTGGTGGCGGTTATTATGGTGAGACAGCTGCTGCAGGCAGTGATGCATACTGGGTAGGATTTGTTGTAGCTATGGTTGCATACGCATACTTGATGAGAAATCTTCAAGCAGAGGGTGCAGGACTTAAAGCTGCAGAAGCTGATCAGTTTGAGAAAATTAAAAATCTCATTCTTGTTGGTTGGATAATCTATCCATTAGGTTATTTAGCTCCAGTAGCAGGCGACTTTGATGCTATTAGAGAAGTTCTTTACACAATTGCTGACATTGTTAACAAAGTTGGTCTTGGTGTATTGGTACTTGGAATGGCAAGAATCAAGTCAGGAGAAAAAGTCTAAAACTTTTTCATACAAAAACTTTAATGATAGGCGGCATTGACCGCCTATCATTTTTTTTAGGGTAAAATTCTTTATGGACTTAATTGTTTTTTTTAATACTTTATTTGGCTTCTTTACATTTGTTGCCTGGGCTATTTGTTTACTAATATTATTTTTTATTTTTACAGAAAAAAGGTTTAGCAAAGTTATAAATGATCAGTTTTATAACTTTGCAACATTAGTAGCTATTGTCTGTTCTGTTGGAAGCTTGGTTTATTCAGAAGTTGTTGGATTTATTCCATGTAAATTTTGTTGGTATCAACGTTATCTAATGTATCCTATTGCTTTAATTTTGATCATTGGTTTATTTAATAAAAAATTCATTCGTGCAGGATATTTAAGCCTTGTAGGTGTTGGAATAGGTGCGTATCATATTTACCTTCAAAATGGTGGAGGCGGAGGAGGATCCTGTGCTCTAGACGTGCCGTGTAATCTAAAATATGTTGATATCTTTGGATTTATATCAATACCTGTAATGGCCTCTACAGGATTTTTAACTATATTTTTAGCTCTGTTGTATTATGATTTATCGAGGAAGGAAATAGTTGAATAAAAACTTTTTAATTGCTGGTGGAGTAGTTTTAGCAATAGGATTAGCTGTTGCTATTGGTGTAACACTTGTTGATGAACCTATAGATGGCAACTTACCTGAAGGTGAAACAACAGTAAATGGTGATTTTCTTCCCGAGTTTGCATCAGAAAATGATGACAATATTGCTAGAGGTTTGGCTGCTCCAACTTTCTCTGCACCTAATCAAAACTCAGAGATTGTAACAATCGAGAAGAATGGTAACGCTAAAGCATTAATATTTCTTGCTCACTGGTGTGGATACTGCCAGAAAGAAGTACCTGTAGTCCAAGAATATGTAGATCTAATTGGTGTACCAGATGGCATAGATTTAATAGCGGTTGCAACTTCAATTGATAGAGCAAGGGATAATTATCCTCCACACGATTGGCTAGCAAGTGAGGGATGGTCCGAAACGCAGTTATATGACCTCGATAAAGAGATTGCCACTGCTTACGGATTAAACGCATTTCCTTACTGGGTGTTTTTAGATAAAGATTTGAATGTTGTTGCAAGAAGAACAGGAAACCTTCCACAGGATCAAGTTGGACAACTTCTTGTAGCTTTAGCTAATCAGTAATTTATTTAGTAAGCACCGCTAGGTAGACAAATTTAAACAAGCCCATTCTTTCTATATTGCAATATTGGAAAGGGTGGGTTTGAAAATATTCTTCAGGTTGAGGATATTTATCTAATGAGTTGTGAAGAAATCTGTACTCTTTTAGGTTAAAAGTTAACAAACCTATTAGTAAAGTAACTTTGAATGTGCCTATCTTATGCAGTAATTTAAGAAAGTTATTTTTAGGCCTTGTCATATCAAGAAGAATAAATTTTCCACCTGGTCGTAAAACTCTATATACCTCCTCAATTCCTTTTGCTGGATCGTTTACATTTCTCCATACAAAAGCACAATAAACACTGTCGAAAGAGTTATCTGGAAACGGAAGGTTTTCAGCACCACCAATAATTTTGTTTTTAAATTTATTAAGTTGAAGCATCTTTTCATCAGGGTCTATGGCTGTTACTTCGAGGTTTTGAAGCTGTTGAAAAGCAGCACCAGTTCCACTTCCAAGATCTAGAACTCTTGTTCCAGTTATTTGATTACTAGCTTTGTTTCTCCAAGATTTATCAAACCCAAGCGTTATGACAGAATTAATTAAGTCGTAAAACTTATATATGTTTGAAAAGTTAGCTTTTTCAGCCAATTAGAGAATGTATGCCACTGCAAGCAAAATACCTGTTAAGAAATGGATTCCTATTGTAGATACATTTACTAACAGAAGTTCATAAGGAACTTTTTGACGATCAGCCTCAGGATTATTCCACTTAATCATCCATTCATCTGCCATCTTAAAAGCTTTCCATACAAGCGCTAGGGGGAGTAACGCCATGAAAGCATAAACTGTACCGTAATCTGTGAAAAAACTTATAGCACCTACAAACGCAACTGCAACGAATGCTTCAATCATGAATTGCTTATACAACTTCATTGGTTTTTCAAGCTTCATCCACTCACCTTGTTCTGCAGTTCTCACAACCCAAGTGTTTTTACCTACTGCAGCATCAGAAGGAGCATCTTGAAATTGATTAATCCAGACAATGAGCATTACAAGAATTGCTATTGGAACAGATGCAATCAATGCTTCAATCCAATTCCATTCTGAAATTACATTGTTATGAATTGACGCTGTCAATACGTAATGAGCTCCCATTACCATAACTGGACCAAATCCAAGTGCAATTGCGATTTCTCCGAAACCTTTGTATCCAAGTCTTACTGGGTCACCTGTATAACCAAGTGCTAAAAATGTCCCAATTATACCTGTCCATAGAATTGGAGTATTACCAAAAAACTCTCCACTAACTTGTTGATTTAAATGAAGACCGATGGCAACAGTTCCAGCAATACTAACTAATGCAGTTAAAAGAACTTGTCCAGGTGTCATCAAGCCAACTTGTATAACCCTACTACCACCATTAAACGGACTTGCTACCTTGTTTATTTCGTCGGCGTTAGAAGTGTGATCAAAATAATCATTCGACGCATTTGTAGCAACTTGAGCTAGTGATGCTCCACCAAGAACAAGCCAAAACATTCTCCATGACCAACTTGAATCTAAACCAGCTTCTTTTAAATCATTCCATGCGACTGCTGCGCCAATAAAAATTGGGGCAAAAGTAGCTGTTAAAAATGGTGCACGAATTGTCCTAAGCCAAAGTCCAATTCTTTTTAATCCAAGTTTGAAAGCCATTTTTACTGCAGATGTCTTATTTGCAGGATATGTCTTCCACTCAAACTTTTCTTCTTGATAAAAGTTCACATATTTAATAGTTGTTGGTTTAATTCTGTAATAACCAACAACATCATTTTTGATTAAAAACTCATCTTCCATGAACTCTTTGAAAGCTTCGGTTGTATTTAAGACTAGTTCGTATGCTCTTTTCTTTTCATCCTCATCTTTGATTTTGTAGCACTCTCCATCAATTTGTAATCCTTCGATTCCTTCTTGACCTTTTGGCCAGATTACAACATGCACTCTCGGGTTTAATCTTATTTGCTCAGCTTTGCGGGTAGGGTGGAAGGTAAAGAAAACTAAATCCTCTCCATCTCTACTAAAAAACACAGAAGCTCCAGAAGAGTTTCCTCCTACACTTGTAGCAATAAACATTCGATCAGCTTGATCTAAAACATTCTCAATTTTTTTATCTAAGACATCATTCATATCGACTACGATAATACGCTTGTGAAATAATGCACAAAGTATTTAGTCCATTATTTTAAATTTTTTACCCAATTATTATGAGTAAACATGTTTAAAGTCTTTAAAACGCCAGAATTTAAAAAAGCAATTTCTTTTTTTGTAGAAGGTATAAAAGAAAACAAAAAAAGCTTTTATATTTCCAATATTTCTGCGCTTCTTTGGTGTTTTTTAGTAATTATTCAACCATATTTAATCAAAAGAATTATTGACGATGGTATTGTTGCTGAAAACCAAAGAGCTGTAATTGTATTTATTTCCTTTATGGTTATCGCAGGATATACAAGAGCAATTTCAATTGGTACAAGAAGATACTTCAGTATGGATGTTTCTTATAATGTTGAAGCTGGAATTAGGAATCGAATTTTTACACACATGCAAAAACTTGCATTTAATTACCACGATAAAGTACCAACAGGTGATTTAATGGCAAGAGCCTCAAGTGACGCATCACAAGTCAGGTTAGCTTTTGCTATTGCACCACTTGCATCCGCTAACATATTTCTACTTCTGATTTTAAGTGTGACATTATTAAGCTTAAGTCTTCCACTTGGAGGCATAGTGCTGCTATCTATTCCAGCTGTATTGTGGTTAGCTTCTAACTTTTCTTCTAAAGCAATGGGAGTTTCTTTGAAAGTAAAAGAAGCAGAAGCAAATATGACAACTGAAGTTGAAGAACAGTTGGGAGGAATCAGAGTTGTAAAAGCATTTGGGAATGAAGAACAAGCTTCTAATAGAGTAGAAGATGCGGTCCAAAAAATTTATGACACTTCACTCGGTTACCTTAAGTTGAGAACAAGATTTGTTCCTTTATTTGAATTGATACCAATGGTAATAACACTTGCAGTGTTGCTTTTAGGTGGATATTTAACAATTAATAATTTTCTCTCTCTTGGTGAATTTATAGCTTTTACACAATATGTTTTCTTGTTAATTTGGCCTCTTAGAATTACAGCTTGGTTTTTATCCGAAATACCTTCAAGTGTTGCAGCCGGAAATAGAATTCTTGAGCTCCTTAATGAAACACCAACAATTACAGATGATGAATCCCCTAATGAGTTACCTGAAGATGGAGACGGTTCATTGAAGTTCTCAAAAGTAAATTTTAAGTATGGAAATGAGAAAATATTTGATGACCTTACTTTAGAAATTGAGGGAAAAAAGACTGTAGCAATAGTAGGTTCTACAGGTTCTGGAAAATCTACACTAGCATATCTTCTTCCAAGATTGTATGAAATTGAGTCTGGCTCTATCGAAATTGATGGAGTAGATATCAAGAACTTAAGACTGAGTGATTTAAGAAGTAATGTAAGCCTTGCTTTTGAAGAAAGTTTTTTATTTTCTAATACGGCAAGAGAAAACATCTCACTTGGGTTAGAAGATGCATCCCAAGAAGAGATAGAAGATGCAGCACTTATTGCTAGAGCGCATGATTTTATCTCACAGCTTCCAGAATCTTATGAAACAAAGGTAGGAGAAAGAGGTTACGGCTTGTCTGGAGGGCAGAGGCAAAGGATTGCATTAGCTCGAGCTATTTTAAGAAAGCCACGTGTTCTTATTCTTGACGATGCCCTTTCAGCTGTAGATGCTAGTACAGAGGAAGAGATTCGAAACGAATTAAATCAAGTAATGTCAAATATGACGACTTTAATAATAACAAATAGAGTCCCAACTATAGAGTTGTGTGATGAAGTAGTGTTTCTCGAAAATGGCAGAGTCAAAGCCCAAGGAAAACATCAAGAGCTTATGGAATCAGTAGATACTTACAAATCTTTGTTTCTAGAAAATGAAACTTCGGAGATATAGATATGAAAGAGAACACCTTCATAAGATCATTTAAACTAGTACCAGAAGTTCATAGACCCTTCTTCTTTGCTTCAATGATTGCAATGGTTGGAACCGGCGTGCGTATGATTGGTCCACAGTTAATATCCAGAGGAATTGACAATGGTGTAATGCAGTATGACTATCAGTACTTACTAATTCAGTGCCTCTTTTATTTCCTAACACTTATTGTGTTGTATTTTGTGACAAGCAAGGCACTTCTTTCTATTGGTCTTGTTGGTGAATCTTATGTAAAAAGCATAAGAGAAAAATTATTCAGACATATGTCATCTTTAGACATTAATTATTTTGAAAAAAATAAAACAGGAGTACTGGTAGCAAGAATGACTTCTGACATGCAAAGCTTGAATGAATTTGCAAGGGAAGGAGCTAGTAGTATTTTGACTTCTTTACTCACCATATTTGGTGCTACCATTGCTGTATTTTTGGTAGATGTACAGCTTTCGTTACTATCATTTTTGATTCTTCCGTTACTTGGAATTGCAACCAAAATATTTAGAAACCACGCCGATAAAACATACTGGTCAGTGAGGGAATGGATAGGACAAGTCTTATCATCTCTACAAGAGGGAATATCAGGTGTAAGAATTATTCAAGCTTACGCAGATGAATCCAAGCAATTAAAAAGGTTTAAAGAAGTAAATAATGAGCACCTAAAAGCAAACATGCAGTCAGCCAAAAATATTGCAATATACTTTCCTTTTTTGGAAATTACAAGAGTCACCTCAATTGCAGTAGTTATATGGTTTGCAGCTGCAAGAATAGAGCAAGGTACATTAACTGTTGGTGAACTTGTTGCATTACTGTTTTATCTAAATTATTTTTTTGATCCTCTAATTCAACTTTCTTTTAACTATGATCTTTTAAGATCTGCAGGGTCCTCAATGAAGAAAGTTTTTTCAATTTTAGATGAAGAACCTGTATTAAGTAAAACAGGAACTCTTTCGCCAGAAGTAGATTCAAATAATGTAATTAAATTCGAAAATGTCGAATTTTCCTATGGTCGGGAAACTGTACTTCACGATGTTTCTTTCTCAATCGATAGAGGAGAAAAAATCGCTATTGTTGGAGAAACAGGAGCTGGAAAAAGCACTATCGCAAAATTAATTTTAAGATTTTATCTTCCAAATAAAGGGGATGTAAAGTTTTATGGTGAATCTTCAAAAAACATATCACAAAAATGGGCAAGGAAGAATATTGCCTACGTTCCTCAGGAAAGCTTTCTATTTAGAGGTTCAATTCGAGATAATTTAATTTACTCTAATCCTGAAAAAATAGATTTAAAAAGTGAGTTAGAAAATATTGGCTTGATCGATTGGTTTGATAGATATGAAGATGGATTAGAACAAGACGTAGGAGAAAGAGGAGCAAATGTTTCAGCAGGAGAGAGACAGTTTATTGCTTTACTTAGAGCAGTGCTTGCTAAAAGACAAATTATTGTATTCGATGAGGCTACAGCTAACTTAGATATTGAATCTGAAAGTTCCATTCTTGACGCAACTGATACATTGCTTGATTATCAAACATCTGTTGTTATTGCTCATAGACTGGAAACTATTTTAAATGCAGAAAAGATACTTGTAATGAGTGAAGGTAAATTAGTTGGTTTTGATAATCATGAAACTTTACTTGCAAATAATGAAATTTATCAACAACTATTTTCAGCTTGGAATTTAGTTAATTAACTTCTTTTTTTATTCTATTTTTAGCAATTTCAATGTACTCTTCTTCAATTTCATAACCAACAAAATTTCGATCCAATAATTTTGCTGCTATAGCTGTTGTTCCACTCCCCAGGAAAGGATCAAGAATTAAATCATTTTTGTATGTGTAAAGATTTATGAATTTTTGTGGCAGTTCTATTGGAAATGGAGCAGGATGGCCTATTTTCTTTGCTCTCGCTGGATTTATATTCCATATAGAAAGTGTGGATTCCATAAACTCTTCTTTTTCAAGAGAAGATTCACCTTGAGTAGATTTTTTAAGTGAATCTTTTGAAAATACTAAACAATACTCGTGAATATCTCTAATAACTGGGTTGGATGCCGATAGCCAGCTACCCCAGGCAAAATTAGCATTAGCTCCTTTGGACTTTTGCCATATGATTTCACCACGCATAATAAAACCAGTCTCAATTAAAAGCTCTGTGAAGTATTTTGAAAAAGGAATATAAGGTTTCCTGCCTAAATTAGCAACATTTACAACAAGTCTCCCCCCGGATTCAGTGACTCTATATGTTTCTTTAAAAATATTTTCCATCATTGACCAGTACTCATCATCAGTTAAATCTAGGTCGCTATCCTTACCAATGTTGTAAGGCGGGGATGTGACTGTGAGGCTAACAGAATTATTTTCAAGCTCCTCCATATTTTCAGAGCTTTTGTGAAAAATTTCATCTACTATTTTTGATTTATTGTTTGCGTCTGTGAATTCTTTTAATTCTGTTTTATCTTGGAAGTTAGAAACAAATGCTTTCCGAGCTCCGGAACCAGATTTAAAAAATGAATTTTTCTTCATAAGAGAATTTTACAACTTTACAATCTAGTAATCTAAGTTCAAAGTTTTTTAGGATAAATCGATAAATTTATCAGTTACTTCATCTATTTCTTCTAATTCCAAAACAGTATCTTCATAATTTGAATCTTTGTTACAAAAAATATAAGTTAAGTTGTCTAATTCTGTGATTTCATCCGATTCTTTCTGATTAGATATCCATAAAATTCTTTTTAATGATGACTGTTTAATTGACTTTATAAACACTTCTCTTAAAGAATTTTCTGAGCCTTCGTAAAATATTCCACAAAATGCTCCTTCAGAGGCTGTGTATATGTGTGAATCATCGTAAATATCGCCTATTGCTTTTTTTCCAGGTAATTTTTCTACAAACTCTTTTTCAATTTTGTCTGATATAAAAACTCTTAAATCTTGATTCTGTTCTTTTAGACGATTTAATAGATTTATGTGTTCTTCATTATTAGGATTTATAAAAATTGCTGGCATATAAAAAATAATAACTACTTAAGGAAATAAATTAAATCAATACTTTTTATGATTGAACCAGCACATTATTAAAATGAAAGTATGGCAAATGTTGATATAGATTTAGGAAAGTACTCGCTTGGGTGGTCTGATCCTGAGAAAAATGTTTTTAAACCTGAAAAAGGTCTTAATGAGGACATCATTAGAAAGATGTCAGAAATTAAAGAAGAACCAGAGTGGATGCTTGATTTTAGATTGAAAGCATATAAAAGGTTTTTAGATAAGCCAATGCCTGAGTGGGTAGCTAAAGAAAAATTAGACTCTTTAGACTTTGACGATATTTATTACTACATCAAGCCGACTGAAGAACAGGCTGACTCTTGGGACATGGTTCCTGATGAGATTAAAGAAACTTATGAAAAACTTGGCATACCCGAAGCCGAGAGAAGTTATCTTGCCGGCGTTACTGCACAATACGAAAGTGAAGTTGTTTATCACAGAAATAGAGAAGATCTTGAAAAATTGGGAGTTATTTTTTGTGATATGGACACTGCTGTAAGAGAGTATCCAGAACTTGTACAGGAATATTTTGGAACGGTAATACCTCCAGGTGACAATAAATTTGCTGCACTTAACTCTGCAGTTTGGTCGGGAGGATCATTTATTTATGTACCAAAAGGCGTACATATTGAAGACCCTCTTCAAGCCTATTTCAGAATTAATGCTGAAAATATGGGTCAGTTTGAAAGAACACTAATAATTGTTGATGAGGGTGCCTCTGTACACTATATAGAGGGATGTTCTGCTCCTGTGTACACTACTGATGCATTACATTCAGCAGTTGTTGAAATTATTGTAAAACCTTCGGGAACATGTAGATATACAACTATTCAAAACTGGTCCAATGATGTATTTAATCTAGTTACTAAACGAGCTCAAGCATTTGCAAATGCAACAATGGAATGGATTGATGCCAACATTGGTTCTTCATTAACCGTGAAATACCCTTCAGTTTACCTAATGGAGCCTGGTGCTCATGGAGAAGTGCTATCTGTTGCGTTTGCTAATTCTGGACAACACCAAGACACTGGAGCAAAGATGGTACATTTAGCTCCAGATACAACTTCACTAATCACATCAAAATCAATTTCAAAAGGTGGAGGAAGAGGTGCTTACAGAGGTTTGGTAAGAGTAGAAGATGGCTCTGAAACTGCTAAAAGTTTCGTAAGATGTGATGCTTTAATATTAGATGATAAATCTAGATCCGATACGTATCCTTATATGGAAATTGAAGAATCTACTGCCGAGATTGGCCATGAGGCTACTGTTTCAAAAGTTGGCGAAGATCAGTTATTTTATTTGATGAGTAGAGGTCTCTCTGAAGCTGAAGCAACATCTATGGTTGTTGCTGGCTTTGTTGAAGAGTTTACTAAAACCTTGCCTATGGAATATGCAATGGAGTTCAACAAACTTATAGAACTTAATATGATAGAAGCTGGCGCAATAGGTTAAGGTTTCATAAAAATTGAATAATAAAGTGTTTTCAAAAAAATTAATTTCAGAGCCTTACGACTCATTGAAAGAAATATCAACAAAAGATGAAGATTGGAAATACACAAACATATCTGAATCAATAAATGATTTCAAAGTTGAAGAAGAAAATAATGATTTAGTTGAAAACACAGATTTTGACATTGTATTTAATTCAAATGAATTTATTTGTAAAGACAACGAGACTTTTAGCGTTATTGATCTAAATGATGTGTCTGAGCCATTGATTGCTGATTATGCTTTAAGACCTGTTGATAGATTTTTGGCGCAACAATATCAAAAGTGTAATGGTGGAATAATTATTGACTTTAAAGAAAATAATCAAGAATTTGTTACACTCAATCTACAAAATACAGGTTTATCAACTCCCTATATTGGAATAAATGTTGAAAAGAATGTCACAGCAAAATTATCTATAAAGTTCGGAGATTCTTTAAATGCAGATGTTTATTCAATTATTGAAGTTTTAGCAAATAGTAACTCTAATTTGGAATTGATTATTGATGCTGACACTCCAAAAGAGCTAGATATTATAAATTCAATTTTTGCACGAGTTGAAAAAGATGGGTTTTTCAATATACATACTGTAAGTACTGGTGGTTCATTTTCTAGAAATAGGATAGATGTCGACTTAATAGGAGACGGAGCAGGATTCAATATTGACGGTGTTTATTTTGGAGAAAAAGCTCAAGTTCACGACAATAGAGTTTTTGTAAATCATATAGCAAAAAGAACTACATCAAATATGTTAACCAAGGGAGTTCTAGGTGATGAAAGTAGATCAGTTTTTACAGGAACAATACACATTGCAGAGGGTGCTGAAAAAACTGAATCTCACCAGGAAAATAGAAATATATTACTATCAGAAACTGCAAGTGCTCAGTCGGTTCCTAATCTGGAAATTTTATGTGATGATGTTATATGTGGACACGGATCATCTGTTGGACCTATTGAAGAGAATTTATACCATTACGTTATGTCTAGAGGTATTGATAAAACTTCAGCAGAAAAATTACTAATCCAAGGTTTCTTTAATGAAGTTATAAGTGAAGATGGTTGGGAAACTATCTCTGATAAAGTTTCTGAGGAATTAATGCAAAAATATTTAAATGTACTGGAAAGATCAAAGTGAGCATGAATACCATTAAGCTTTCAGAATTTGAAAATACATCTGTTACAAAAATAGATATAAATGGAATTACGGTAGCAGTGTTTAAAGTAGATGAAGATTATTACGCTATTCAAAATATGTGCTCTCATTCTGAAGCTGATCTTGCAGATGGAGAGGTTTATGATTGTAAAGTAGAGTGCCCTCTTCATGGTGCAGAGTTTGATTTGAAAACAGGTGAAGCTTTAACTTTACCAGCTACAAAACCGGTTACTGTTTTTACAACTGAGATAGACGGAGATTCTTTAGTAATTAAGGAAAATTTAGATGCTTAAGATTAGTAATTTATTTGCAAACATTGGTGATGTAAAAATTTTGAATGGGGTGGATTTAGAAATTGGTAAAGGTGAGCTCCACGCAGTAATGGGGCCGAATGGTTCTGGTAAGTCCACATTATGCCATGTTTTAATGGGAAATCCAGATTTTGAGGCTAATGGTGAGGTAAAACTGAATGGTAGTGAAATATTAGGAAAGCCTCAGTTTGAAAGAGCAGATGATGGAATATTTCAATCTTATCAATATCCCGTTGGCCTGCCTGGAGTATCTTTAATGGAGTTTGCTATGGCTTCAACAGAAGGGTTAAACGAAGAGGAAATAGTTTCTGTTGCTAAGAAATTTAATGTTGAAGAGTTTTTAGATAGAGATGTAAATGTTGATTTGTCAGGTGGAGAAAAAAAACGTTCTGAACTCTTCCAGCTTGCATTAAAAAAACCAAAACTAGCATTGCTAGATGAAATTGATTCTGGTTTAGATATCGATGCTATCAAGACAGTAGCTAATTTAATTAATGAAAATAGAGATGATGAAACCTCTTATCTATTAGTCACACATTACTCAAGAATTTTAAGATACCTTGATGTTGATAGAGTTCATATTGTAGTAAAAGGAAATGTCGTGAAATCAGGATCTAAAGAACTTATTGAAGAAGTAGATTCTGGTGGATACACTCAATATCAGGAACAGTAAATGACAGAACAATTTAGAACTGAAAAAGACTCAATGGGAGAGTTTCAAGTTCCAATAAATGCTAAATATGGAGCCTCTACAGCAAGAGCAGTAGAAAATTTCCCAATATCAAACCTTAGATTTTCCAGATCCTTTATTAAAGCATTAGGTGAGATTAAAAAAGCTTGTGCAAAAGTAAATCAAAATAATAAATTATTAGATAAGAATTTTGCAGATTCTATTATTGATGCATCACAACAGGTAATTGATGGTAATCATGACAAAGATTTTGTTGTGGATATATTTCAAACTGGATCAGGCACCTCAACAAATATGAATGCTAATGAAATAATTTCAAAAATTGCTTCAGAAAGTTTAAGTGAAAATATTCATCCGAATGACCACGTAAACATGAGTCAGTCATCAAATGATGTAATTCCAACAGCTACTAATGTCGCAGCTGTAACAGAAATCGTTCAAAATTTGATTCCAGCTGTTGAAAGTTTAATTCAATCACTCGAAGATAAAGCCAAAAAATGGGAAAAAGTATACAAAAATGGACGCACCCACTTAATGGATGCAACGCCTGTTTCCCTTGGACAAGAATTTAGGGGATATTCAGCACTTTTATCAGAGAGACTAGAAGATATTAAATTATCACTAGTAAATGCCAGTAAATTGGCTATTGGTGGTACAGCAGTTGGTACCGGAATCAATGCACCAGATAATTTTGGTAAAGATGTTGCAAAAGAGATTTCAAAATCATTAAGTATTAATTTTGTTGAAGTAGAAAACCATTTTACTCGCCAGGGATCTAGAGAAGAAGTTGTTCATTTGTCAGGTTGCTTAAAAGCATTTGCTGTATCTATGTTTAAAATTGCAAATGATATTAGGTGGATGGGTAGTGGACCTGTCTCTGGACTAAATGAGCTAATTATTCCTGCATTGCAGCCTGGCTCTTCAATCATGCCTGGAAAAGTTAATCCTGTAATACCTGAAATGGTTATGCAAGTTTCTGCACAAGTAATAGGAAATGACAACACAATTACCTTTTCCTCATCAAATGGGAACTTTGAATTGAATACAATGTTACCTGTTATGGCACACAATCTACTTGAAAGTATTGAGCTTTTGACTACTAGTACTGATGTATTTGAAAAAAAATTAATTAATGATTTAGAAGCAAATACAGAAAAGCTTGATGAAAATATTCAAAAAAATTCAATTTTAGTCACTGCCCTTGTCCCTGTAATTGGTTATGACAAATCTGCTGAAGTTGCTAAAGAAGCTATGTCACAAAACAAAACTATTAAAGAAGTTTTACTTGAGAAAAACTTGATATCAAGTGAAGAAATTGATGAGCTTTTAAATATAGAAAAATTAATTTAATGATTCAAAATTTAGCAATTGCATCTGACCATGCTGGATACAAATTAAAAAATTATATTGTTAACAACCTTAAAAGAGAAATTAACATAAAAGATTTTGGAACTAATAATGAAGATAGTTGCGACTTTCCAGACTTTGCAAAAGAAGCTTGTGATTTTGTATTCAATAATGAATCCTCTAGAGGATTATTGATTTGTGGAAGCGGTGTAGGCATGTCAATTGCTGCTAATAAAATCAAAGGAATAAGAGCATCAAATGTAGTTGATAAAGATACTGCAATACAAAGTGTTGAACACAATGATGTAAATGTTCTATGTTTAGGTACAAATAATATAAATGAGGAAAATGTTATAAATATTGTTGAAAGTTTTTTAGACGCTACGTTAATTAAAGAAGAGAGATATCTAAGGAGAATTAGTAAATTAGAAGACTAGATTGACATTTGCCAAATTGCCTTAATCCAATCATCTGTAATCTCATTCCTTGCAAAAACTACAATACCAATTGCACCCTCTTGATAAACCTCTCTCATTGATGTACCAGTTGTATATACATCGTCACAAATTAACAACGGATCATTTTCGTCATTAGATGCGTACTGTTTAAGGGCATTTTCAAAAGGAATACCTCCACGAGGAATACCAACTACATCTTTAAATTTAATTTTTTCGCTTACTATTTTTGCAAGCGCTTCGTAATCACCCTCACTTAACGCATCACATTCGACCTTCCAGGTCAACGGCAATCCTGCGTGTGAGATAAAATCTTCTCTAATAAATAAATTCATAATAACCTTCCTAATTTTACTGGATTGAAACATACAGTTCCAAGACTTATATGATCTGCGCCTAACTCAATATAATGCTCAATATCTTTTTTTTCAGATATTCCTCCACCAGCAATAATCTCAATATGAGGATAGTACTGCTTTATATGCTCAATAAATTTAAAAGTATATGGGATAAGTTCTTTTCCGCTTAAACCACCTTTTTCAATGGGCAAAGTATTACAAGCATGAATTTGTTTAAAATTAAATTCATTTATATATTTTTCTAACTCATCAAAAGTTGTTAATGGAGAAATCTTTCCAATATACCACTGGCGAGACTCATAACTGAAGTTTTCAATTCCTGAAGTAAAGTGGCTTTCAATATTTGGGCATGACATATTTACTTCTAGATTTGTGTCACTAGGAATCAATTCAGCAAAAATTTTCCAATCATCTTCCTCAATTCCAGCTATTGAAAATACCTCATTTTGTTTATGATTTTTTATACCATGTTCAAATCCCGGATTTCTTAAGCCTATTTTGTTAACCCACCCTCTTTTGGTGTATCTCAGTGTTTTTACAATTTGCTTTATACGACCTTTACGTTTTTCTATAGTCCAGCTTCCAGTAACGGAGATTGTATTTGATGTTTTAATATAATTTCCAAATGGTGCTGCAATAAATGTTTTCATAACTCTAAATCATTGATAATGTAGTCGAGATTATTTCTTATAGATCTTCCCATAACTATATATTTTGCACCTTCATTGAATGCAAAATTAGGCGTTGCAACATTTTTTTGGTCATTTTTATCATCATTTTTAAGACGTATTCCAGGAGTTACAATTAAATCAAATATCTCTTTTGTTTTAGATATTTCTGAAGCCGGACAAATTACTCCGTCAATACCACATTCCTTTGCTTCTTTAAACTCTTTGTTCACTTCTTCACTTACTGAGTTACTCATAGCCCTACTGGTTAATGCACTACTTACACCAAGAATTTGTAGAGTGTTACCTTTTGTGTTTGATGCTTCAATCAAGGCATCGCTAGTAGAAGCAATATGAATTGTTAAAAAATCTGCTCCAAGGTTTGCTGCACTTCTTGTAGCTTCCTTAATAGTATTTGGTATATCATGAAGTTTTAGGTCTAAAAAAACCTGCCAACCTTGTTTTTTTAACTTTTCTACAACAGATGGCCCTTCAGAAACAAAGAGTTCAAGGCCTACTTTTACTCCATATATATGATCTTTTAATATCTTTAGTTCAAATTCAAATTCAGATAATGATTTTCCATCTAATGCAAAGAATATTGGTTTAACTGACATTTTGTATTGCCTCCATGTCTTCAAAAGATTTTGTAGTTTCTAAAAATGCCTTTAAAAAAGCTTCAGCTTCTCTGACAGATGAAACTACTGCTACTCCAGTCTCATGTGAGAGTCGCCTAATTTTCCATCCATCTGTATATTCATTTGCAAATGTTGGTGTATTGATAACAAGTGAAATTAGTTTATCTTGAAGAATAGTCAAAGAAGTTGGAAAGGTCTCATCAGCCCTTCCAACAATAGTTGAGTTAATTTCGTTATTTTTTAAGTATTCTCCTGTTCCGTTTGTTGAATAAATTTTGAATCCTAAGTCGGAATAAGTTTTTACAATTTTTATAAAATTAGGTTTTTCTTGATCGCTAAGAGACACAAAAATTCCTTTTTCATTTTCATTTATTTCAACTCCTGCAGCTGCATAAGCTTTATTTAAAGCAACTCCAAAACTTCTTCCAATTCCCAATACTTCTCCTGTTGCTTTCATTTCAGGGCCAAGCATTGTATCTTCAGCTGGAAATCTTGACCAAGGAAAAATAGCTTTTTTAATAGCTACTTTATTTGTTGAACTATTCAAATAATTGGTAGTTTTTTTGATTGAATCCAAACTATGTCCAAGCATTAAAAGGGTGCCAGCTTTGATTATTTGGTTTCCCGTTACTTTTGACACAAAAGGCATAGTTCTTGAAGCTCTCGGATTTGCCTCAAGAATAAATAATGTACCATCTTTAATAGCAAATTGAATATTTAATAACCCTTTTACACCAAGGGCTTTTGCAAGGGTCGTACTCTTGTCTTCAATTTCCTTTATCATGCTTTCCGTAATACTAAATGGTGGAAGAACAGCAGTAGAATCTCCACTATGAACTCCTGCAGGTTCCAAATGCTCTAAAATTCCTGCAATAAAGACATCTTTTCCATCTGAAATTAAATCAACATCTATTTCGATGGTTTCGGTTAGAAACTGGTCAACAAGTAGTGGACCAGAGCTAAAAGGATTTCCATCATCATCTGCAGTTGCCAATATTGATAGATAGTTTTTTAACTCATCATCATTTTTAACAACACGCATAGCTCTACCTCCCAAAACATAGCTTGGTCTTAATAGCACAGGATAAGTAATTTCTTTTACTGCACTGATTAACTCATCCTCATTGAATGATATTTTTGATTTTGGTTGATCAATATTTAAAGATAAACAAAGCTTTTGAAATAAATCTCTATCCTCAGTTGCATCTATGACATCTAGAGAAGATCCTGCAATTTTATAACCCGATGAAGAGATTTTATCTGCAAGCTTTAGGGGAGTTTGTCCTCCAAGTTGAATAATTACTGAATCTGGTTTTTCTCTTGCTAACACTGCTTTAACTTCATCCCAAGAAAGTGGTTCAAAATACAATTTGTCGGCAGTGTCATAATCTGTAGAAACAGTTTCCGGGTTTGAGTTAATCATAATAGCTTCATAATTATTTTCTTTTAATGACTCAACTCCATGAACACAGCAATAATCAAACTCTATTCCCTGTCCAATTCTGTTTGGTCCCGAACCTATAACTACTACTTTTTTATTCTTTGATGCGCTGTCATCGTCTGACGTCCCAAAAGTGGAGTACAAATACGGAGTTTTTGATAAAAATTCTGCAGAACAAGTGTCTACAAGTTTATAAGCTCTCTTATTTTCAAGGTTATCCTTTATTTCTTTAGAATCTACATCTTCATCAGTCCAACCAAGCATTTTTAAAATTGATACAGGAGTTGACTCTGGGTTTACATTAAAACTTTTTTCAATCTCTCTTAAAAACCACAAATCTACTTTTGACAATGAAGCTATATCTTCTATTGGCCAGTTTCTTCTGATAGCTTCTAGAATCGCAAAAATTCTTCTAGGTCTTGGTGTTTTAATTTCTTCTTGAAGTTGGTTTTTTGGCAGGTTTATAAATCGGTTATCAATATTTCTTATTCCTGTTTTACCAATTTCAAGTGATCTGATTGCTTTAGTTAAGCTTTCTGTGAAAGTGGAAGCTATTGACATAACCTCACCAACACTTTGCATAGACGTTCCTAAAACATCATCTGTTGAGGGGAATTTTGGAAAATCAAATCTTGGAATCTTAACCACAACATAGTCCTGAACTGGTTCAAAACTTGCTGGTGTTGAACCAGTAATATCATTTTTTAATTCTGTAAGGTTGTAACCCACAGCTAATAATGCTGCAAATTTTGCAATAGGAAACCCAGTTGCTTTAGATGCCAATGCTGAAGATCTCGAGACTCGAGGATTCATTTCTATAATTCTTCTATCACCATTTTCTGGATTAACTGCAAATTGAACATTGCTGCCACCAGTTGCAATCCCAATTGTGTCTAAACAAATTAGAGCTTCGTCTCTCATAATTTGATATTCTTTATCAGACAAGGTTTGAATTGGGGCAACTGTAATGGAATCTCCGGTATGAACGCCCATTGGATCAAAATTTTCAATTCCACAGACGATAACACCGTTTCCATCACTGTCTCTCATTACCTCAAGTTCATACTCTTTCCATCCATAAACAGATTCTTCTATTAGAACTTCTTGCGTTGGAGATGCTTTAAATGCATCTTTTAATTTTTTTTCTAAGTCTTCTTTGCTTTCAACAAGACTTGTGCCACCTCCACCTAAAATAAATGAAGGCCTAAGCATTAATGGAAATCCTATATCTTCACTTGCAACGACACCCTCTTCGATAGATTTAACATACTCAGCTTGTAATGTTTTGATTCCTGCACTTTCCATAGCGCTTTTAAATAGCCACCTATTTTCTGCGATTTCTATAGATTTTGCTGAAGCGCCCAAAAGTAAAATTTCATTTTTGTCGAATACATTGTCATTTTCTAATTGCATTGATAAATTAAGTGCTGTTTGTCCACCTAATGTAGGTAAGACAGCATCAGGTTGTTCAATCTCAATTATCTTTTTCAAATAATTTGCAGTTAGTGGTTCAATATATGTAGCGTCTGCCATTTCAGGATCAGTCATAATAGTTGCTGGGTTTGAATTAACAAGAATAACTCTATAACCTTCTTGTTTAAGAGCTTTTGCAGCCTGTGATCCTGAATAATCAAACTCACATGCTTGCCCAATTACAATTGGTCCTGACCCAATTATTAAAATGCTATTTATATCTTTATTTTTTGGCATAGTTACTTTCCATAAGTTTCACAAAGGGGTCAAAAATTTGCAGTCCATCAGATGTGCCTGGACCAGATTCTGGATGAAATTGTACTGAATAAGCCATTGACTCCCAGATACTAATACCTTCATTACTTCCATCATTTAAATTACTTGCGTAACTTTCAATTCTTCCAAACTTTTCGTGTACCAGATCAGATTCAAAATCATCTACTGCAAATCCGTGATTCTGAGCAGTAATTAATGCTTTCTTGATTCCTTTAATTTCTACTGGGTGATTAGAGCCATGATGTCCAAATTCTAGTTTTTTAACATTCAGACCACACGCGAGGCTTAAAATTTGATGACCTAAACAGATTCCAAATATAGGAATATTACCAATCAGTTTTTGAACAGTATCAATTACACCTTCAAGAGATCTTGGATCTCCAGGGCCATTAGATATTAAAATACCTTTTAGATTCATTGAAAGTATATTTTCTGCTGATTCTTTTGGAGAAATTGCTACAGTTTGAAAATTTAACTTTTTTAATACATTTACAATACTTTGTTTAGCTCCAAGATCTAAAATTCCAACTTTACCAACTGTATCATCACCCAAATTCAAACTACCAGCGGTTAGTGCTGAATTATCACCAATTATGTCCCTAGCATTCATCACTAAATTAATAAGTGAGTCTTTATCAATCTCTTGGCCTATTGCAAACATACTTGACCCACAGTCTCTAAGATGTTTTGTTATTGACCTGACATCAAAACCACCACTAAAGGGTATTTCATATTCTTTTAACCAGGAAGTTACAGATTTTTCTGATCTCCAAGATGATGGATCATATGTAAATGAATTACCTATAGCAGCTTCAATTTTTGGTTCATTAGACTCATAATCATCTTGTGACATTCCATAATTTCCAACATGAGAAGAAGTAAACGTAATTATTTGATTTATATAGGAGGGGTCACTGAGTATCTCAACAAAACCTGTCATTGCTGTGTTAAATATTAGTTCACCAGTTGTAGGGTTAAATTCGTTATCGGACCATCCTATAAACTCATCTCCATTTTGATTGACAAGCAAAGTTTTTTTATACATGATTTAGTTCTTTCTGAATATTTACTTGGAAGTTTTCAAAGGCTGAATTTTTGTAGAATGATTTTGTAATAAAAGTACTATCATTTTTACTCCAGCTAATCTTTTTAGTGTTTGAGCTATCATATCCAAGACTAACCAGAATATTCATTGGGTTTATTGACATAAATCTTGTTAATTCTTCCAAGCTAAATAAATTTGAAGAAAATAAAACAACAAATGCTGACTCTAATCCAACTACGCCTCTAGCAGATTTCTTGAAACTTACTTCTTTAGTTTCTTTTGGATGGGGCGCGTGATCAGTTGCAATTACATCGATAATTCCATTTTTTAGGCCATTAATTAATGCTTGCCTATCTTCTTCAGATCTTAATGGTGGATACATTTTGAGGCTTCCATCATTCATATTTATATCTAGGTTATTTTTTAATAAGTGATGAGGAGTTACTTCAGCAGTGACTGGAAGGTCATTTTCTTTTGCATCTTTAATTAGTTCGACACTCTTTTTAGAAGAAACATGTTGAACATGGTATCTTGTTTTATATTTATTTACTAAATCTAAATCTCTTTTTACAATTTCAAACTCTTCATTTTCATGAATAGTGATTAATTCCGAAGTATTGTGAGGAGGTGCTATATCACCGGGGTTTGTGTGACAGTTTTTTTCACAATGTTGAAAAATTGCAGCATTTAATTGAGCAATTTTTTTAAAAGCAATTTCTGCAAGATCATCATCAATAAGTGTTTTTCCATCATCTGAAAAAATTGTAACTCCTTCGTCAACAAATTCATTAAAATTTACAAGTTCTTTACCATCAAGGTTTTTTGACAATGCTCCAACTCGATGAACTTTTATATCCAACTTTTTATCAATAGACCTCGCAAGTTTAAGATTTTCTATTGAATCAATTGTTATTTCAGAATTTGCCATAGCTAAAACTTCTGAGTACCCACCGTTTAGTGCTGCTTTTTCAATTTCTAAAAAAGGGAAATTATTTTTATCGGGATAACGTGTATGGGTATGAAGATCAATAAATGATGGCAGTTCAATCATATTGCTCCAAAAACATACTGATAGCTTGCAACCCTTGCAGGAATTGCCATTTTTAGTTGCTCTTGGTATATAAATTTTTTACTTTTTGCTGCATTGTCGTCTATTTCTATTCCAATATTTATCGGCATCGGGTGCAAGACAACAAAGTCATCAGAAGTGTTTTCAAGTATCTCATTGGTTAATTGAAAGTTTTTTTTGTAATTATTAAAATCAAAACCTTCAATATTTTCAATGCGTTCTTTTTGAACTCTTAATAATTCAACAGATCTTGAATTTTCAACTACTTCTTCCCAGGAATTAAAAACACATAAATTATCTAAATTACTAGGAAGGAGTTCTTCATTAGAGAAAACACCAACCTTAAATCCTAATTTGGTCAATAGTTCTCTGCCAGAGGAAAATACTCTAGAATGTTTGAGGTCACCAACATAAGTCACTGGTACTTCATCGGAAAATTTATTTAATTTTGTTAGAGTTGCAACATCAACTAATGCTTGTGTTGGATGAGAAGTATTACCAAATCCTCCACTGATAACTGAAATTTCATTAAAATTTTTATATTCTTCTAAATTATTTTCTTTTGTCCTTATTACTAATGCTTCTATTCCCATTGATTTAAAGGTTTCCAATTCGTGAATCAAGCTTTCACCTTTTTCTTTAGCTGAAATCGAGTCTTGCGACTCTACTACATTGATCCCCAATTTCTGAGCAGCAATTGAAAATGAAAGCCTAGTTCTTGTTGAGCTTTCATTAAATTGTAAAAGGGTAAAAGAATCAATTTTTTTTAATTTTTGTATATTAAGTTTTAAAATTGAATTAATAATCTTTTCCAAATTTTCTTTTTCTACGTTTTGAAAATCTAGAAGATGATTCATATTCTATGTGACCTCAACCTTATCAACATCATCTAATTCTTTGAGAAATACTGAAACATATTCTTCTTCATTAGTAGGTATATTTTTTCCAATGAATTTCGGACTAATGGGTAGTTCTCTATGGCCTCTGTCAATCAAGCAAAGAAGGGATATTAATCTTGGCCTGCCTGTATGAACAACGGCCTCTATTGAAGCCCTTAAAGTTCTTCCTGTATAAATGACATCATCAATCAAAATAACATCTCTTTCTTGCGGATTTATATCTAATTTGGTTTTCTCAATTTCTTCTTCTAAATCATCTCTAAATGGTAAATAATCAACAGTATCAATATCATGTGCGTAATTTAGCTGATCAAGGTTTTTCGAAATTCTTTTTGCAATTAAATCGCCTCTTCTTGGGATTCCAAGTAAAAGAGGATTGATAAATTCAGATTCAGTAATTTCTTTACTAAGACGATAAATTAATTTATCTATTTCCAAGACATTTCCTTCCGACACTCACAGGTGTCAATTAAAGTCGTATTAATACTACCAAAAAATTAATTTAAAGAATTTGATTTACCTATTTTCTCTAAAGAATGGAATACCAATATTTTTTGGAGCACCAGTATTTCCATTTTTTATAATTGTTAAGAAAACTAATACAAGGATAGTAATTATGTAGGGTGTAATTTTGACAATGTATGGACTCATTTCAAATCCATATGTTTGTAAACGTGGACCAAGTGCCTCAAGAAAACCAAATAGTAAAGCTCCAAACGCAGTTCTATATGGTTTCCATCCTCCGAATATTACTAATGCCAATGCAATCCATCCACGTCCAGAGGTCATACCATCGGTCCAATATGGAACATAGCTTAGAGTAAGATAGACACCAGAAAGACCAGCAAAAGCTCCACCCACACAAGTTGCTATAAATTGTGTTTTTGCAATTTTTAGCCCCATAGAATCTGCAGATTTTAGATCCTCACCTATTGCTTCGATTCTTCTTCCGAACATTGTTTTCTTTAAAATATAAGCGGTAAAAATCATAAGCAAAATAGCTATATAAAAGATAAGATTTTGACTGAGCAATACTTGAAAAATATTAGATGGCTCTGCAATATCAATAAGGCTTTCAAGTTTGACTTCTAATTTTTTTCCAACATATGGTTTTCCAATCAAAGAAGAAAGAGAAAGTCCAAGGATAGTTAAAATTAATCCAGACACTGTTTGATCTTGTTTTAGGACAACAGTTACAAAAGCATGAATTGATGAAAATGCTGATGCACTCAGAACACCAACAATTACTGCTAGAAACAAACTTTCCGTATTAATTGCTGTAATGAAACCTGAAACAGCTCCAACTGAAATCATTCCCTCTACCCCTAGATTTAAAATTCCGGATTTTTCAGTAATAAGTTCTCCTAAAGCAGCAATAAACAACAATGTTGCAGCTTGCAATGTAGCATTTAGTAAACCCATTAACTGTACATCAATCATTTTCATCCTTTTTTAAAATTTCATATGAAAAAAAGAATTGAGCTACCAAAGCACCAAAAAGAGTAGTTGCCTGAATTATCTCAGCAATATATGAACTTACACCGATAGTTTGTATTACAGAGCCTCCGATAGTTAAAGCTCCAAACAAACAACCTACTAAGAATATACCAATAGGTCTCATTCCAGTGATTGCTGCAACAATAATTGCTGTATAACCAAATCCCTGAGAAATTCCAGTTGATACTCTGTGTGTCTGGCTTAATAATTCGATTGCTCCAGCTAGCCCAGCAAAACCACCACCAATTAACATTGCAAAAAATGCTTTTTGTTTTGCACTAATTCCAGCATAAATGGCAGTCAATTCTGATCCACCAGCTATTCTCATTTCATATCCAAATACTGACTTGTCTTTAATGTAATAAGCTATGAGAGTGAAAAGTATACAAATTAAAAATCCAGAGCTTAATTTTCCCAAAACAGTCGGTAAATAAACTGACTCACTTACATAAGCTGCTGCAGGAAAATTTAAAGAAGCAGGATCTTTCCAAGCACCATTTATTAAATAAATAGTTAGCCCAAAGACAATATAATTCGTAAGAAGAGTTGTAATAATTTCATTCACTCCAAATAAAACTTTTGTAATTGCAGGGAAGAGAATACAGAAAGCACCTCCTAAAAATCCAGAAACTAACAGTAGCAAAATATATATTTGTGAATTATTTATTGAAGTATTTATGTAAACAAAATTTAGAGCAATAGCTCCCATGAAAATTTGACCTTCAGCTCCAATGTTCCAGAGCTTTACAGAGTTAATTATTGAGATGCCTAGCCCAGCCAATATAAGAGGTATCGCCTTATTTAGTGAGTTGCTGAGACTATTTACGCTGCCAATAGATAATTTAAGCATTAAGGAGAAAACATCGAAGGGATTTTTTTCCTGAATAAATAATATTAAAGATCCCACAGCAAGAGCAATCAAAAAGCCTATTAAGAAAGAATAAAAAGTTGCTAGTTCATTTCTGTAAAGTTTTTTAGAAAGAATATATTTATTCATTTATACCAGCCATTGCATAGCCTATTGTCTCAATTGTTGCTGAATCGATTCCAACTTCTTTTACTACTTTGCCTTCGTAAAGAACAATAATCCTGTCACTAAGTTTAAAAAGCTCATCAAGATCCTCTGAAATCAACAGAACAGCTGAACCTTTGTCTCTTTGATTAATTATCAATTTATGAATTGCTTCAACTGCACTAACATCCAATCCTCTAGTTGGCTGGGCCGCAACAATTACTTCAGGATTTGAAATTAATTCTCTACCCATTAAAAGTTTTTGCATATTTCCACCTGAAAGAGTAGATATTTCTGCTTTTACATCAGGTGCCTTAATCGCAAACTGCTTGATTAGATCATTTAAATAACCTAGCATTTTTCCTTTTGATAAATGAGGACCGTAGCTTGCCTTAAAATATTCTTTTATAGCGGAATTATCTAAAACTGAAACACCCGGAGCTAAACCCACACCAAGTCTATTTTCAGGAATATAAGAAAGGCTTAGCTTTTTTCTAGATTTAACACCTTTTTTTGAAACATCTTGAGAATTAATTAAAACTCTTCCTTGAAATTCTTTTTCAATTCCACAAATAACATTTGCTAGCTCTACCTGGCCGTTACCAGATACACCAGCAACACCCAGAATCTCTCCTGATTGAATTGTAAAAGAAATATCGTCAAGTGATTTAAATTGTTCACTGTTTGTAAGTGATATATCTTTTACTTCTAATTTGACGTCACCCTTTTTGTTATCTTTTTTGAAATTAGAAGTTTTAACCTCACCCATCATCAATTCAATAAGTTCCTGATCAGTTACTTTTTCAGTTTCTAAATTTTTTGCAACCATTTTGCCGTTTTTCATTACAAATATTCTTTCAGTGAAATCTTTTATCTCTTTTAATTTATGAGTAATTAAAACAATGGTTTTATCATCTTCCTGAGAAAGTTTATCCAAAGATTCTTTAAGCTGTAATGTTTCCTGAGGAGTCAGTACTGCAGTAGGTTCATCAAGAAGCATAATTTCACTATTTTTAAAAATTAATTTCATTATCTCTACTTTTTGTTTTTCACCTACAGAAAGTTCGTTAATAGGAGTTAGATAACTCGAATTCAAAGTAAATATTTCTGAATATTTTTCGTATGCTTCTTCAAAATTATCAGAAAATATATTTGCTTTAGAAAGAGTAAGATTATCTTTTATTGTGAAACTTTCTATAAGTCTAAATTCTTGATGTACCATTCCAACCCCAAAAGAAGATGCAATATCGGGGTTCATTTTTAGAATATTTTGGTTTTTAATTTTAATAGTTCCACTTTCTGGTAAATAAATTCCAGATAAAACATTCATTAAAGAAGATTTACCAGCACCATTTTCACCCAGTAGTCCGTGTATGGTACCTTTTTGCAGGAAGAAATCTACACTATCAAGTGCTTTGACGTTTCCAAAAGTTTTAGAAACATTTTTTACTTCAAGAATTGGAGAACTCATATATAAAAGTAATTAAGCACTCCAGCATTGCCGGAGTGCTTAATAAAAAACATGTTATGGATTTACAGTACCAATAACATTATCGATAAATTCATCTTCCACAATAGGAGGATCAAATGAACCACCAATTATCTCGTCAGTTCTTTGAGAGATTAAACTAGCAGTATCAGATGGGACATCAGAGGAAAGCTCATATAAAGAGACTAATCCTGTATCCATACCACCCCAGTATGCTTCTGCGACAAACTCATCATTTACAATAGACTCAACTACTTCAACATAGTACGGACCCCAGTCCCAGACAGGCGCTGTTACGAAGGCTCCAGGAGCAGCATCTTGTCCATATGCAGTGTTGTAAGAAATCCATTTAGCACCAGCAGCTTCTGCCGCGATACCTGTCGATGGTGAATCTTGGTGTTGTGCAAGTACATCAACTCCAGTTTCAAGCAAAGCATTTGCAGCTTGTGTTTCAGCTTCAGGGCCAAACCAAGTAAATGTCCAAACAACTTCAACAGTTGCGTCTGGATTTACTTCTTTAACACCTGTAGCAAAAGCATTAATGCCTCTGATAACCTCTGGTATAGGGAACGCAGCGACATAACCTATTTTGTTCGATTCTGTCATTGCACCTGCCGCTAAGCCAGAAAGATATCTTGGTTGATACATTTTTCCGAAATAATTTCCAAAGTTTGTATCATTTTTAAGATAACCGGAGCAATGTAAGAAAATGACATCAGGATATTCCTCTGCCATTTCAGCCATTGCATCTAAATAACCGAAAGTTGTACCAAAGATTATATTGTAACCTTGTTCAATATAAGCTTCAGCAACTGTTCTGAATTCTGTAGCATCTTCTGGAACAAGCTCTGTATAAGCTGTTTCGATTCCAGTTTGTTCTACAAGATATTGTCTACCTACATCATGTGCTTGTGACCAGCCACCATCGTCTGCTGGACCTACATACACAAATGCAGCTTTGTAATCATCTACGTCTGCGGCTCCCCCGCAGGCCATAGCAAGAATACTGATAATAAGTAGGCCTACCGCCCAACTTCTTCGCATCCTTACCTCCTTTTCATACGATTAGTATAGAACATGCTCAAGCTACGTCTTTTATTTTGAAGCTAAAAAATAATTAAATATTTTCTCTGCACTTTTTATTCTTTGATAAAATTAGCACTTACGAAAATGGAAAAATTAATTTATACCTGGGAACAGCAAATTGATGACACAAATTTAATTTGTGAAAAAATTGAAGCAGATGGTTTTAAACCAGATGTGATTGTCGGCATTAGTAGAGGAGGATTGATTCCTGGGGTCATGATTTCTCATAAACTCAATATACCTTTTAAACCAGTACATGCTTCAACTAGGGACTTTCCACATTGGGAAAATTATCTTCCGAAATCTAATGATTCAAAAGTTTTAATTGTTGATGATATATGCGACAGCGGTGAGACTTTTGAGCGATTATCAAACTATATTAAGGATAATATAAACCATGAATGCGATGTTCGTTTTTCTGCCTTGTGGTGGAATAACGAATGTGATTTTGAACCGCATTATTACACGAGAGATTTAGCAAAAGACTCTGAACCAGTCTGGATTTTTTTTCCACACGAAAATTGGTGGGAAGGTTCAATCAGCTAATTTTTGAGAAAATTCCTTTATAGTTTTCAACATACTAAACGCACCATTTCTTCTAGCTGGACTCAAGATTACACCTAACTCAAATTCCTCCATTAGATCAATCTCTGAATTTACAATATCTTTTGGCGCTTCGTCTGAGTAGATTGATGCAATTAAGGTTACAAGTCCCTTAGCTATCAATGCATCTGAGTCGCTTTTGAAATATAATTTATTGTCTTTTTCTTCTGGTACAAGCCAGACTTGACTCTGACAACCATTTACTTTAAATTCATCAATTCTTAATTCTGATGGAAAGTCTTCACTTTTCTTAGCTTGTTCAATTAAGTATTGATATTTTTCTTGCGGGTTTGGAAATAATGATAAAGTTTTTTTGTACCCTTCGACTTTTTCTTGAATACTCATTTTAAGTTAATAATTTTATGCTTTCTTCTATAGCATTTGATAAGATATCAAAATCTTCTTCATCATTATAGATATAGCCTGTAGCTCTAAATGTAGCATCAAGGTTTAATTTTCTGTGAAATGGCTGAACACAATGATGCCCTGCTCTTACTGCGACACCAAAAGTGTCTAGCATCAAGGAGACATCTGTTGCATGGACGCCATCCACACTCATAGCAAAAGTACAGCCAGCTAGTTTAGAGTTTGTATGGATAATATTTAAACCGTCTATGTTTTCTAATTTATTCTTTGCATATTCTCGAAGATCATCAGAATGTTTTTGAACACTATTCATATCTAGGTTGGATAAATAATCAACTGCTGCTCCAAGACCTATTGCCTCAACATATGGAGGAGTACCAGCTTCAAATTTATGAGGAATCGGGGCCCAAGTGGCTGTATCGTAAAAAACTTCTTCAATCATATCTCCACCCCCATAAACAGGATCCAAATTTTCTAGCAGATCTTTTCGTCCCCAAACTACTCCAATACCAGTTGGTCCGAGCATTTTATGACCTGAAACACACAGAAAATCTATCCCAAGATTTTGAACATCAATTTTTCTATGTGGAACAAGTTGAGCTCCATCAACAATGTAAACCGCATCAGTTTTTTCTTTCACAAGGGTATTTATTTTTTTAATGTCAGGTAGCATTCCCGATATGTTTGATTCACCTACTATTGAGACAACTTTTGTGTTTTTATTCAAAAGGCTTTCAAGATGATCAAAGTCTAATTCAAATGATTCGGAAACGTTTACATAATTAATTTTCAAATTGTATTTTGCGGCAGCCATTTGCCATGGAATTATATTCGCATGATGCTCAATTTCTGAAAGTATTATTTCATCTCCTGAATTTAAATCTTTACAAATTGAATTAGCTAAGAAATTAAATCCCTCAGTACATCCTTTAGTAAAAATTATTTCATCTGAAGAGTATGCATTTATTAAGTTTTTTAATTTATTTCTAACTTCTTCATACTTAGCAGTGGTTTCAGAAGACAACACATATGTACCCCTGTGAACGTTTGCATTCATGTTTGTATAAACATTTGTCATTTCATTAATTACTGAATTTGGTTTTTGTGAGGTTGCACCAGAGTCTAAATAAGTGAGTCTTTTTCCATTAATTTCTCTATCAAATATTGGAAAATCTTTTTTTAGATCGCTTACTTTTATCATAGGTATGATTCATATCCTTCTTTTTCAAGTTTTTCAGACAACTCTACGCCACCGGATTCAACAATTGCTCCATCTACAAAAACATGTACAAAGTCAGGTTTTATATATTCCAAAAGTCTCTGATAGTGTGTTACAACTAAATAACCTTTATCAGCAGTCTTCAATTTGCTAACACCCTCACCTACTACTTTTAATCCGTCTACATCCAATCCTGAATCAGTTTCATCTAAAACTGCAAGCTTAGGATTCAACACTGCTAGTTGAAGAATTTCATTCCTTTTTCTTTCTCCACCTGAAAAACCTTCATTTAAGTATCTATCGGCGAAATCTGCAGACAAGCCTAACTGTTCCATAGCTTCGGCAACTTTCAATCTAAGCTCAAGTGTCGTATACTCAGTTTCTTCAATATTAGTTAGTGCAGTTTTGAGCATATTTACTATTGTGACTCCTGGAATTGATTCTGGATATTGAAACGCAAGAAACATTCCTAATTTTGCTCTGTTGTCTACTGGTTCTTCAGTGATATCCTCTCCTTCAAATATTACAGATCCTTGAGTAACTTCATAAACTGGATTACCCATAACTACATTTGCCAAGGTAGATTTACCAGAACCATTCGGCCCCATAATTGCATGTACTTCGCCAGGATTAATCTTTAAGTCAACACCCTTCAAAATTTCAGTACCATCAACTTCTGCGTGTAAATTTTTAATTTCTAACATAACTTCTATGTTAATTATGATTTGAAACAACTTAAATATGATTAGCGAAATAAAAAATAAAAATTACAATTAGATAATGCAATTTACATTAAGTGAACTTCAAAACGAAATTAAAGAAAATTCAAATAAACTTTTAAAAGAAAATATAGACCTTCTTGAAACAATCCAGAAAGTTGATGAAAACTGCAGAATCGATAAAAAAGTTTGGGATCTAGTTATCGAGCAAGGTTGGTTGGCCTTAGATGTGCCTGAAGAAGATGGTGGCCTTGGTTTTTCTAATACTGACACAGCTATACTTTCTGAGGTTCTAGGTTACTATATGCCAATAATTCCAATATTTAGCTCAGGTGTAGTTTTCAAACACATATTAATGAATTCAAAAAAGGAAAAAAAAGACGAGTTATTACCTGAAATTATAAGTGGTGAAAAAATTGGTACATTTGCTGTATATGAAAGTGATAAATATGAAATTAATCAAGACACCTTAAACACACAGCTAACTACTACAGATTCAGGTTATATTCTCAGTGGTAACAAAAAATATGTTATGTTTGGCGATGTTTCTGATTACATTGCTGTATTAGCAAAACATGAAGATGGATATAAATTTGTTTTAGTTTCTTCTGACTCCGAAGGAGTAACAATTAAAGAAACCACTTCTCTTGATCAAACACGACCAATGTGTGAAGTTGAAATGTCTGATGTTGCATTAGATAGCGAAGCAGTTTTAATTGAATTAGATACTGAGTTATCTGAATGGAATAAAGTTAAAAATATTGCACTTGGCTACTTAGCGATGGAGCAAGTAGGTGCATCTCAGGCATGTTTAGATATGTCAACCCAGTATGCAAAGGAGAGGATACAATTTGGAAGACCAATTGGTTCTTTTCAAGCAATTCAACATATATGTGCCAATATGCTTATGCAATTGGAAAGTGCAAAATCTGTAGCTTATAGTGCAGTTAGAGTTGATTATTCAGACGATGTAGAGACTGAAATGAGTTCAATGCTTGCCAAATCATATTGTTCTGAAGTTTTTAATAAAATTGCAGGTGACAATATTCAAGTTCACGGTGGGATTGGATTTACCTGGGAACATCCAGCACACTTATATTTTAAAAAAGCAAAGTCCGATTCACTCTTATTAGGAACTCCTAAATTAGCAAGAGATAAAATAGCAGAACTACTTAACCTCTAAATTGAAAAGATTAGATAGATTCGAAAATTCTAGGTTTGTCGGATATCGTAAAAATATGAAAGTTTATGATTGTGATAACGAAGAACAATTTGAAAAATTAACGACTTTGACTAATAAAGTTGACTACATCAAATTAAATCTTATTCAGTCATTTTCACCAGATAATATTGATGAAGCAAAAAATAGAGGTTTTAAACCTGCCTAACTTTCTCCCAGTAATTTGTGTCTGAATTTAATACATGTTTAATCAAACCTTTATTTTCCAGATAGATTAAGTGAGCCATAGTTTCCTGAAATGCAAGCCTTAGGTTTAGTTCATCAAGTTTCCTTGGAAAAAGTAAATTTACAATCTCCCAGCCGGAAAATTTTGAGTTCCCGATGAGACCGATAATTTTATCAGATCTTTTTTTGTGATGTAGTTGCATTTGTTCAATACGTGAATAGGGTTTTTCAATTAAATCTCCATGACCAGGAGCAATTAATTTTTGTTCTAGGTTGTAAACCTTATCAAGTGAAGAGGTGTATTTTTTCAACATATCATCTCCAGCATCTTCTAAAGGAATGAATGGAGTTATTTTTGGAAGGATATGATCACCAGAAAATAATATTTTAGATGGATTATCAAGAATTGAGATTTCTGTTCTGTCGTGACCAGGGGTAAATATAATTTCAATATTTCTATTTACATTTTTTATCTTTCCTTCTTCAAGTAAAACGTCTGGTTTTGATATTTTTCCTGCATAAATTGGGGTTTCTATTTGGTCAATATCATCTAAGAAACTTTTAGGAGCACCTTCTTTTTTTGCATATTCTTTAAGTTTTTTAAACCTAATTGACCAGTCGTTATAACCTTCTATAAATTCCACAGAATTTTTATATAATGCAAATGGTATATCTTTTTCTCTGAGTGTTGAAGATAAACCTATGTGGTCAGAATGCATATGCGTACCAATTAATAGCTTTATATTTTCATATGACAAACCAAATGACTTCATTTTAGTTTCTAGTAATTCTTGATATTCGCTTCCATTAACTCCACAATCAATCATTACATACCCATCTTTTTCTTCAATGAAATAAACATTTACAAAACCAGGAGAGCTCCACGGAAGCTCCATTGGGATATGTATTATGCCGTGTTGTAGATTAAAGTTTTTCAATTCTAAAAAGTTAATAGCCAAGCACCAAATGCTGCAAGTATCAATAAACCTGTCAAAAGAGAAGCAATTATTAAATGTCTTGTCTGCATAGTTACATTCTACTTAAATATAAAACAATCCTAATTTTGAACTTTGTTCAAACTTTAGTAAATTTAAGTGTGACGATAACTATTATCATTTTTCTTGGGAACCCCTTGTAAAAGTGTAGTTATTATCTCGATTGGATAGAGACCCTATCTGGAAAGAGGTAATTTGAAAAAATTGACCATTATTGGCGGAGGGCCGGCAGGATATGCTGCTGCACTTTACGCAAGCAATTTTGATTTAGAAACCACACTTATTGAATCAGACACTCTCGGTGGAACTTGTTTAAACAGAGGTTGTATACCAGCAAAATACTGGCTTCATGTTGCTGAACTAAATCATGAAATTGAAACCTCAAGTGAATTTGGGATAGATGTTAATGAGAAATCTATTAATTGGGCTAAAACAGCTGAAAAAAGATATGAAATTGTAAATAAGCTTGTTGGCGGAATCGGCATGTTACTTAACTCAAAAAAAGTTAATGTAATTGAAGGCTGGGGCTCAATTAAAGACAAAAATAATGTCCTTGTTAAAAAAGCTGATGGTGGAGAATTAGTAGTTGAATCAGATTTTATACTTCTTGCAACTGGTTCAAAACCTAGATCTCTTCCAAGTATTGAAATTGATAATGAGTTTACTATCACATCAGACACAGCATTGAATTGGGAGAAACCACCAAAGAAAGTCTGTGTTATCGGAGCAGGCGCTATTGGTTGCGAATTTGCAAGCCTTTTAAATGACTTGGATTCTGATGTTGTAGTTGTTGAGCTAGCTAGTGAAATATTACCTGGCTTAGATAAAAGAACATCTGGTGAATTAAGAAAGCAACTATCTAAAAGAGGAGTAAATTTTAAGTTAGGTACATCTGTTGATTCAATTACTGATAAAAAGGTTAGCTTTTCTGATGGAGAAAGTGATACCTATGACTGTGTTTTAGTTGCTGTGGGAAGAGAGCCTCTAACCCAAAATATTGGACTTGAGGAAGTGGGTATAAAGGTTAATAAAGGATTTGTGCAAACTAACCTAGAAACTTTACAAACTGAGATAGAAAATATTTATGCGCTTGGCGATATTGTTGAAGGTACTCCACAATTAGCTCACGTTGCTTTTGCAGAAGCAGTTAGTTCTATAACTCATATTGCAACAGGTGAGAATAAGGCGGTTAATTACAACGCAATACCTTATGTTGTTTACACGAGGCCAGAGCTTGCAGAAGTAGGTGTAAACTCTGAAAAAGCAAAAGAGCTTGGAATAAAAATTAATCAATCCCAACATGGCTTTGCTGGTATCGGTAGAGCTATGATTCAAAATCAAAATCAGGGATTAGTAAAGGTTTACTCAGAAGAAAACGGTCCTATAGTAGGAGCAAGTGTATGTGGGCCAGCAGCTGGTGAAATGATACATGAATTAATGTATATGGTTGGCTGGGAAGCGCTTCCAGATGAAGCATCAGAATTTATACATGCACATCCAACTTTGAGTGAAGCAATTGGCGAATCATTAATGAGTTTAAGCGGTAGGGGGTTACATTAATATGCAAATTGAAAAAATAACTAGGCAAGGCTATTCAGCAACACTTTCAAAAGAAGTTTTGTGGGATATCTACAAATCTATGAAAACACAAAGATTATTAGAGGATAGATTGTTAAAAATGTACAAAGGCGGACAGTTAAGTGGCGCAGTTTATCCAGGAATTGGCCAAGAAGCATGTATGGCAGGTATTGCTGCTGGTATGGATTCAAAAGATATATTTGGCGGAACACACAGAGATCTTGGTGTTCAAATTAAAAAAGGGGTAACTCTTAAGGAAATTGCATTAAATTTCTTCGGAAAAAACGATGGTCCTTCTAAAGGTCGAGATGGAAATAGCCACTTTGGTGTTGTTGATAAAGGTACTTTGATGGTTGTTTCTCCGCTCCCTGACTCAGCACCTGTAGCAGTTGGTTGGGCTTTAGCATCTCAACAAAGTGGTTCTGGAGTCGTTGCAGTTGCAAACTGCGGTGAAGGAGCTACTGCAACAGGTACTTGGCACGAAAGTGTAAATATGGCAGCTGTGCTTAATCTACCTATAGTTTTTACAGTTCAAAATAATCAGTTTGCTTACTCATCACCAAACGATACTGAATTCGGCACACCTAATGTAGCTGATAGAGCTGCGGGGTATGGAATTCCAGCAAAGATTATTGATGGAAATGATATATATGAAGTAATAGATGCAATTCATGATTCGTGTGAAGAAGCTAGGAATGGTAACGGACCTTCATTAATTGAATTAGTCACCTTTCGTCATTATGGTCACGCAGGACATGATCCAGCTGAGTACGTAAATGATGAAGTTAGGGATTTTTGGATGAAAAGAGATCCCATTGCAAGGTTTGAGAATGCATTATTAGAGGAAGGATTATTCACAACTGAACATTTTGTAAATTTAACAGATGAGTTAGAAACCGAAATAAAAGAAACTTTAGATTGGGCAAAAAATCAAGATGATCCTGATCCAAAAAATGAGGAAGCAGATATTTTTGCATTAAGAACCACTCCAAAAATTGAAAATAGTGAAGATAATAAAAAAACAATGAACTACATTGAAGCAATTACTAACGGATTAGATGAGTTGATGGAAAATGATGAAAACGTTTTTATGATGGGTGAAGATATTGGAGTTTTTGAAGGTGCGTTTAAAGCAACAAAAGGTCTTTTTGATAAATATGGACCGTTCAGAGTTATAGATACATCAATTTCAGAGGGAGGATTTACCGGAGCAGCAGTTGGAGCAGCTCTAGCAGGCAAAAAGCCAATAGTTGAATTACAGTTTTATGATTTTGTATATCCAGCACTTGATCAGATAACAACAGAAGCAGCAAAATATCATTGGAAAGCTGGAAAAGCTGTTCCAATGGTTGTTAGGGGACCAACAGGAGCAGGTACAAGATCTGGTCCATTTCACTCAATAAGTCCTGAATCATTGTTAGCTCATCATCCTGGCATTAAGGTAGTTGCCCCATCTAATCCATATGATGCAAAAGGACTTTTGGTAGCTGCTGTGAATGATCCAAACCCAGTCATGTATTTAGAGCATAAAAAACTATACAGAAAACCTGACATAAAAATGGATGTGCCGCTTGGACTATACGAAGTGGAAATTGGTAAGGGAAAAATAGTCAAAGAAGGATCAGACATAACAATTGTTACATGGTCTGGAATGGTATCAGTAGCAGAACAATCTGCTCAAGAATTAGAAAAGGAAGGCATTTCCGTTGAGATTGTTGACATTAGAACAATTGTTCCACTTGATGAAGAAATTATTCTTCAATCTGTTGAAAAAACATCAAATTTGTGCATTTTACAAGAGGATGTTCCTTTCTCATCAGTAGCATCTGAAATTTCATCTATGGTAGCTGAAAAAGGTTTTTGGAACTTAGACAATCCAATTGTTAAAGTTACACCTCCAAATACTCATATTCCTTTTGCTCCTGTGCTTGAGGATGCTTTTATACCGAGTGCTGAAAAAGTCATAAAAGCTATAAAAGAATTACAATAAAACTATGAGTCAAATTGTAACTATGCCCCAATTGGGCGAAACGGTAACTGAAGGAACAATACTTCGTTGGCTAGTTCAAGTTGGTGATGAAGTAAAAGAAGATGATCCTATTTTAGAAATATCAACCGATAAAGTTGATACTGAAGTTCCATCTCCATTTACTGGCCAGGTCACATCTCTTCTAGTTGAAGAAGGTGAGACAGTTGAAGTTGGTGCATCTCTTTTAGAGCTTGATGGAGACTCAGATAGTAGCTCTGTTAGCGAAGAAGCATCAAATGAAGCAGAGACTGTCAATGAGCCAGTTGAAGAAGTTGTAGAAGTTGAAGAAATTGTTGAAGTGGAATCTTCACCAGTTGCTAAAAGTACTAATTTAAAGCTATCACCTGTTGTTAGAAAATTGGCATCTGAAAACAATATAGACCTTGAGCAAGTTACAGGTACTGGATCAGGTGGAAGGATTACAAGAAAAGATATTGAGAGTTTTATAACTTCTGGAAGTAAAACTGTTCAAAAACCAAAAGAAGTACCAAGCCAACAAAAAGAGAAGCAAGCACAACCTGCTAATACTTCAAGTGGTGAAATTTCTAGATTAAGAAGAAGAATTGCAGAGAATATGGTTATGTCAAAACAGACTTCTGCCCATGTAATGACTTCTGTCGAAGTTGACTATGAAAATGTTGAAATACTAAGAAGTAAACACAAAAAATCATTTAAAGAAGAGAATGGTTTTTCTTTAACTTATCTTCCTTTTATATCTCTAGCTACAATATATGCCTTAAGAGAGTATCCCGTAGTAAATAGTTCATTCGATCTTGATAAAAATATCCACAGTTTTCACAGCAATATTAATTTAGGTATAGCTGTTGACCTTAATCAAGAGGGTTTATTAGTCGGAACTCTTCGAGAAGCAGATTCATTTAGCTTGAAAGGTTTAGCAAGAAAAATATCTGACACATCATCAAAATTAAGAGAGGAATCTTATGATTTGGATGATGTTTCTGGAAGTACATTTACCATCTCTAACAATGGTTCATTCAATTCATTCTTAACTTCTCCAATAATTAATCAGCCAAACGTAGCAATATTGTCTACTGAGTCAGTTAAAAAAAGACCAGTAGTTATTGAAGCACAGGATGGCACTGATTCTATAGCTATTAGGCATACTGGAATGTTAAGTTTGACCTGGGATCACAGAGCTTTTGATGGATCGGTTGCATTGTTATTCTTAAATTCCATAAGAGAGAAATTAGAAAACTCTGACTGGTCACAGGAATTAAACTAGTTTGAGAAAATTAAATATAAGGTGGCTTGGCAAACTTCCATATTCTGAAGCTTATGATTTACAACTAGGTTTACATAAATCTGTATCAAACAACTCAGAAAATGATGACTACCTTTTATTACTTGAACATGACAATGTAATCACATCTGGAAGAACATCAAAAGAAGGCAATTTACTTGTTTCACTAGACCATTTAGAAGAAATGAAAATAGATTATTTCGAGACGGACAGAGGTGGAGATATTACTTTTCACGGAGAAGGTCAATTGATTGGATATCCAATTATCAGACTTGAAGACCCAAAAAAAGTTGTTCCATTTGTGAGATTGATTGAGAACACTTTAATTGATTCTCTAAAAGAATTGTCTATAGATTCATTTACCAAAGAAGATGACACCGGGGTTTGGACTGAAAAGGGAAAGATTGCTTCAATAGGGGTAAAAGTTAGTAAGTGGACAACGTATCATGGTTTTTCATTAAATATTTTTGATAAATTAGAAGGGTTCCAGCTCATAAATCCTTGTGGAAATGAGTCAGAAAACATTACCTCAATTCAAAACTTTAATAATGAAGTTTCTTTTGAGGAAGTTTCACATATAGTATCTAAAAATTTCTCAAAGTTATTTCAATATAAAGAAGTTGATGAACAATTTTCACAATTTACACCAAAACAACTTAAGTCAAAAAAAGAGTTCAACATTGACAAAATGGTTGCTGAGGGAGTTTTTAAACCGGCAAGTAAAGGAATTCCAATAACTATTAAAGGAGTTTTACCAAATGAGCCAAAAAGACCTGAATGGATGAAGGTTAAAGCTAATTTGGGAAATGATTATAGATCTTTAAAAAATCTATTAAATGAACAAAAGCTAAACACAGTTTGTGAAGAGGCATCATGTCCCAATATATATGAATGTTGGTCTATGGGAACTGCAACATTTATGATTATGGGTGATGTTTGTACAAGGGCTTGTGGATTTTGTGATGTAAAAACTGGAAAGCCTGGAAGTTTAGATTGGGAAGAACCAAAAAGAGTAGCCGAAAGTGTTAACGCTATGGGACTTTCACATGCTGTAATCACTTCAGTTAATAGAGATGATTTAAACGATGGTGGTTCTTTATTTTTTGCAGAAACAATAAGAGAAGTCAAAAAATTTAACAATGCTTGTGATGTAGAAGTTTTGATACCAGACTTTAAAGGTGACAGAATAGCAATTGACAATATAATTGAAGCCTCACCAGAAGTAATTAATCATAATCTTGAAACAGTACCAAGGCTGCAAAGAGAGATACGAACATCTGCATCTTATGGAAGATCCTTGTCTTTATTGCATTATGTAAAATCTCAGGGGTTTGAAGGAAAAACAAAAACAGGTTTAATTGTTGGTATGGGGGAGAGTAAGGAAGAAGTAATAGCTGTATTAAAAGATATTTCAAAACTAGATGTTGATATTGTGACTATTGGGCAGTATTTGCGTCCTACTGCAAAACATCGCCCAATAGATAGATACGCACCGGAGGAAGAATTTGAACATTATAAACTTATAGGAGAGTCTTTCGGAATACCGCATGTCGAGTCTGGTCCTTTAGTTAGATCCTCTTACCACGCAAAAGATTCCTTTGCGTCTGTATAGATTCTTATATACTTAAAGCAATGTTTGATAAAGTAACAAAATCTATTCGAGTCATATCTGCAGCTGCTGTTGAAAAAGCAAATTCTGGACATCCAGGAATGCCAATGGGTATGGCAGAAGTAGGTACAGTTTTATTTAAAAATTTTTTAAAAGTTTCAAATAAACAGCCTGATTGGATCAATAGGGATAGATTTGTTTTAAGTGCAGGCCATGGTTCGATGTTGCTTTATAGCTTGCTTCATTTCAATAATTTTGATATTTCTATAGATGACATTAAGCAATTTAGACAACTTGATTCTAAAACTGCTGGACATCCGGAGGTTGACACCTCATTAGGTATTGATATAACTACAGGACCTCTTGGACAAGGATTTGCTACAGGAGTTGGACTTGCTTTAGCTGAGTCCTATTTGTCGGAAGTTTTAGGTAAAGACATAATTGATCATTATGTATACGGAATAGTCTCAGACGGAGATTTGATGGAGGGTATTTCATTTGAAGCTGCAGAATTGGCAGGTGTATGGAAATTAGGAAAACTGATTTATATATTTGATGACAACAATATTTCTATAGATGGCAATGTTGATAAAGTATCTATTACGGATCAAAAGAAGAAATTTGAATCTTTTGGATGGCAAGTTTTAGAAGTTGACGGGCATAAAGAAATTGAAATTAAAAATGCGATAAATTTATCTAAAGAAGAAACAAACAAGCCTTCCTTAATTATTGCAAAAAGTACAATCGGAAAATTCGCACCAAATAAACAAAATACCAGCTCTATACACGGAGCACCTCTAGGAAATGAAGAAATGAAATTATTTTTTGACGAAATTGGTTGGGAAGGTGACCCTTTCGATCACAGTGATGATGTTTATGATTATTTTGCAGAAAAGAGACTTGAGGATGAAAAATCTTTTGAAAAATGGAAATCAAACTTAGATGATAAATTAAAAAATGATGGTTCATTTAAAAAATTATGGGAACAATTTGAAAAAAATGAGTTAAGTTTTCCAGAAAGTTTTGAGATTCAAGAAGCAGCCACACGTGTTACTGGTGGTAATTATTTGAAATTAATAGGCTCAGAAAATAAATTTGTTTTAGGAGGGTCAGCTGATCTCGCAGCATCGACTAAACAAATAATTAGTGAAGAATCATATACAAGTGAAAATAGACATGGACAAAATTTAGAGTTTGGAATTAGAGAACACAGTATGGCGGCAGTAATTAATGGAATAAGTCTTCACAGTAATTTATTTTCTTTTGGTTCAACTTTTTTAGTTTTTTCAGACTACATGCGTCCAAGCATCAGGCTAGCTTCATTGATGAATTTAAATTCTGCATATATTTTTACTCATGATTCATTATATCTTGGAGAAGATGGCCCAACACATCAGCCAGTAGAACACCTTATGTCTTTGAGGCTAATTCCTGGACTAGATGTTATTAGACCTTCTAATAGTGTTGAAACAATTTATGCATATAAATATTTATTTTCCAATACAAAAAATCCTAAAGTTCTATCACTGACAAGACAAAATTTAAAATTTTTAGATTACGATGTCGATTATTCAGATTTTCTAAATGGTGGTTTTATAATTTCCAAAGGTGAAGATTTAACTATTTTTGCATCAGGCTCTGAAGTTAATTTAGCGTTAGAGATAAAAGAAACACTTAAAGAATATTCAGTTCAAGTTGTAAGCGTACCAATACTAAATAAACTGACTCCTAAAATATCTGAGTCATTAAATAACAATAAATTTACCTTTACTATTGAGTTAGGTAAAGCTGCTGGATGGTCAGATTACATTGGTAATATAACAGAATCTTTTAGCGTTCAGACATTCGGCAAATCTGCACCAGAAAATGCTTTAGCAGAGTTTTTCAATGTTAATGCTGAATCTATTGGAAAAAAAATCAGAAACTATCTTGGCTAACAGCCCGTATAAGACTTCATTGCTGATTTAGTTCTTGCCCCAGCAACTCCATCTGGAATTAATCCAACTTTTCTTTGGAAGGCCTTAATTGCTTCTCTTGTATACGATCCCATTTTTCCATCTATAATTCCTGGGTTAAAACCGTTGTTTGCTAAATAGGTTTGAACATCTGCAATAGAGTCAAGTTTTGCTGACCTATTGTCTCTTGCTACGCAAAAATTTTCACTTTTACAACCCGTGTATGCTCTCATTGCAGCTTTAGTTTTATTTCCAGCAATTCCATCTGCTAAAAGTCCATTTTCTTTTTGGAAGGAAACAATTGCATTTTTAGTTTTTGGACCAGATTGACCATCAATTGGTCCAGGATTAAATCCATTGTTGGAAAGGAATTGTTGAATGTCTAAAGTTGAATTGATAACTAGAGAGCTGTTGTCCTGAGGTACGCATGCATCATTCCCTGCATTAGGATTGGAAACAGCTGTTGATGATGCTTGTGTTACTTCACCACCATTTGCTGCCCAGCCTGCTTGGAATGGATTAACATCAAAAACCGATGTTGGAATTAGGGACTTCTCAACTAGTCTATTTACAATATATGAAACTTCTCCTATTGTTATTTTTCGACTTGGACAAAATTTATCACTTAAGTCACTACATGCTGGTATTACATCATTTGCTGCAAGTACATTTATTTCATTCGTCCATTTACTTGCACCCTCATCAGAAAACTTATCAATTGAACCACTAAGATTTTCTGTTGTTCCAGCTTTAATAGACTTTACAAGTAAACAAGCGAGTTCATCTCTGGAAACAGTTTCAGATGGTTCAATTTGAAATGGGCTACCAAAACAAACTTGCATTCCATAATAAGGCAAGGCATTTGTTGCTTGTTGGTACAAACTTTGATCATCGTCACTATACGCATTTGGTGCATCGAGAGAGACCCCACCAACAACAGTTACAACTGCTGCAGCTTCTTCTCTTGAAATTGTTTTTGCTTGGCATGCACTTGATGTTTCATTACAAACATTTAAAAGTCCTGCTTTTGATAAGTAGTTTAGACCACTAGAAGAAGTTGCATACTGCGGAGTGTCACCTGTTGAGCTTGATGAATTTTCAACAGCAGTTGTTGTAGTACTATTTGCAGTAATTGGTCCAATGCTTAAATTCGAAATATCTGACTGACTTGAAGTTTTGAAATAATGAGAAGTGAATCCTAATTGAGATTTAATATTTCTACCGGATTTAGTTACAGTTTTTGCTGAGCCATTTTTAAAACCTTTCATTGTGACCTGTAAAGCAGCGCCTGACTCAGAAACAGATGATACATAAATATCTGTTATAGCATCAAAGCATGGAGTGTCACCACAAAGAATATTTTTGGATAGCTGATAAGAGCTGAAGTCGTATGACCACGCAGCTTTGGGGTTTCCAACTCTGTTGTCTACTGACCATGGGTCGTCAACTGTTTTTAAATATGGCCAAGGTGTAGCTGAGCCAAATCCAACTACATTATCATTAGTTTTTCCACCAGTTGATGATGAATAAAATGCTTGAACAACAGTACTTTGAGTATATCCTCCGTCATATGTAATGACTTTTCCTGATGTATTGTTAACTGCTTGCACCCAATTTGGTCCAGCAATTTCTTTCAAATACCCATAGTAATATTGACTAGAGGCTGTTGAGCCTATATGGCACCAACAATAATCTTTTCTTGAGCTTGATAATCCAGCATCAATATCAGTTTTTTCTGAGGGAATGTTTTGCTTTAAATACTGGAAGACAGCATAACTTCTACCAACTAAAGCTTGAGCTTCAAGCGCTTTCACATTCCAATGAGATGGCATTTCAGCTAGGCCATATAAATACTTTTCAATATTTACAGCTAGTGATACATGAAAACCACTTGATACATTTTTGTTTCTTAACTTAAGAATGCCATGTTTATGTTCTCTCGGACCAACTCTAATTCGTCCTCCGTCAGACCAGCTAATTCCAATATTGCATGATGCAGGAACTTTTGATAGTAAGGGGTGTCCAGTAAAGTAGCAATTTCCATTCGAATAAATTATATTTATGGTTGCACCACCTGCTATTTTTAATGGACCAAAATCTGATTCGCATGGCCCATCGGAAGTTGCATCGGATTTAATCTTATTTAAAGTTTCATCATTTATAGTTCCAGATTGTCCTATACCTACAGAAGCTTGGTAATTTTTAAGAGCATTTGCAGTCCTTTCACCTAATGCACCATCTACAGTACCTGGGTCAAAGCCTCTTGATGAAAGAAATGCTTGGACTCCTGCTACTTGAGGTAGATTTTCCTGACATATAAATAAGGTTGGGGGACTTGAAGAAGGAAGAGTAGTTAAGTTTATAGACCTTGCATTTCGAGCTAGTCCAACCCATAATGCGTTATTGTTTGTTGCTATATCTGGTGATGATAAGTTAATTTCTGATAACTGTTTTACAGAAGTACCTTGAAAATAATAACTCACAACTTCATTAGAGCTACACGAACTTGTGTTGGAACAAAAACTAGCTCCCAACTCAGTCAATCCTTTTGTTCCATATTGACTAAGCCCAACTCCGTGACCCCAGCCACTTCCTTGGAACGTAAATGAGACAGAACTGTAACTTCTCATAGCTTGCTTTGTTGCAGGCCCCACTTCACCATCTGCTAAAAGGCCTACAGTTTTTTGAAAGCTTTTGATTGCTCCGTCAGTTCTTGAACCTGCAAGTCCATCTATTGGGCCAGGATTAAAACCGTTACAACTAAGAAAAGTTTGAATGTCTTTTAAATTGTTTAGAGGAGCTACCGCATTATCTGCACAATTTAAAGTAATACTTGTTGGCACTTTATGTGCAAATGCAGGCTCTTTTTGTAAATTAATAAGAAAAGTAGTTGCAAAAAATACAATAAGAAAGAATGAAGTTTTCTTAAGACCCTGTTTCATTATTTCATTTTAGGGTACATAGCGTATATTTCATAGTTCATGACTTTTTTTCCACTTATTAAATAATTCTAATGAAATTAAATAACCTAGATAAGTGAAATGAGAGAGATATGTAATAGGAAACAATAGACCTTTGTACTCTGGGAGTATATTAGGAGGAATAAAAAAAATCGTCATAAAAAGGTAAATACCTATTATTTTATTTTTTTTGAGTGCCTCTAATGCAATGGTAAACATTAGAAAATATGAAATAAATGAAAAAACTAACACTGGGGAAAATAATTGCGATGATTCTTTAGAAACAATTCTTATTGAAAACATGAGTAGAATTGAAATCGTTAAAGCTTGATTGCTATTATTTTTTATTATATTTTTAAACACTTCTATTATTGTAAATAACATATGCAATTGAGTGAATTCACCTACATTTTTTTAACATTTTGTATACCTTTTTTGATGTATATAGTGCGTTCTACTAATCCCAAAAAAGGATTTAGTATATTATTTGTTGCTATTATTTCAGCAAATATTTTTTTGATTTTTAATAATTTTTCCCAAATAGGGGTATTTTTTTTGGCATTTTATTTGATTGCATATAGTAGGAATGAAAAATTTTATTATCTAGTGCTTGCTTTTATATCTTTCACTGTTTCATCATTAAATGTCATCGGTATCAATAATGTTAAAAATCTCGTTCCTATTTTATTAATATCTGCTGTATTTTCGTCCATGATGATTGGTCATTGGTTCCTTGTTGATCCTACAATTAATCGAGAAGGCATGAAAAACATAGCAAAGTTTTCTATGTATCTTTCTTTTATTCTCTCATTGTCTGTCCTTACAAATATATATGAAAGTTCTACAGTATTTTTTAATATAGTGGGTAATGAACTATTAAATAATGTAATTGTCTTTTTATTTATTTCAGCAGGGATACTTTCATATGCATCATTTAAATCTTTACAAGAAAAATCATATACAGGAGTTATGGCCAGTACAGGATTAAGTTATTTGTCGCTCATCGTTTCATTAGGAGCTTCTGGAACACTAATACTTTCTTTATAACACTATTCTTAAGTTATGAAGATTTATACCAAAAAAGGAGATAAAGGTGAAACCAGGCTTTTATATGGAGATGCTGTATCCAAAGACAGTATCGCACCTGAAGCTTATGGATCTGTTGATGAACTAGTTGCTGCTCTGGGACTAATCAGATATGAAAAAGAACTACCTCTTGAGACCAAGGAAGTCGTTTTAAGAATTCAAAGAGAATTGTTTGTTGTTGGAGCAGAGCTCGCAACTTCGAAAAAGAGTAGATCAAAATTAAAACCAGCAGAGACACTTGTTACTAGCAGTATGGTAGAAAGCCTTGAAAAAGATATAGACTATTTAACTGATAAGAATGGAATTCCAGATTTTTTTGTAGTTCCTGGTGAAAATAGTATTTCTTCAAAATTTGATTGGTGTAGAGTTGTATCACGAAGAGCTGAGAGAAAATGTGTTGCATGGAAAAAAATTAATGAAATCGAGGACACTTTTGTCTTAATATATCTAAATAGACTATCTGACTTATTATGGATGATGGCGAGAGATTTTGAAAAAGAATGGACATCAAGTAAATGAAAATTGAAGTTCTACTTACAGATCGAGTTAATGAAAGCATTGACAATTATGATGGAAATCGAATTTTGTTTGAAGCCAATAAATTTGAAGCTAAAAAAAATCAAATGTTTTATATGTCAAACTACAACTCAACAGATGAGACAGCGCTTCTCATAGTTGGTACCGATGGTTGCAAATCAGAATATGATTTTGTAAATCTCGGAGCATCGATTGGTAAAAAAATCAATATTGATTGCGATTTGAAATTAACCGCTATTGCTGAAAATTTAAACATGTATTTAATTGAATTAGGAATAATGTTGTCTACTTACCGATTTGAAAATTTCAAATCAACTAAGTCTCAAGAAATAAATATAAATATTTTAAATAGTGAATTCTCAACAGAAATTGAAAATAAAGTCAATTCAATATTTTGGGTTCGAGATATGGTTAATTTTCCAGCACTAACTAAATCTCCAGAGTTTTTTCAGGCTAAGGTTGAGGAATTAATTGATGGATTAAAAATTAGTTTTAAATCGTATGATGAAGGATGGATTAAAGAAAATAATATGGGAGGAGTTATTGGAGTGTCTCAAGGCTCCGAAAGATCTCCAAAATTTCTAGTTGGAGAATATAATCCAAAAGCAAAAAAGCAGATTTCATTAATAGGTAAAGGTGTTCTGTTTGACTCAGGTGGACTCTCTTTGAAATCTCCTGCTGGTATGGAAACAATGAAAACAGACATGGCTGGTGCCGCAACTGCTTGGGGAATAATTGCACTAGTAGCTAAACAAGATTTAGACATAGGCTTGAAAGTTTATACTCCCATAGTTGAAAATATGCCTAGCGGTACAGCGATTAGACCAGGTGATATTTTAAACATGAGAAATGGTAAAACTATTGAGGTTATGAATACAGATGCTGAAGGCAGATTGATTATGGCTGATGCTCTAGCCTTTGCTAGCGAAAGTAAGCCAGACATTATATGTGATGTTGCCACACTTACTGGTGCAGCATATGTTGCATTAGGCGTTGAGATTGGTGCAGTTTTCTCTAATAACAAAAGTACCCTAGAAAGTTTTTTGGATTCTAACAGTGATGGGTTTGAAAACTATCATTCACTCCCATTGGAACAAAGTTATAAATCACTTATTAAATCTAACATCGCTGATATGAAGAACTCTGGGGGAAGGTTTGGGGGAGCAATAACAGCTGCTTTACTTCTTGAAGAGTTTGTTGATGATCTAAACTGGATACATTTAGATATTGCTGGACCTGCAAGGTCTAGATCAAGCAGTTCCATTTATCCAGAGGGTGGTACAGGATTTGGAGTTCTTGGCTATTTTAACTTTCTAGCTAAAGAAGCAAATAATTAAGAATTATCCTCAGAGTTCTCAACAATAAATATTAAAGTGTCTCCAGTTGACATAGTTGCTCCTTGAGAGACATTTGTTCCAATTACCTTCCCTTCACATCCTTGAATATCACTTGATTCAAAATTTTTCTTTAAAAATAAAATGACATTATTTTCTCTCATATAAGTTTTGATTAAATCTTCAGCTTCATCAGGTGTAAATTCACAAGGAGGAATATTTGGTATAGGCGCAGAGAACTTTTGCCCTGAAACCTCTAGTTCAATTACCGTACCTTCTGGAACTTCTTCGTCTACTTCGATGCTCTGAGTTAACACTAGTCCAGGTGCTTCTTCTGAATCTACAAGCTTTATATCCGGTAGTAGATAGTTTGAGAATGCAATTTCTTCTGCATTTAGAACATTCAGACCAGTCAGTTCAGGGATAAATACAGTAGGTATCTCATAATATTTCTCTAAATCACTTGGGTCACTTGGCCATTCTAAAACAGGAAGATTTTCAACTACTTTTGTCATGAATTCTTTCCACATTGGTGCTGGAACTCGTCCTCCTGATACATTTCTTATTACTTCGCCATTAATTTCTACATCAGTCAATGGAAGTTGCTCTTCAGCAAAACCAATCCATACTGATGAGGTATATTGAGGAATAAATCCTATAAACCACGCCTCTCTGAAGCCTTGGTGAGTGCCAGTTTTTCCAGCAATAGGCCTGTCATCTAGAACTGCTCTTGTGCCTGTTCCAAATTGTGCTGCTACTTCTAATGTTTTTCTTACAGCAGCAGCAGCTCCAGGGTCAGGTATTGAAATTCTCTGCGAAACTATATTTTGATATAGCACTTCACCATTTGAGTCTTCTATTCTTTCAATTAGGTATGGCGGTGCTAGTACGCCATTAGTGGCAAAAGAAGAATAAGCGGATGCAATCTCTATAGGTGTAACAGCGCCAGCACCAAGTGTTAGAGAAATAACCGGATCAATCTCAGAATCTATGCCGATTCTGTTTGCAGTTGACGCTAGTTTTTCACCACCTAACTCAGATGCCATTTGAGCGAAAACAGTGTTTATTGACCTTCTTGTAGCTTCTTCTAATGAAATCATTCCAGATGTGTCTAAAAGTTTTACAGATCTGTTGTACTCGCTTTTATCATTACAAGGTTTGAAAATGTATTGAGTTTCACTCTCAGTATCAATTTGTGTCGTATTTGCTTGTTGTTCAATTAATTCGGGGTCTGAAATTACTGTGGTACCTTCTGGAAAATTAACATTTTCTGTATCTTCTTGATAAACAATAGGGTTACCCTCTTCATCAATTTGATTTAACGCTTTACCAATTTCAATTAGTTTTTCTTCTTCGTCATCTATCTCATCTAAATTTGATACAAGTGGAAATTGTTTAATAAAGTCAAGATTTTTTATATCTTCAACATGATAACCAACACATTGAAGTTCAATAGCTCTATCTTGTGCAGGAATTTTATTTAAATAACGATCGGCGGTTATTGAAGTACCATAATTTCTAACCACCCATTTTGTTCCCACTCCATCAGGAGCACAGGGGTAACCGCAATCTATTTCAACTGGACTTCTTGAGTCTCTGTAACTGTATAATTTAGAACCAGATTCTAAAGCTGCTAACAAAGTAATTGGTTTAAAAGCAGAACCAGGATTTCTTTTCCCCTGAGTTGCGAGGTTATATTGTTCTTCTTCAAAAGGAATTCCTGAAGCCATTACTTCAATACCACCAGTTAAATTATTCAATAAAGTAATTACTCCAGTTGGTTTAGGTTCATCATTTTCATCATCAAAATTTTCTGAAGGTACCCATTTATTTAATATCTGATTCGCATGTTTTTGGTATTCAAGATTTAAAGTTATATAAACACTTAAGCCACCTCCTCCGGTACAGGAAGTATCATCAGATGGGCAACCAAATATTTTCTTTTTTCTTTCTTCTTTTGTATTTCCTAAAACAGCAAACTGAGGGTCATTTAGTAATTGTCTTTTTACCTCTGCAACAACATGTTCTGCTTGTGAATCAACTTGAACTGATTCGATAACATTAAGAGGAGCAAGCTTAGCCGATCTAGCTTGGATATCCACTATAAAGCCCTCTTTGAGCATTATATTTAAAACATCATTTCTTCTTTCGATGACTCTCTCTGGATATTTTCTGGGATTGTAATAAGCTGGGCTTCTAATAATAACAACTAGAGTTGCTGCTTCATCCAACGTGATGTCACGTATGTCTTTACCGAAGTATTCATATGCAGCAGATTGTATACCGTATGCTCCAGAGCCCCAGTAAATTGAGTTTATATAGTATTCCAAGATTTGGTCTTTTGTATACCGTCTCTCTAACTCAGCTGCTACTACTGCTTCTGCAACTTTTCTTCTAACTGAGATTTCATCACCAACGAATGATTGTTTTGCAACCTGAGAAGTAATTGTTGATCCACCACGTGTAACACCTCTTAAATTGTCAAGAGCTGCACTTAAAATAGCAACAAAATCAACGCCTTCATGAAGGTAATAGTTACTATCTTCTGCTGCAAGCAATGTATTGATAACAAATGAGGGTACCTCTGACAATGGAATTGGATCCCTATTTAATCCGTCATGCAATTCATCTAATATCTGATTGTCAGATGTAATAATTGTTGACGGCTCAGACAATGAGACAAAATTTAGAACCATACCCTCTGCTCTCGGTAAAAATTTTTCTTCAAGGTTTGTAACAACTTCCATACTTGATTTAATCGGTAAAAAGATGAAGAAACCTACCCACCCTGCTAATAAAATACTTGAAATAAGAATTATAAAACCTGCAACATACCTTGATCCGTACCTAGTTTTAGATTCTAAATTATGAATTTGTGCCATATGAAAATGATAACCTCAATAGTGACAAACTATTACTTTGTACAGCTAAATTTCTAGCCTTATATACTTTAATACAGTACAATTGTACCGATGGATTATTCACCTGGTTTAAGAGGCGTCATTGCAGGAGAAACAGCAATATCGACAGTTGGTAAAGAAGGTACTTCACTTAGATATAGAGGTCACGACGCAACTGATCTAACATCAAACAAAACTTACGAAGAAGTTGCATCTCTAATTCTTACAGATTCAATAGAAGATAAAAATTTTAAGAAAAGTTTCTCAAAATATTATTTAGAAACTTCTAAAGACACAAAATTAAATGAATTACTTGGAGAGATTAAAGAAAAACTTCATCCTATGGATGTTGTCAGAACAATTGTTTCATACAAGGGTGAACTAACAACACTTAGAAAAAAAAGTTTAGATAATGAGGATAAAACAGAATTATCAGCAAGAATAACAGCAATAGTCTGTTACATTATTGCTTCTTACCACCAAGAAGTATGCGACGAGCTAGACAAGCAATACTTGGTAGCCAGCTCTCTTTTGCCTAACGGGACATCAAAAGAAAAATTAGAAGCTTTAGATGATATGTTGATTTTGTATGCCGAACATGGATTTAATGCTTCAACGTTTGCAACACGGGTTACAGCATCTACAAGAGCAGACCTCACTGGCGCTATAGTCTCAGGAATAGCAACACTCAAAGGAGAACTTCACGGTGGAGCTAATGAGAGAGCGGTAGAGCTTATTAATTCTTTCGAAACTGTTGACGATGCAGAAAAAGGAATTAAAGAGCTCCTAGAGCAAAAAACAAAAATTATGGGGTTTGGGCACGGTGTCTACAAAATACAGGATCCAAGAAGTCCAATAGTAAAAAATTGGGTATCAAAATTAGTCAACAGTGATGAGTCGAAAAATAGATTTGAAATTGCAAAAAAAATTGATCAAATTATGGATGAAGAAAAAAATCTTTTTCCAAATGTAGATTTTTATGGCGGCCTTCTATTAGCTGAGCTTGGTTTTGAAGTAGATTTGTTTACTCCGATATTTGTTGCTGGACGATCGGTTGGATGGGCATCACATTATTTTGAACAAAGAGAACAAGATATTTTGATTAGACCCGCAGCCAAGTATATCGGACCTTCAGAGAGATAATTTTTGAATTCTAACAATTTAGATATATTAATTACTGAATATATTTCTAAGGATTTAGATGAAAATGATAAACATTTCTTTTCTTCAAAATTAGCAATATTAGATACCATTGGATGCATAATCGAAGCAAGTAGTCATGATAATGTTGTTCAATTTGCGTCAAAAAATAATTTAAACCTAAATTTTAAAAACCCATTTAAAAATTTAACAGTTAACCAAAGCTATGAAGATATTTCTTGGTACCTTACTGTTTTAACGAGATGGTTTGATTACAACGATACTTTTTTGGCTAAAGAGTGGGCGCATCCATCTGATAATTTTGGTTCAATTTATAGCTATTTTTCTAAAAACAATAATTACAAGTTTAATGATTTTACAAATGCTCTAACTAAAGCATATGAAATACAGGGTTCTTTGTGCTTGGGGACTTCATTAAACAAATTAGGTTATGATCACGTTTTTTATGTAAAACTCGCTTCGGGTTCTGTCTTCTCGTATTTAGTAAATAATGGTGATACAACTGCTGTAAGAAGAACAGTCAATAATATACTTTTAGATGGACCAACTCTAAGGGCATACCGGCATTTTCCTAATGTTGGAAAAAGAAAAAGTTGGGCAGCTGCAGATGCCTCTAGAAGAGGTATTGAGCTTTCAATTATTAGCAGTCATAAAGATGAAATTTATGAATCTGTTCAGAATGAAGATAAGTGGGGATTTGAGTCTAGTTTCTTGGATAATTCAAAAATAGAATTTGGAAAAGATCTTAACAATTGGGTTATTCAGAATATTTTATTTAAAGTGCTTTTTCCTGCTGAGTTCCATGGTCAGTCAGCAGTAGAAGCCGCAATTAAATTAAGTAAAGAATTTAATAATAATGTTAATAAATTTGAAAAAGTCAATATTTATACGCATGAACCTGCTGTGAGGATAATTTCAAACAAAGAGATTTTAAAAAATGCGTCTGATAGAGATCATAGTCTGGAGTATATGGTTGCAGCGGCACTTCTCTATGGAGATTTAAAATATGAAATGTATGAAGAGAGTTTTGAGGGATTTGAAAAAATTAATAATTTAAGAAAAAAGATTTTTGTCTTAGAAGAACCACAATTCACGAGAGATTATTACGAATTTTCAAAGAGACATATATCTAACTCAATAGAAATTGTTTACAATGACAACTCAACTTCAGAAAAAATCACTATAGAAAATCCTATAGGCCATCCTTCAAGAAGAGAAGAAGCAATTCCGCTTTTAAAAGATAAATTTTTCAGGAATGTGGAATTCTTATTTGATACAGAAAAAGCATCAGAAGTATGGGATAAAATCATAAATTTAGAAAAAGATGACGATTTAAATAAGTTTTTTAATATTCTTAATGAAGATGAATGAAATTTATTTGTTAGTTGGAGGGGAAGCAACCAGACTTAAACCACTGTCTTCAGGAATACCAAAAGCTTTACTCACAATTAGAGGAGTAAGAATAATTGATAAAATTATTCAACAATTTTCAAATTTCGAGAATTTTAATTTTAATTTAATTTGCTCAATCAAACATGAAAAATTGTGGTTAGATTATAAAAATAACCACAATAGAAATGTAAATCTTCTTTTCGAAAAATCTAAGCTAGACACGGCAGGATATATTGTTGAAAATTTAGACACAATGCCAGATGCATTTTATTGTATGAATGGTGATTTATTGTTAAATGTTGATTTACCTAATTTCGTCAATGCCTCAAGTAAATGTCCTAACTCTCTAATTGGATCATATGAGGTCGATGATCCAACAAGATTTGGTGTGTTAGTAATAGATAAAGATGATAAAGTAGTTCAATTTGTAGAAAAACCAAAAGATAAAAGTTATGGAAATAAAATAAGTCTTGGTTTGTATCACTTATATAAGAAAGATATATTAGCAATACAAAACAATCTTGAAACACCGTGTTCTTTTGAAAGACAGGTTTTCCCGATGCTATCAAAAGCGAACTTATTAAGTACCTATACTGTTTATGGAAATATGTTGGATGTGGGAACTCTTGAATCATACATTTCTGCACATGTAATTGAGGGGGAAGAGAATTGGATCTCTCCAAATAATGTAAAAATTAGCGAAAGTGCCATAGTAAAAAATAGCGTTATTTTGGATAACTGCATAATTGAAGATAATGTAACTATTACAGATTCAATAATTAGTAGTGGTTCAATTATTAATACTGGCACTACTATTAACAAAGAAATTATAAGAAAAGATTAAAAAATGAAAATATTAGTAACTGGTGGAGCTGGCTTTATAGGATCTCATCTTGTTGAAGAGCTTTTAAATAGTGAAAATGAGCTTTTAATCTTTGATAATTGTTTAACCGGTAAAAAAGAAAATTTAGAAATTACAGGTAATTTTAAATTCATAATTGATGATTTCGGTTCTGAAAAGTCTTTAGAAGAAATTGAAAAATTTGATCCAGATGTATGTTTCCATTTAGCTGCTCAATCTTCAGTTGTAGTATCAGTAGAAAAACCAGCACTTGATTTTGAACACAATATTTTACAACCAATAAAGCTTATACAAATACTTTTAAGATCTAACTGTAAAAAATTAGTTTTTACTTCATCAGGAGGAACAATTTTTGGTGAACCTTCTGTAATTCCTACTGCTGAAGAAGATTATGCAGATGAGCCAGAATCTCCTTATGGAGTTGCTAAAAAAAGGTTAAATGAATTAATAAAGATAATGACTAAAAATTCAAATTTAAAATACTCAATTTTAAACCTATCCAATGTCTACGGACCAAGACAAGACCCCCATGGAGAAGCAGGTGTAGTGTCAATATTTGCAAATAAATATTTAAATGATGAAGAACCAATAATCTATGGAGATGGTGAGCAGACCAGAGATTATATATATGTAAAGGATGTTGTTAGTGCATTGATAAAAGCATCAACAATTGACGAAAACCATTTTTTAAATATTGGTACAGGTGTAGAAACATCAGTAAATGAACTTGCGAATTCAATGAAAAGTCAGTTTAATTCTGAAATTAATCCTATTTACAAACCTGCTAGAGAAGGTGAATTAAATAGAAGTGTATTAAATAATACAAAAGCAGAAAAAGAATTAGATTGGAAGCCAGAATTTAATTTAGATGATGGTATGAAACAAGTTTTTAACTGGTTAAAAGCTTAAAGAAAAAAATCTTCATTATCGTCTCTTAACAATTCATTTGCATTTAGTTTAGATTGTTTGTAAACAACACCCCTAATAATTGCTATTGGTATATTAATAGTTTTTTTCATGACTAGTTCTGCAGCACTTGCCAATTCATCAATCACAGCAATTTCTGTTGCATTTAGTTCATTTTCAAAACTATCTAATTTGCCAATGTAGCTATCAATAGGACTTATCCCAGATGAACCAATCGCAAAATTAACTTGACCCTTTCTCCACGCTCGACCAAATGTATCAGAAATAATGACGGCTATTGGTAAGTTTGATAACGATTCAAACCTTTTTCGAAATTTGTGTGCAGACTTATTAGGATCTTCAGGGAGAAGTAGAGCAGTATTTTTTTTAACATTTGACTTATCAATTCCAGCATTTGCACAAACAAACCCATGTTTTGTCTTTGCTATAACCAAATCTCCTCTTTTTCTAATGATTTTTTGAGTCTCATTATTCAGGAGCTCTTCAAAATCATAATTTAAAAGATCTCTCTCCATTCCTTCACTTTTTGACACAATTTTTTGCGTAACTACAAAAATGTCATTTTCTTCAATACCTATTTCACTTTTATTTAATACGTTGAATGTGATTTCGGCCAAATTATCATTAACTTTAATTTCTGGAATACCTTTAATAGGAATTATTCTTACCTCATTCATTTTGCAATATCTTTTTAGCTAGAAATTTCGAGTCATTTTCATTTTTAAAAACAATTTGATCTTCAAAGACGTTAGAAGAACCATCAGAATCTCCATCATGAACATAAAATTTATTAACTCGATTTTTATAATATTTTTTTAATCCTTGAATATCTGGCTTATATCCCATATCAATAAAGTTTTGAACAGAAGGACCTTTAAGTGCTTTTTTTCCTATAAACGGACTAATAGCAATAACATTATTATGACATTGAATTGCTTGGTTGATGCTACTTATAGAGAGTATGGGACCAATAGATAGGATTGGATTTGAGGGACCAATGATCAAAACATCACTCTGATTTATCAAGTTTATGACTTGATTTGAGACATTCGCTTTTCTAGAACCCTCATAGACAATTTTTTTTAATCTTGGTTTTGCCATTTTTTCTACAAAATAATTTTGAAAATTCAATTTTTCACCACTTTTAGTAATAAGTTTTGTACTTACTTTATCATCAGACATCGGAAGAATTTTACAACTTATGTTGAATTTGTTTTTTATTATATCTGTAATTTCTGAAAGTTGTAAACCATCGTTTATCATTTGGTTTCTGAATAAATTAAGGGCTAGGTCTTTATCACCTATCATAAAATTTAAATCATAAAACTTTTTTAACTCACTATGTACAGTGAATTTATCATTTAAAATACCCCAACCGTGTTTACCCTCTATATTTGCTAAGCCATAAATTACAGAATCAATGTCTGGTGAAAGGGCTACGCCATGTATATATTCGTCATCACCAGTATTAACGATTATTGATAAGTCAATATTTCTTAATTTGCTTAATCCTTTCGCAAATTTAGCACCTCCAACACCTCCACTTAAATAAACAACTTTTTTCATTTATAAGAACCTTTAATATTTGACCTTTCAACTAACATTTTAGTAATGATAGACAAAGATATTCTAGATGGATTATCAGAACTTGATGAAGCAGATTTGAAGAGAATAAAGTTATTGGTGGACAATAAGTTAAAAATTGAATCTGATGTAAAAGTTTCTTACAGAACAAAGTCAATAAAGTGCGGAAAAGAGTCATGTAATTCGTGTCCACACGGTCCATACTGGTACGCAGAATGGACTGAGGCAGGAAAAAGAAAAACAAAATATTTAGGTAAAAATTTAACTGATGCTTAAAAATAATCTATTTATAAAAGTTGCCCTAGGTTCTTTGTTATTAATATTTTTGCGATTAGAACTAGTTTTTTCAGATTTGCTTCCAACCGGTGGGGATATGGGAGCACATATTGTACCAACTAAATTTTTTGCTACTGAGCTATTTAACAATTTTAAATTAAGCGGATGGTCACAGGACTGGTTTGCCGGATACCCGGTATACTACTTCTACTTTCCACTTCCTCCAATCATTACTAGTTTTTTAAGTTTTTTATTTCCATTTTCTATTTCTTTTAAAACCATGGTGCTAATTTCACAAGTTTTATTAGTAATTTCTATTGAAATGCTCATGCGAAACAATTCAAAAGAATTTTCTTTTTACGGATTTGGGGTTGGGTTACTTTATTTGCTTACTGAATCTTTCACAATCTTTGGAGGAAATTTAGCCTCATCACTTGCAGGCCAGTACTCTTTTACTTACTCTATTGCTTTTGCAAATTTTTCAATATTTTATTTGTTAAAGTCAAACCATAGATATTCTACGGAAATTGCTTCTTTATTTATTGGCCTATCGGTGCTTTCCCATTTGATCCCTTTCATGATTTATTTGCCAATATTTGCTTATTATTTCTTAAAAAGTGATGTAAAAATTAATGTAAAAATTTCAGCCTTTCTATTTTTCTTGTTTATTGCTATGAGATTTTCTATTTCATTATTTCTAAATTTAGAATTTACTACAAACATGACATATACTCCTTACACCCAGCTTTCAGATCTAGTAAAATCTGATATTCTCCCATTTGCTATAGGTGTAATTATTTATGTAATTTCAAGTAGTAGCAGAACCACTTTAAAGGCAGTTGCTGGATTTGAATTATATTTAATTACAATCGCAATATTTTTATTTTTTTATGGACCCGAAAGCGCTCTTTGGAATGGCAGGATTGTTCCATTTTTTAATTTAGGTATCATAATTTTGTTTTTTAATTTATTACATTTTGATATTAAGAATTTAACAAAAAAAATACAGGGTAAATATCCTTTGACTATATTTATTTTGTCTATCAATTCTTACTTAATGTATTTGTATTATTCCAAATGGGGAAACACTTATTCAACAACAACAATAAGCGTAATTTTTATTATTTTGTTTATGTTTTTAATTTCAATAAACTCTGAAAAATTTTTAATTTACACAACCCTTGTGTCTCTAACTTTTGGAACTTTAAGCTACTTACCACACTGGTTGAATTGGAATTTTAGTGGTTATGAAAGCAAAAACAACTGGTCAGACATTACAACTCTTTATGAAGGTTTAGACACACTTGAGCCAGGTAGGATCATGTGGGAACCAAATTCTGATTTAAATAAATATGGTACCCCAATGGTATTAATGACAATCCCTATGTTCACAGATCACCAAAGTGTTGAAGGTTTATATTTTGATTCAAGCATAACAACTCCTTTTCATTTTTTAACAGTTTCAGGGGTAGCTGAAAGACCTTCTAATCCTGTTGGAGGGTTAAATTACATTAATGGCGAATTCGATAAAGGATTTAGATTAATGGAAGAACTGGGTGTAGATTATTTTATTGCATACACTCAGTCAATTAAAGATAAAGCTAACGAAAATGAAAATTTTAATTTTTTATTCTCAAATGAAGTTTTCAATGTTTATTCAATTAACTCTGAAAAAGTAGAGCTAGTTGAAGAAAACTTTTTTATATTTGAGAGCCCAGATTTCTATGAGCGTCTTAGAAATGCAGTTTTAAGAGAAGGCAGTGAACAAAGCTTCTTCGAATCAGCATATAAGAGCTTTAGAGATGAACTAAATTATAAAATAATTGAAAACTATGATGAAAGCTTAGCTGTTCCAAGTGACAGAAATACTGACCTTTTAATAAGTGATTTGAATATTCAAAATGAATTGATTACTTTTAAAACAAATAAACCTAATCAACTTCATTTAATTAAAGTATCATATTTTCCAAATTGGAAAATTAAAAACGGCCATGGACCTTTCAGGATTTCTCCGTCATTTATGGCAGTTATTCCTAACGATGAGATTGTTGAAATTGAATTCGAGTTGAGTAATGTTGAAAAAGCTTTAAATTTCTTTTCAATTTTAACTCTTTTTGGTGCTTTACTTATTACTTATAAGTATAAAAAAAGGTCTGATAATGTTTAATAAGTTAAAATCCCTAAATATTTTTCAAAGCGATACTTCAATGATGCAGCTAGTAAGAACATATATTGTTGGAGCTATAAATTTAATGATTGGCTTAACTTTAACATATGTATTTCAATTTTTTATTCTTACTTTTATTAAATTCCCCTTAAGAACTTATGTAACTAATGTGCTCGGATTTTTAATTGGTGTAGTCATCTCATACTTTTTATCCAGAAGAATAATTTTCAAGTTTAGTTTTTTTGGTGGAAAGTTAAAAGAGTTTTTGAATTTTTCTTATACTAATTTAATTAGTTTATTTGCTCCAAATCTTATTTGGTTCATAGTTAATTTTATCAATGATGCTTTACAGAAAAATGAACTTTGGTTTCTTTTAATTACAATTCTTATACATGGAACAATACTTCCCATCAAATACTTGATTTATAAATTTTTTGTTTTTAAAGATTCTCTATAAAAAATAATTCTTAATTTAAATAAGCTTTTTATTGTTCTTGGGATCCTTTTATAAATTACGGATACACTAGGTCTAATTTCATTTACTTTCGCAGGTATCTCTTTTATTTTTCCGCCATTTTTTTCTATTCTTATTAATAATTCAGTATCAAAAATGTCTTGAGTTGAAATAACTTGAGGAAGAAATTTTTCAATTTCTTTTTTTTTAATTGCCTTCATTCCATGAGTATCACTTAATTTTGTACCAAAAAGAGTTTTTAAAAGAATTACAAAAAATTTAGTAGCTAGTCTTCTAACAAATCTTCTTCCATCTTCAGAAGACCCAAGTCTTTTGGAAGCTGTCATAGATGAATATTTGCTATCAAGCATTAAAGCTTCACGTAAAAAAGATTCTGAATAATAATCAATATCAAATGAAATAACTAAATCATTTTCTGCTAATTCAAATCCAGCTTTTAATGCATTTCCGTAGTTTGGTTCTGGATTGGTTATAATTTTTATCTCTGAGTATTTATTAATTAATTCATTAGCAATTTTCTTTGTATTATCAGTAGACCCATTTTCTGAAAAAATAATTTCAAAATCTATCCCCATATTTTTACAAAATGAAAATATTGCGTTGGTAGATTCTTCAAGTATTTCCTCTTCGTTATGAATAGGTATTACAATTGAAAAATTTTTATAATTAAACTTTGATTCCATCAAGAGTACAATAATTGGGTAATGAGTAATAATCTAGATGTTATTTTTAAATCCTATGACATTAGAGGTATCTTTGGGGACACTCTATCTTTGCAAGATGCTTATAAAATTGGATATTCTTTTGCAGAATTTGTTGATTCAGAAACAATTTTAATTGGTCATGATGGTCGTTTATCTAATAAGGAAATGTTAAACGCAGTTGCATCTGGTATATCTAACAGTGGTAAATCAGTTTTGTATGTTGGTCTTGTACCAACAGATGTTGTATATTCATTATCGGGACTACTTGAATTACCAGGAGTTATAATCACTGCTTCTCACAACCCAAAAGAATATAATGGATTGAAACTTTGTAATTCAGGAGCGGTACCAATTGGGGAGCATTCAGGTCTTTTAAAAATAAAAAACAATATTAAAAATATAGACCTTGGAGCAATAAGCAATTTAAATTTAGAAACAAACAATGAACTGGATTTATATTTTGAGCATATTCAAAACCTAGTAAAGCCTGAAAAAGTAAATAGCCAAATAAAATTTGGAGTTGATGGAGGAAATGGAGCAATAGGTTCTATTTTTGAAGATTTATCAACAATTTATAATTTTGACTGTGAAAAGCTTTATATGGAAGTTGATGGAAATTTCCCAAATCATCCGGCTGATCCATCAAGCATAGACAACTTGAAAGAGATCATAAAACTCGTTCAAGAAAAAAAACTTGATTTCGGTGTAGCTTTTGATGGAGATGCCGACAGAGCAGTTTTTATTGATGATACTGGAAAAGTTATATCAGGAAGTATGATGACAACATTAATTGCAGACTACTTATCTGAAAAAAAGGATAATTTAAAAGTTGTATATAATGTTAATGTTTCACCGCATGCTTTATCAATACTTGAATCAAAAAATATTTCTCTCTTTAGGTGTAAGGTGGGTCATTCAAATATAAAAGCAATGATGAAAGAACTCGAAGCAGATTTTGGTGGTGAACATAGCGCTCATTTTTATTATAAAGATAATTATTTTGCTGATTCCGCAATACTTACTCTATTAATGTTTATGACTATTATTTCTGAGCGAGGAGAGAAAGTTAGCATTATGATCGATAAGTATAATTTTCCTCCATCATCTGGAGAAATCAACTATGTAGTTGAAGATGTAGAGAGTTCTTTGGAGAAAATTAAAACTGTTTTTACTGGTGAATTTGACGAACTTGATGGTCTTTCATATTTTGATGAAAACTTTTGGTTTAATGTGAGAGGCTCAAACACCGAACCTAAATTAAGAGTAAATATAGAAGCTCCATCTCAAAACATACTTGATGAAGTTTTAGAGAAAATTTCAACTACCATATAGATAATAATGATTGAACACGTACTTGATTTAGGTAATCAATTGAAAAAAGAGTTAGAAACTTCAACTGATTTTGTAATTGATTCATACAATGATTTATTAATTGTTGGTATGGGTGGTTCTGGAGTTGCGGGGGATGTTTTAAAGCTTGTTTTAAACGAAAGTACTCAAATAAATGTGGAAGTTAGAAAAGCATATGGAATTCCTCAAGTAGTTGCTGACAGGAGGCCAAAGTGTCTTTTTATATCTTATTCTGGAAACACTGAAGAGACTGTTGAAGCTGTAAATGATGCAATTAAATATAAATTAGATTGGTCAGTAATTTCAAGTGGAGGACAATTACTAGAATTAGCAACAGAGCACGAACGACCATTTGTTAAAGTTCCAACAGGACTGCAACCTAGAGCAGCGTTTGGATTAATGACAAAAGCTGTAATGCATTATGTTTCTTCTGATAAAGATGGAATATATCTAGAGATGTGTAATCAAGCGGGGGAGTATTTAAATGAGGCTTTATCTAATCAGTCAGAAAACGAGTTGTTGACACAAGCTTTAAATATCGCCAAAGAGATTAGCACTAAGAACTCTGTAATTTATGGAGGTACTCCATTAACATATTTAGTTGCTCAACGATGGAAGACTCAAATTAACGAGAATGCAAAATCTAAAGCTTTTGTTGGATATATGCCTGAGGTCCATCATAATGAAATACTTTCTTGGGAAGCAAATAAAAATGATTCCAAAAACAATTATCAATTGTTATTTTTAAGATCTTCTGAGGAAAATGCTCAAGTTAGTAAAAGATTTGAGTTAACAAAAGAAATTATTCGCGATATGGTTGATATCTCCGAAATTGAGAATATATCTTCGAAAAATATCATTAGTAATTTATTTCATTTAACATTAATAGGTGATTTGGTAAGCGTTTATATTGCGGACAATTTAAATATTGATCCGTATGACATTACCTCTATTGAAAAATTAAAAAAATTATTAAAAGGATAAACAAAACTATGTCAACAATAAAAGATGCTAATTTAGCCGCAATTGGAAAAGATGAGGTTAACTGGGCCCAAAGACAAATGCAAGTATTGGAAGATATAAAACTTGATTTTGAAAAAAGAAAACCACTAGATGGATTAAATATCGGTGCATGTATGCACGTCACTAAAGAAACCGCTAATTTAATGTTAACCTTGCAGTCAGCAGGCGCAAATGTCGCATTGTGTGCTTCTAATCCTCTTTCTACCAAAGACTCAGTAGCAGCTTATCTTGCTGATAGTGGTATTGAAGTTCATGCAATTCACGGTGTCAGTAATGAAGAATTTTTCAAGCATCTAAATTCTGTATTAGACACTAAACCAGATATAACAATGGATGATGGTGCTGATTTAGTTTCTCTACTTCATACTGATAGAGCTGATTTGCCTGTAATGGGTTCTATGGAGGAAACTACAACGGGAGTAATAAGGCTTAAATCTATGGAAAAAAATAATAAGTTAAGGTTCCCAGTTGTCGCTGTGAACGATTCAGACACCAAACACCTTTTTGATAACAGATTTGGTACTGGTCAAAGTGCTATGGATGGTGTTGTTAGGGCTACGGATTTACTTATTGCAGGATTAAATGTTGTAGTCATTGGATTTGGTGATTGTGGTAAAGGAGTTGCCGAAAGGGCTTACGGTATGGGAGCTAAAGTTACAGTTGTTGAACCAAATTCAGTAAGGGCTTTAGAAGCTCTAATGCATGGTTACGAGGTAAAATCCAGTGTTAATGCTGCAAAAATTGCTGATGTTATTGTGTCAGTTACTGGCAATATGCATGCTTTAGACAAACAACATTTTGATGTCATGAAAGATGGAGTTGCTCTTGCAAATGCTGGTCATTTTGATGTTGAGATAAATCTTAAAGCGCTTAAGGAGCATAGTTCAAGCGTTGATAGGGTGAGGGACCACGTTGATAGTTATAAATATAACGATAAAGAAATCCTAGTTCTAGCTGAAGGAAGATTAGTAAACTTAGCTGCTGCAACTGGACACCCCGCATCTGTTATGGACATGTCTTTTGCTAACCAAGCTCTTGCAGCAGAGTGGATAAAAGATAACTATAAAACTCTGGAACCAAAAGTATACACATTACCTAAAGAAGTGGATTTAAAGATAGCTGCAACTAAATTAGAACTCATGGGTGGTGAGTTAGAGGTCCTTACTGAGGAGCAAATTGAATATCTTGACTCATGGGAGCACGGCACTAGCTAAATTTGAGTATATTTAAAAAAGTCTTATCTGTTGGAAGTGGAAAGCTTGCTTCAGAGCTAAACGATATTGTTCAAGCCATCAATGAGAAAGAAAAAGAATTTGAGTTATTTTCAGATGAAGAAATCAAGGTAAAGTTTCAAGATTTATCAAAAAAACTAAAAGGAGATCCTCAAAGCATAGAAGTTGAGGCTTTTGCTTATATTAGAGAAGCTGCAAAAAGAACACTTGGACAAAGACATTATGATGTACAGCTTTTTGGAGGATTGGTCTTACTAAGAAATAAAATAGCCGAAATGAAAACAGGAGAAGGAAAAACTTTAGTTTCAACACTACCCATTTCTTTAATGGCATTATTTAAAAAAGGAGTACATGTTGTCACTGTTAACGAGTATTTAGCAAAAAGAGATGCAGAGTGGATGAGTCCAATTTATAATTTTCTGGGACTTGATGTGGGATTAATACACTCAAATCAAGATCCTGAAGAAAAAAATCAAGCTTATAAAAAAGACATTACTTATGGAACTAACAATGAATTCGGATTTGATTATTTAAGAGACAATATGGCTATTTCTAGTGAACAACTTGTTCAAGGAGAGTTATTTTACAGTGTAATTGACGAAGTTGACTCAATATTGGTTGATGAAGCAAGAACTCCTTTAATTATCTCAGGCAAAGTTAGCGATTCTACAAAGTGGTATTCAGAATTTACAAAAATTGTTAAGGGAATGAAAAGAGATGTTCATTATGAAATTGATGAGGCTAAAAAGCAGGTTCATACAACTGAACTCGGAGTCGAGTTCGTAGAGTCAAAGCTAGGAATATCTAACCTTTACGAAAATACTAAAACAAATTTTATTCATTATTTAACCGCAACTTTAAGAGCTAAAACAATATTTGTAAAAGATGTTGATTACATTGTCTCAGATGGACAAATAAAAATTGTTGATGAATTTACAGGTAGAGTATTAGAGGGAAGAAGGTATTCGGATGGCCTTCATCAGGCATTAGAAGCAAAAGAAAATGTAAGAATACAGGACGAAAATCAAACTTTAGCTTCTATAACATATCAAAACTATTTCAGAATGTACGAAAACCTTGCTGGAATGACAGGTACTGCAAAAACTGAAGAGGAGGAATTTGTTCAAATTTACAATTTAGAAGTAGTTGAAATACCAACAAACCTTCCAATACAAAGAGCTGATCAGCAAGATGCAGTGTATAAAACTAATAAAGCAAAATTAGATGCTGTTATTGAAGATATAAAACTTAGAAATCAAAATGGACAACCGGTATTACTGGGTACAGTGTCAGTTGAAGCGTCAGAAGAAATTTCAAAAATATTAACCTCTAAAGGCATTGTTCACAATGTACTTAATGCAAAAAATCATGAACAAGAAGCCAATATTATTGCTCAAGCAGGAAAGCTAGGTGCTGTAACAGTGGCAACAAATATGGCAGGCAGAGGAGTAGACATAAAGCTTGGAGGTAATGCCGAAGAGATGGCTCTACAACTCCAAATAAATGAAAATGAGCAAGATAATCCAAATTATCTTGAATCTAAAATTTCAGAACTTGAAGATTATGTAGAAATAGAAAAAGAAAAAGTATTGTCTCTTGGAGGTCTTTATGTTCTTGGTACGGAAAGGCACGAATCAAGAAGAATTGATAACCAGTTAAGAGGTAGGTCAGGTAGGCAGGGTGATCCCGGTGAATCAAGATTCTATATTTCTTTACAAGACGAGCTTATGCGTAGATTTCAAGGTGAAAGAATTGAATCAATAATGACTAAACTAAATTTACCTGATGATGAAAGAATCGAACAATCAATGGTTACAAAAAGTATTGAAAGGGCACAAGCTCAAGTTGAATCATTAAATTTTGAAATAAGAAAAAATGTATTAAAGTTTGATCAAGTTCTTAATCAGCAAAGAGATGTCATTTATAAATGGCGAAGAGAGTTGTTGCGCTCTCAAAATATTAATAGCTTGATAGAAGGCTGGCTATCAGATGTATTAGAAACAGTTGCAAACAATATTGATTCATATAAAAAGACCTATGAAAATCTGGAACATTTCAATGAACTCGTTAAAGACGAATTAGGAGAGCTATTAAGCGACTCAGTAAGAAGTAAATTTATCAAAAATTTACAAATAAATGATGATTTGGATATTTATAAAGATCTTGAAGGTCTTTTTAATGAAAACGAAAAACAGGATACAGATAACTTTTGGAATCTTGCAAGAGGTTCAGCGCTCTCATTTATCGACCAGTCATGGAAAGATCATTTATCTGAAATGGATTATCTACGATCAGGCATAGGTTTAAGAGCAATGGGGCAAAGAGATCCTTTAGTAGAGTATCAAAATGAGGGATATGACCTATTTGAGGATCTAATTAATAACGTAAAATTTTCAGTAATTAGGATTTTATTAAATTTTGATAAAAATTTGATTGTTCAAAAAGATAATAATATTGATGATAGTGTAAAAGAAAAGGTAATTACAAAAGATAAAATAGGTAGAAATGACCCTTGTTATTGTGGTTCAGGAAAAAAATATAAAAAATGTGGATTGGTTGATAAATGTATAAAGAAATCCTAAAAAAACTATCTTTATTTAACGAACGGCTTACTTCTGCCAAGGAGTATCTTTGACTTTGAAAATAAAGTAAAAAAGTTAAAAGATTTAAATATTGAAATAAATAATAAAGATTTTTGGAATAACCCTCAACATGCAAAAAAAGTATCAATTGAAGCTTCAACGATAGAAAAGTTGATTTCTTCTCTAGAAAATTTAGAAACAAATTTATCAGATATTAAAGAATTAATAGAAATTACGGGTGAAGATAATTTGAATGAAAATGATTTCATTGAAGAAATAAATAACTTTGAGGAATTGATTGAAGAGATTGAAAATGAAGCTTTGTATTTTGGTGAATATGATGATTTAAATGCTGTAATAACAATTAATGCTGGTGCTGGTGGAGTCGATGCACACGATTGGGCGGAAATGTTATTTAGAATGTACACCAGGTTTTTATCTAGTCAAGACATGAAATATCAAATTGAAGAAATTTCACAAGGAGAAGAAGCTGGCATAAAATCAGCATCAATCAGAGTAGAGTCATATAGAGCTTATGCAACTTTAGAAAGCGAAAGAGGAGTTCATAGACTTGTTAGGATAAGCCCTTTCGACAGCAATAAAAGAAGACACACTAGTTTTGCCGGTGTAGATGTTGTACCTCTGATAGAACACAATGAAGAAATAGTAATTCAAGATGATGAAATAAGAGTGGATGTGTACAGATCATCGGGCGCTGGAGGTCAGCATGTGAATACAACTGACTCAGCAGTAAGAATTACACACATTGAATCAGGTTTAGTAGTTGCTTGCCAAGCCGAAAGATCTCAATTGCAAAATAAGAATAGAGCCCTCGAATTATTAAAGACAAAATTAATCCTTAAGCAAAAAGAAGAAGAACTTCTTAAGATTAATAATATAAGGGGAGATCAACACGAGGCTGGTTGGGGTAGACAAATTAGATCATATGTACTGCAACCTTATCAGCAAGTGAAAGACGCTAGAGGTAATACTGAAGTTGGTAATGTTGCAAATGTTCTTGATGGAGATATTTCCATATTTGTCAAAGAGTATCTAAAATGGCGAAGACAGGGAATAAATGATTAATTTAAAAAATGTATCTTTAGTTTTTCAAGGTGGAAGCGTAGCTATATCTAATATCTCAACAAAAGTTGAAGAAGGTGAGTTTGTCTATTTAGTAGGCCATTCTGGAAGTGGTAAGTCTTCTTTTTTGAAGTTACTTTATAAAGAATATATTGCCACAAAAGGAGAAATTGAAGTTGCTAATATTGATGTTTCAAAATTACCTAAATGGAAAATTCCCTTATTAAGAAGAAAAATTGGAATAGTTACTCAAGAACCACAGTTATTGGAAAATAGGAACACCTTTGAAAACATTTCTTTTGCTTTAGAAGTTATGGGTAGCTTGCCTGAGGAGATTGATGCTAAAACCAATACCCTTCTCGATTTAGTTGAGTTAAATGAAAATGCATATAAGTACCCAGGACAACTATCTGGTGGAGAGCAAACTCGGGTAAGCATAGCAAGAGCTTTAGCAAACAATCCTGTAGTTCTGTTATGTGATGAACCTACAGGAAATCTTGATCCAGATTTAAGTATTCAAATCGTTTCTTTATTAGAAAAAATAAATAGAGCAGGGACCACAGTTATCATGGCAACACATGATTCCTCAATTGTTAATAGAAGAAAAAAGAGAGTTCTAGAACTTTCAGATGGAAAGATTGTACGAGATGAATTAGATGGAAGCTATATTGTTAGGTAACTATGGGTAAATTTTCTTACGTTCTAAAAAACACTCTATTAAATATGAGGAGAAGTCCACTTCTTGTATTTGCTACAATAATTGCTGTTTTAGTTTCTAGCTTCCTTGTATTCACGACTTTATCTGCAAGATCTATAGTTGAAAATAATACTCTCCGTTGGCAGAATGGAATTCATGTTGTTGTGTTTCTAGATGACAGAGTGACGACGACAGCACACAAACAATTAGAAACATCACTTGAAGACTATCCAGAAGTAAGGACTGTTGATTATTTTTCTAAACCAGAGGCAGAAGATGAGTTCAAAGTTTTGTTTAAAGATCAACCAGAACTTTTGGCCGAAGTAGACTATGAAATCTTACCTGCATCTTTAAGAATAAATTTAAATGATCCATCCAACTATAAATTGATTATTGAAAGGTTAGATGGTAATCCGGCTGTAAAAGAGATTAGAACTTCTGGAGAAGCAATTGAAAGGCTATTAAGCCTCACAGACACACTTGTTATCTCAGCTTCAGCCTTTGCACTACTCATTGGTTTTGCAGCTTTCATTTTAATCATTAATACCTTAAGGCTTGCAGCGTACTCTAAGAAAAAAGAAATTAAAATAATGAGACTTATTGGTGCTTCTTCAACTTACATTAGACTACCTTTCATATTTGAAGCAGTGATTGAGTCTTTAATTGGAACAAGCATTGCAGTCGGCTTTGGTTGGGCATTAATAGAATATTCTAAAAGTTCTGTAGTTGCTGATAGTATTTTTGATATAACAATCTCTGATGATTATTTGATATTATTGACACTCTCATTATTAATGTTTTCACTTATTTTTGGATTATTAGCGTCTTTTGTTGGAATCAGAAAAGCTTTAAATGATTAAAAAAATTACAATATTTTTTATCCCCATTTTTTTCTTTACTTCTTTTTTGTTTCCTAATGAACTAATTGCAATTACAGCGGAAGATAGGTTAATCGAGGTTGAAAGACAACTCCAAGCAATTGCTGAACAAATAAGTAAGTATGAAGGTGAAAGAACAGATTTAGAAAAAGCAATAATTGCAAACGATAAAGACCTTGCACAGGTGAATAGCGAACTAGCAGAAGTACAAAGTAGATTGGCAGTTGTTGAACGAGAGTTAGCAAAGGCATTAGAAAATTACGATTTTACATTAAACGATTTAGTAGCAGTACAAGAAAATATTATTAATGAACAAATTAAACTCGGAAAAATTAAAAATGAGATTTCTGAAGTATCAAATGAGTTACTTGAAACGCAAAAAAAACTTTTAGTAGCTGATGAAGGGCTTCAGGAGCAAGCTGTAAGTCTTTATATAAATGGAGTCATGAGCCCTACAACTGCTTTATTCATAGAGCTAGATGAACTTTCAAATTTCTTAGTAGCATTAGGGTATGCGTCTACTGTTGTTGATTCAGCTTATGAAATAGTTGAACAATTAAATGCACTCGAAAATTTAGCATCTAATCAAACAGAATTTTTGACTCAACGTGAAGAAGAGAGAGTTGAAATAGTAACTAATCTTCAAAATGAAGAAGAAAGAAAAAATGAAATATCTATTGAAGCTGAGGAGTTTGCAGAAGAAATTGAAGATAAGAAAGAAGCAGTTGAGCGAGAGAAAAGATTAGTAGAGTCTAAAAAGGCACAAGTGGTTCAGGCAAGGAAGAATGCACAGGGTTTATTAAATCAAGCAAATAAAGAACTTGAAAAATTAGACAAAGAGCATGCTGATCTTGAAAAACTTGAGGATGCTATCCAAGCTGATATTGAAAGGTTAAGTAGTTCTGGAGGTGTTGCACCCGATAAACTTTTTTGGCCAGTCCAGACAGGTTATGTTTCAAGTGGTTATAAATGGAGAAGACTTGGTGGCACTACAAGCTTTCATGGTGCCATAGATATTGCCGCCTCTAGAGGTACACCCATATATGCTGCGGGTGGTGGAGTTGTAATACTTGCAAGATATTATGGCAATGCTGGAAGAACTGTGTTTATTGATCATGGTGGTGGAATGACAACATTATATTTTCACATGGACAAAATTTTAGTAAGTGTTGGTCAGTCAGTAATAAGTGGAGATCAAATAGGCACCATTGGCACAACTGGCAGAACTACAGGACCACATCTTCATTTTGAAACAAGATTAAGAAACCCAAGCTCAGCAAATTGTTCATTAGCATATCTAGATCCGACCTCTCGTGGTAGAGTCAACCCATATTGTTTCCTCGATTGATGAAAGTATTTGCTGAAAATCGAAAAGCAAGAAATTCTTATGAGTTTTTAGATTTCTATGAAGCAGGAGTAGTTCTTTCTGGACCAGAAACAAAAAGTGTCAGAAGTGGCGGTGTTTCAATAGTTGATGCTTTTGCAAGTATTGATAAAGAAGAGGCGTATATCATGGAAATGAATATTGAGCCCTATAAATATTCTGATAATACAGATTACGATCCTAAGTCCCAGAGAAAACTTCTTTTACATAAAGGTGAGATAAAGAAACTTATAGGACTTTTGTCTCAAAAGGGGTATACGTTAATTGCAACAAAGGTTTTTGAAAAAAATGGATACATTAAAATCGAATTAGCTTTAGCTAAAGGTAAAAAAGATTACGACAAAAGAAAAAAGATTTTAAATAAAGAACACTCTAAAGAAATTAGGAATTATTAAATGCTTTTTCAGTACCGACTCTAATGTCTGGTACTCCAACAAACTTTTCATAAGAGTTCTTATAAATTGTTGAAATTGGACCGTACCCTCCAATGAGTTTGTCTTCAACTGAAATTTTATGACCTTTGTCTTCTAGAGAGGATATTTCAGGTTCCTTTATAAATTCAAACTTAATATTAGAAGAAGTATTAGATCCAAAATATTCTATCGTCCATCTAGGTTTTTTCATTATCTCTTCGAAACTACTTTCTCCAAGAATGTAAGGAAGTATGGTTTGAGCAAGCAACTGAGGTTGATAACGCCCCCCTCTAGTCCCAGTAATAAATTCTAAAGAGCCATTTTTAGACCATATTGTAGGAGATAAAGTATGTAAAGGCTTTTTGTTGGGACCTAAATTATTTGGATGGCCTCTGATTAGATTAAATCCACATCCTCTGTTGTGAAGAAAAAATCCATAATTTCCCACACCAATTCTGCTGCCAATACCATAGAAGTTTGATTGAATTAATGAAATACCTAAACCACTTTCATCAACTGCATTCATGTAAGCAGTACCTCCTCCATGAGGGATTGGAAAATTATATTTTCCGGCAGCATTCTTGTCAAAAAGACTTACTTTATCTCTTATATATTCACTATCAGTACCTAAAAAGTTTTGATCATTTCCTTGATAATCAAAAGTAATATTGTCCCTGTCTGATGCAAAAATTCTATAAGACTCAATTAATGTATGAAGATAGTCATCTTTATTATCGATCATTTCAAAACCCTTTAAAGTGCTTAATGTTAAGTATCCCTGTGTACTTGGAGGACTAGTCCAACCATCGTATCCATAAATTTTTTGGTGCAGCGGTTCTCTCCAGATAGCTTCATAGTTTGATAAGTCTTCTTCAGTTATAAAACCGTTTACAGAATTAGATATCTCTTTGGCAATTTCACCATTGTAAAAATATTCAAGCCCATGGTTTTTTAATAACTCAAGAGTCTTTCCTAGCTGTGGTCGTCTAATTAATGTATCAATGCTATAGGGTTTATTATCTCTATAGAATGAATACCCTGATTTTTGTCCACTCAATTCTTCGCCGTGAATATTTAACGAATTATATAGCTCTTTACTCACTGAAAATCCTTCGTGACAGAGGTTTATTCCAATATCTAGAATATCTTCAATAGGAATAGCTCCATACTTATTACTCAACTCCCTCCAACCTCCAACAGCACCTGGAACAGTTACTGATAAAGGATGATTTAAAGGTATGCTCTCATAATTTGATAGTAAGCTTTGATCAACATTGCTGCCTGAATAACCAGATGCATCAAGAAATTCTGGTTTATTTTTACCTGGGACCCAAATAAGTGCAAATAAATCTCCACCAATACCACAAGTTTCTGGTGCAACTATTCCTTGGACGAGATTTGTCAATATTGCTGCATCTACAGCATTACCACCCTTATTAAAAATTGTTGAACCAAGTTCTGTTGATAAGTAGTGTGGAGAAACAATTACATTGTTCATGTGTTCAATTATAAAGAAAAATTCTAATTTATTTGTCACAGAAAGTTACTTGTATAAATCCAAAGGTTATAAAATAAGTAAGCAATTAAGGAGATAAATGAAAGATATAAATGCTCAAGAATATAATGAATTATTAAGTTCTGAAGCACCAGTTGTAATTGATTTTCATGCTACATGGTGCGGTCCTTGTAAAGTTTTAAGCCCTATTTTGGAAGAACTCTCAAGTGAAGTTGATGGAGTAGAGTTTGTTAAGCTTGATGTTGATCAACATCCAGAAATTGCTGGAGCAAATGGTGTTATGGGTGTACCTACAGTTGTAATGCTTAAAGGCGGAGAAGTTAAAGAAAGATTCGTTGGTGTACAACCAAAAGAAGTCATAAAAGAAAAAGTTTCAGCACTAATTTAATTTGCTTAGATTAATTCTTTTTTTCCAAATAGTTCTTTTAACCTTATTTTTGGGTGCTGGGTATTTCTTGTATTCAGAGTTACAAACTTTGTCTGCAGAAGTTGATAATGCTTTAGCGGTTATTGCAGATATCCAATCGTTGCTACCCAAGTTAGAGGTTGCCGTTGATACAGTGATTTCACTTGAGACAGCTTTTCAAAGCTTGGCAGGAATAAGTGACCTGCTTACTATATTGCTAGACCCACTTCAAGGAAATTCATAAAATGAAAATAGATTTTTATACTACTGATTGGTGTGGAGACTGTGTGAGGTCTAAAGCTCTTTTGAAAAAATTAAACATTGATTTTAATGAGATCAATGTTGATGTTAACCAAGAAGCAAACGAATATATCAAATCTTTACAAGTTAATCAAAGAAGGATACCCACTATTGTTTTTGATGACGGATCATTATTGGTTGAACCATCAGATATTGATCTTGAAAATAAATTAAAAGAATTAAATTACATTTAGTAATCTATGTTAAATCTTTGTTAATCGGTCGTAAGATATTTTATTTGATATAAAATAACCTTTAATTTAAATAAGTGGTTTGTAGTGACTGATAAAAATTTTGAATTTGAAAAGTTTATTAATGAAATACTGGATTTATCTGGTGAAATTGCACTAAATAATTTTCGGAAAATTAGAAACCTAACGCTTAAAGGAGATTTTAGTCCTGTTACAAAAGCGGACGGAGACATTGAACAGTTTATAAGAGGTAAGATTTTTGAAAAATATCCAAGTCATAAAATTATTGGAGAAGAATTAGATGACTTTGAAGGATCAGAGAATGTCACATGGTACATTGATCCAATTGATGGAACAAGAAGCTTTGTTGCTGGAAAGCATGACTTTGGAACTCTTATAGCCCTAGTAATTGATAATGAATTGATTGGGGGAGTAATAGATTGTCCAGCCTTAGGAGAAAGGTGGACTTCGTTTTGTTCAAATGAAACGAAGGTAAATCAAAAAATTACGCAATGCAAAGCAGTTGACAATTTAAAAGACGCTGTCATGGCAACGACTTCTAGTCATGAATTTGGAATGAAAAAGTGGAGAGCGTATCAATCACTTGAGCAGTCTGTAAAAGTTACAACTACAGGAAGTGATTGTTACAACTATGGCTTGCTTGCTAGTGGGTATATAGATATTGTCGCTGAGAGATTAACCGCACCTCATGATTATTTACCACTAATCAAAGTAGTAGAAGGAGCTGGTGGTATCATGACAGATTGGGAGGGTAATAAGCTAGATTTTAATCAAAGCAATGTATATGTTTTGGCTTCTGGATCGAAGGAAATTCATAAAATGGCTTTAAAAAAATTAGAAATCATATAATGAAAATACTTATTTGCGATACATTGAACAGCAAAGTTTTAGAAGAACTACAGTCACTTGGTGAATGTATAGATATCTCTGCATCTGAATCAAAGGATAAAGATTTAGTTTCAGAAATTATTGATGCAGAAGTTGTAGTTATTAGAAGCTCTACCCAATTGACAAAAGAAATAATTGAAAAAGGAGACAAGCTAAAAATAATAGCAAGGTGTGGTGTAGGTGTTGACAACATTGATATAGAGTATGCAAAGTCTAAGAATATAAAAGTAACAAATTCACCATCAGCTAATTTAACTTCTGTTGTTGAGCTCGCTGTTTCTTTAATTATCAATGCAGCAAGAAAAATTAATCTTTCCGATAGTCATTTAAAAGAAGGTAAGTGGGATCGAAAAAAGTTTATTGGAATGGAATTATCTGGAAAACAACTTGGAATTGTAGGTTATGGAAAAGCAGGACGCTTACTGTCTGAGGTAATGAAAAGTTTTGGTATGTCAATTGCTTTTTATGATCCTTATGTCAAAGAATGGGATGGCCCTGAAAAAAGATTAGAGCTGAATGAATTATTAAGCACTTCAGATGTAATTTCAATTCATGTTATTAAAACTGAAGAAACAGAGAATCTAATCTCAAAAGAAAAACTTGATTTACTTAAAGAAAGTGCAATATTGATAAATACCTCTAGAGGTGGTGTTCTAGACGAAGATTATCTAATTGAACTTCTAAGATCAAATAGGATATTTGGTGCCGGTCTAGATGTTTACTCAGAAGAACCACCAAAAAATATAGACAATTTTGCAGATATTAATTTAATTACTACTCCACATATAGGAGCATCTACAAATGAGGCGCAACTAAAAGCTGGTTTAGATACTGTAGAAAATATACAAAAAATATTAGCCGGAGATGATTCAGTAGCTCTTTAAATTTTAAAAAAATCTGTTGTATTAGTTTTAAAAAAATACAATAATTAAATAACGAATTAGTTGTTTAGGCTGGCACCAAAAACTTTTTCTTACTGATCAAATTTACTTTTTATTGTTTCGTAAGCAGGCCATCCATATGGGATGCATCCTTCAGTTCCTTTACTTTGCTGCATCATGACAGGAGCAATAGCTCCTTCTTTTGGACAACCTACGTGTCCCCAGCCAAGAATATGTCCTGTTTCATGATTAATTAGGTAGATTCTATATGTTTCAATATCATTTTTGAAATCAACAGCGCCGTTTTCCCATCTAAAAAAGTTAAGTACAATATTTTGCTCATTTCTGCATGAGTAGATACTGTTGGTTTCAATTGGTGCGCATAATTCATCAGTTTTTTCTGGTGACGCAAAAATATAAACATAGTCGCTATCTTCGACACTAGTTAGCTGAAAAGATTTTTCAGCAATATTTGTCCAACCAAGGTCATTATTTAGTATAAGAAACAAAAGATTTTTAATACATAAAGGATCAAGACCAAGTGAAGGCTCTATTTTTATTGCGTAATTAAATTTTTCCTCATCTCTTGGATTTACATTTTCAGGCATTACCCATTCTTCTTCAAAATTTTCTTTAATTTGTGTTGAATCTAAACAGCCATCTTTTAGATCTGATGTACCAAGATTTTTAGATTTATTTATTACTGAATCATTTAGAAATATTGCTGTTGTTTCCTCTTGACTATTTTTTATATTTAGTACGCTTGTTACTTCTATTAATTTTTCATTCCAAACAGCGAGGTCTGACTCAATGCTTAAAGAATCGAGTATATTTTCAACATCTTCTTCATTTAAGTTTTGATAATTTGAAATAAAATAACTTTTAGCATAAGCATAATGAGATGCGTATGTTGTACTTTTTTCATCTATATTATTAAGTACAGACAACCATTCATTAAGACAATTTTCAGTTAGGCTAAACCAAGACCCAAATTTTATACATTCGTCACTTATCGAAAGTAGTTCACTGTCAATAAATTCTCTCAAGCTAATATCTAATGCATTAAACCTATCAATTTCTATTTGTATTTGAGTAGTTGTTGAAGTTACAGTGGTTTCTACTTGTGTTGTATCACTTTGTTGATCAAGTGAATCACTTAAAAAATTAAAAGCGAAAAAACTTACACCAAGCAAACTTATTAACAAAATTGAGGACTTAATAGTTTGATTCATACAACTTATGTTAAAAGGATATTACCCTCTTATAAAGGAAATTATTTTTTGTATCCTTTTTCATCTATAAAATCTTCAGCTTCTAATCCAAGCCCATCAGCAACTCTATTTATATAATTAAAGTAAGAAATTATTTGCACTATCTCTGTAACTTCCTTATCAACATATCCAAATTCTTTAATTTTTTGTACGTCTGATTTATCAATTTTCCCAGGATTAAGTGTTAATTTTTCAGCAAAGTAGCAGATAGCTTTTTGTTGTTCTGTTAAACCACTTTCCTTCCAGTTAACAGCTACTTCATCAACTAATTTTTGATCTTTTGTCTCCGACCGGAGATCATATAAATGGGCTCTTATTCAGTATTCACATTCATTGGAAATTGAAGTAACTACTGCAAGCAGTTCACGATCAAAGCGTGGAACGTTTGAAATTCCAAACATTGTTGAATTATAGAGACGCATTGAGTCTCTGAGTATTTCTGGAGTTTGTGACTGTATTGTTAATACATTCCATATTCTTCCAGCTCTTCTTAAGCCTTTTTCGTATTCTTTTTTTAAAAGTCCAGTTGAATTTTTAAAATCAAATAATTTTATGAAAGCCATATTGTCTATTTTTACTTAAAATAATACTGTATGCAACTTTCAAAAGAACTTAAAGAAGCAATTGATAATAATGCTTTCTGTGCAATTTCAACTCATTTGAAAGATAATGAAATCCAAACGCATCTTATGTGGGTTGACTATCAAGATAATTGCATACTTATTAATACCGAAAAAGATAGAAAAAAAACAGAGAATATAAGAAACAACTCAAGTATTTCATTAGTAGTTTTTCATCCAACAGCAATGTATTCCAGCTGGGAGATTAGGGGAGAGGTGACAGAAATAATTTCTGAAAAATCAGCTGATGATCATATTGATAAACTCTCTATCAGATACACGGGAAAACCATACAGAAGAGAACTAGATCAAGCTTGGGACTACGACAAAATTAAAAGTAGGGAACTCTGGAAGATTACGCCAAAAAAAATAAACTCGATGCTTAGACCTCAGGCAAAATCTACTTCTGAGTAAAACTTTAAAAACGGATTGTTCTCAAATGCACTCTGGTCTTCACCAAGATATTGCTTAATTAAATTCTCAGCATCTAAAGATATATCCCCACCTCTTGAATCTATGTGTCCTGACTTTCTAAATAATTCTTGAGGAATTTTTTTCATAAATCTTTTAAAATTTTCTTCTGAAATTCTTAAATATTTTGCGAGGGAAAGTTCAACTTTGATTGATAGAGGGAGTACATTACAGCTAAATACATATAGCGATGCAAACATGGACCAATCTAAGCTTGATGGCCTTCTTCCTTTTTCAAAAACTGTAAAGTCGTAATTTGGAAAGTAAGTATATGGAGAGTATGCAAGACCTGCTTTATCAGACAAAATTTTGTATATATATCGATCTAGCAATTTGATATCAAGGTTTGGTATGTGTGACTCTATACTATTTTTACTTATTTGAAATTCACTTTCAACAGGGGAGATTCCAATGTTATTTATCGTAATTTTTCCAAAATAATTTTCAATTTCAACGATTAATTCAACATTATTTGGAATAAAAACCAATCCGTCATTATCAGAAGAATCAATAGTTACTGATAGTTTTTCATTTAATTCAAAGCTATTGTTATTAATTTTCATATTTAAAATATTTCAATTCTCAAGTATAATTTTAGAGCTAATAAAACTGTATGGGGGTGAACTGGCTTCGACTTTGAAGTGAGTCTCTCAGTAGCGAGTCGAGGGTCCTAGGGCCTCGTAAAAAACGTAGGAAAACAATATAACTGCCAAACCTAAGTTGGCTTTAGCAGCATAAGCTGCTCGTCACCTATCGGGGCTCCCACCTCGGATAGCAATGGCGTCGAAATGTGGGATGCTTAGTTAGGATACCGACTAACTACTAAGATTAAGGTAAACCTTTCAGGCCATAGGTTCCGATAACTAGCCTGATCGTATTTTATCGGATGCACTCGGAGAAGCTGTTAGATAGCTTGGAAGGACCGGGGTTCGACTCCCCGCACCTCCACCAATGAAAAAAGTATATACACACGCAGTTATTGGCGCAGGCATTGTAGGTTTATCAGCAGCATTGAAACTTCAAAGTCTAGGGAACGATGTATTAGTTTTAGATAAAGAAACCTCTCCTGGAAAACATCAGTCTGGAAGAAATTCCGGAGTCATTCATTCTGGAATTTATTACAAACCGAATTCATTTAAATCTAATTTATGCATAAGAGGCAGAGAATTGTTATTGGAATTTCTAGAGGAAGAAAATATCCCATTCAGACTAGAAGGCAAAATTGTTGTAGACACTGATGTGAATAAGTTATCTTCTTTGGAGGAAAGAGCAACTCAATTAAGTATGGAAGATGTAAAAGTTTTGGAAAAATCAGATATATTAACACTTGAGCCATACTGTAAGTTTGATAATGCTCTCCATGTTCCACAAGCTGGTGTTGTAGATTATGGTGTGGTTACAAAAAAATTAGCTTCTAAGCTTCAATCTCTAGGTGGAACAATAGAATATTTTCAGAAAATTAAATCAATTAAAACCAAGAATGATTTAAAAATTCTCGAAAGTAACAACTCCATTTTCCAATCTGAATTTTTAATTAATTGCGCGGGGCTGTATTCAGATAATATTGCACAACTTGATAATATTGAACCAGAATTAAGAATTATTCCTTTCAGAGGTGAGTATTTTACAATTGCTGAAGAGAAAAGTCATCTTGTTAATAACATGATTTATCCTATCTCTGATCCAGATCTTCCTTTTCTAGGAATTCATTTAACCAAGACTGTTGATAATAAAATCGAAGCTGGTCCCAATGCTGTCTTAGCATTTGCTAAGGAGGGTTATGACTGGTCAAAAATTAATATTCCTGAGTTTAGTAAAACTATTTTTTACTCAGGCATGTGGAAATTAGGTAGAAGATATTTTTCAACAGGAATATCTGAAATGTATAGGTCACTTAATAAGGATGTCTTTTTAAGAGAGATTTTAAAATATATTCCTGATATTACTAAAAAAGATTTAACTCCAAGGATTGCTGGAGTTCGTGCCCAAGCAGTTGGTAAAGACGGTTCACTAATTGATGATTTTGTATTTGAAAGAAAAGAGCAATCTCTTCATGTCCTGAATGCACCAAGTCCTGCAGCTACAGCATCTTTAGCTATTGGAGAACACATCATAAAAGAGATTGGTTAAATTTTTTCTCCGGTTTGAACTGACCATAATTTAGAGTAAACACCTTCAATATCTAATAATGATTCATGATTACCAGACTCAACAACAGAACCATTTTCTAATACATATATGATGTCTGCATTTCTTACAGTTGAAAGCCTATGTGCAATAACAATAACAGTTCTATCTTTTTTAAGAATGTCCAGAGAACGCTGAATAGCCGCTTCAGTTTCATTATCTACTGATGAAGTTGCTTCATCTAAAATTAAAATTTCAGGGTTTTTAAGAATCGCTCTTGCTATTGATATTCTCTGTCTCTGTCCGCCAGAAAGTTTCTGACCTCTCTCACCTACAATTGTTTCTTCCTTTTGAGGTAAATTATTTATAAACTCATCAGCTTCAGACTTTTGCGCCGCATTCCACACTTCACTTTCTGAAGCATTTAAATCCCCATAGGCTATGTTTTCAATTACAGTTCCTTCAAATAAAAATACATCTTGACTGACTAAGCCAATCTTCTCTCTAAGAGATGAAAGTTCAATGTCTTTTAGACTATTTGAGTCGTAAGATATAGAACCATTATTAATTTCATAAAGCCTTAACAAGAGTTTAATCAAAGTAGATTTACCCGAACCGGTACTTCCAACAATTGCAGTAGTTTGCCCTGCATTAATTGTTAAATCAACATTATTTAATACATTAAAGTTATCAACATACGAGAACGAAACATCCTTTAATTCAATGTTGTTCTCAAGTTTTTTGAATTCTACATCTCCATTACCAATTTCTGAGCTTTCATTTTTTAGTGAAAATATTCTATTGAAAGACGCCATCGCTCTTTGGTATAAATCAAATGTATCACCCAATTCAGTTAATGGCCACAATAATCTTTGTGTAATAAAAAGAAGCACTGAGTATGTTGCAACTTTAATCTCTCCATCAAGAGCTAAAAATCCACCAATTAATAAAGTTGCTGTGAATCCGAACAAAATTGCAACTCTAATAATTGGAATAAATGCAGCAGATAATTTTATTGCATGGTAATTTGCACTTTTTACCTCATTTGAAGAGGTTTCAATTCGTTCTAATTCTTTCACTTCTCTAGTAAAGCTTTTAACATTTAGAATTCCTGAAATTGAGTTTGAAAGGTTTGAATTTAAGGTTTCTATTGATTCTCTAATTCGTTCGTATCTGTTGGCAATAGTTGAAGTAAATTTGAATGAACCAAAGATAATAATTGGTATTGGTATAAATGCGAATGTAGCAATTAATGGTGAAATATATAAGAATGTACCTCCTATAACAATCACTGTTGTCGCTGTTTGTAATAACTTGTTAGCTCCGGTATCAAGGAATCTCTCAAGCTGATTCACATCATCATTTAGAATTGCCATCAGCCTTCCAGATGATTTATTTTCAAAATATTTCATGTCTAGGCTTAAAACATTTTCAAACGTTTCGGTTCTTAAACTGTGTTCTATATCTTGAGAAATTCCTCGCCACGTAACTGCAGAGAGATAATCAAATAAAGATTCAAGGCCCCAAATTATAAAAGTTAAAATGGCAAGAATTATTAGTTGTCTTCTTCTGTCAGGAATACCGAATGATGATAGAAAAGATTCATTTCCCTCAACGACGATGTCAATAGCAACTCCAATTAACACAGGAGGAGCAAGGTCAAATAGCTTATTTAGAATTGAATAAACAATCCCACGTTTTGCTTTAGTCTTTTGCTGTTGTGAATAAACAAATAAATGTTTTAAGTTACTTTGACTCATTAATTTATTTTACTTAATTACTTATTAATTTTATTTATGCCGTCTCTTATTTCTTTTAATAGTTGAACTTCTTTAGATTCAGCGACTACAACAGAATCTTCTTCTTCATCATCAACCATGTCTTCAAAATGGTTATACGCTTTTATTACTAAAAACATGACAAATGCAATAATTGTGTAGTTAATTATCTCACCTAAAAAAGCTCCAAAACTCCCAGCTTGCATTCCAGAAGATGGATCCACATCTCCAAAAAGACCTAAATTATCAAGGTTTGGGAGATTAATAATTAGACCTATTAAAGGTTCAATTAATCTCTTTGTGAACACATCCACTAATGACTTGAAAGATGCACCCATAACAAATGCAACTCCAAGCTCGACAACATTCCCTCGATTGATGAAATTTCTAAATTCCTTAATCAATTTTCCTCCAATTGTTTTTATAAATAATAGAATACATGTAATCTAAAAACCTATGAGAAAATATTTATTAACATTATTAGCTTTAATTTTAATTTCATGCTCATCTGCAGATCCCATTGCAGATGACGTTTCTGTTGAATCTTCCGAACTAGTAACTGAAGAGAGCTCAACCACCTCAACGAGTACAACAACTATTGCCGTCGAAGAACCCTTTGCTTTAGATGAGTTTGGATTAGAACTAGTTGAACCACCCATTGAAATGCAGGATCAGATAAAAGAATTGATGAAATTTGTTGAAAAATGGGTTGGACTTGAATTTACTTCTGATCCTGAATATCATTTTTATTCACTTAGTGATTACCAAGAATATAACGCACTTTCCTATCTTGATGACTTTGAAGAAGACTATGAAGAGGGTGAGTGGGCGAGAGCAGTACTTTCTCAAAATATGTGGGGTTTAAATAATTTGTCACCAGATGAGTTATTAAATCTTCAAGTTGAATTTCAAAGATGTTTTTCAGCAGGCTCATATAACTTATTAGATAAAATTTTAAGAGTTCCAATTAAGAAAAAACAAAAAAAATTAAACTTATATGAACAAAGCGTTGTTGTTCACGAGTTAGTCCACTCTCTTCAAGGTCAGCATTTCGCTACAGATAAGTGGTATGAAGAAATGGACGAATTAGATGATTTTACATACTATCCAGGTGTTGTGGCATTAATGGAGGCACAAGCAGACTATGTAGAGGGCAAATGGACAGGAGCCTTTGATGAATATGACAGACAGACTTTCAATTCACAAATCCCTAACATTACTTGTAGAGTAAGTCTTCCATCATATTTTTATATCCCAGCTGAACTGTATTACAACATTGGACCAGTTTTGGCTAAAGAGATTATTAAGAATGGCAAAATGGAAGCACTCAACGATGCCCTATATAGATACGTAAATGATGGCTTAAATACTCTTCCAACTTCTGAGCAAATTTATGCACCTGAAAAATTCTTTACTGATGAAAGATATGAAGAGGTAATTATAGATTCTATAGAAGTTGATGGGTATTCGTTGGTTGATGAGGGGATTCTAGGATCTTTAGATTTAGTTTATTTAATGCAAGATAAGATAGGTCAAAAAAATGCAATAAACGCAGCAGTTGGTATAGGTGGAGGTGCATGGAAAGATTATGAAGACAATTCTGGAAATCTTTTGATGACTATAAAGATTACTGGTGACAATCAAAACGAACTTCAAGAAATCAATGATGCATTTTTACTATGGGCAGATTCACAGTCAAGATTTAGTAGTTCAGAATCTTTTGCCGGTGGAACTCTATACATTGGAGATACTAATTTTTGGATTTCTAAAGACACAAGTTCTATGAGGCTTGTTCTCTCACAAGATATTGAGTTACTAAATTCAATAAGTAACCAATTTAGCGACTTTTAAAAGAATGAGTACTCTCTTCATCTGTCCAACACCGATTGGAAATCTAGAAGACATTTCTGATCGTATTTTGAAAACATTAGCTTCTGTTGATGTAATTTATTGTGAAGATACAAGAAGGGCCAAAAAGCTAACTGATAACTTTTCTATAACTACTCCTTTAAAATCATATTTTGTAGGTAATGAAGTAACTAAGATCAGTGAAATAGAGGAAACACTTAGTAAAGGTATGAATGTTGCATTAATTTCTGATGCTGGAACGCCTCTTATTTCTGATCCAGGAAACGTATTAATTCAACAATTGGCGCAAAAAAATTACAATATTGTTTCTATTCCAGGACCCTCAAGCGTTTTGACAGCTCTAACAGTTTCTGGTTTCGAATTAAAAGAATTTCAATTTTTAGGCTTTGTTCCAAAAGCAGGAAAAGAAAGGGAAGAATTTGTTATTAAATTGCATAATTCTAAGATGCCATCAGTTTGTTTTACATCTCCAAAAAGACTCCTCAAAGATCTAGATTATTTTGAAAAAAAAGGACTGGATTCAGAGATTGTTATATGTAGAGAGCTGACTAAAAAATTTGAGACTATATACAGAGGGACGGCAAGCAGTTTAAAAAATCAAATTTCAGAAAACTTAAAAGGTGAAATAACAATAGTTATAGGTCCTTCAAAAAATGATAAAAAAATAGATTTGGATATTGATTCTGCTGTAAAAATATTATTAGATCATAAGGTTCCAAAAAGAGAAATAGCCAAATCTTTATCTTACGTATCAGATATGTCGGTTAATGAACTATATGAAAAGATTAAAGATCTTTGATATTGTTGACACAATCAGTACATATAAATTTTGTACCAATTTGATGTTTTATTTCTTTTGAGTCACACAGAGAACATGATCTGTGACCTTTTTTAATAACTAAGCTTTCACCCTCAACATACATTGATATTTCGTCATTATGCTCAATATTTAATGCTTTTCTTATAGATTTAGGAATAACAACACGGCCTAAATTGTCAATTTTACTTAAGTTGCCTTTACTCATAAATTTATATAATCCTATCCTTATATAGTAGTGAATAAAATGGAAACATTAGAGGATATAAAGTGGGTAGATACCCATTGTCATTTACAGTTGATGGGTGATGAGATAAATGAAGAAGATATATCTAATTTAGAGTACTTTATCATTCCTGGTGTAGATGTATCATCTTCATTAAAAGCCAAAGAGTTCTCACTAACTTATCCAGAAAAATCTTATTGGTCAGCAGGTCTTCATCCCCATGAAGCTGACTCATTAGAAGATATAAAAAATGAGTTACAAGTATTAATGGAGGATGCTGATTTAATTGGTGAGACAGGCCTGGATTACTATAGAAATTTGTCATCTAAAGAAAATCAAATAAAAAATTTTGAATTTCATTTAGATGTATCGAAAGAATTAAATAAACCCTTGATTATTCACTGCAGGGATAGCTTTTCAGATGTTTTTAATACTTTAAGCACCAGAGAAACTACTAATCCGATTATTTTGCATTCATGGACTGGAGGAAATAAGTGGACTAAAAAATTTATTGACCTTGGTGTCTATTTTTCAATTTCAGGAATAGTAACTTACGATACTGCACATGATTTACAAGCTGCAGTAAAAAACATCCCAATAGACAAGATACTCTTAGAAACAGATGTTCCCTATCTAGCCCCGCAACCATTTAAAGGTAAAAGAAATAATCCAACGTACATTAAATTTACTGGAGCAAAGCTAGCAGAGCTGCTTGGCATAACAGCTAATGAACTTTCCAAGATTACAATTACAAACACAAATAAAGTAATGAATCGAGAAACCTAATGAGTGAATATTTTTGGATAGAGAAATTAAAAGATAAACCAAAATATAAACTTGGACAAAATTTTTTAATAGATACAAACATTTCGAGAAAAATCACAAAATTAGTCCAGGGCCAATTGGCTGATCCAATTATAGAAGTCGGCCCAGGAACCGGATCGTTAACTAATGAATTACTTAAAGACAACTACAGGATTAAAGCTGTAGAACTAGATAAAGCAGCATCAGATGTATTACATGAAAGATTTTCGGGAATACCGAATATAGAAATTTACAATGAGGATGCAATGGGGTTTGATTATCAAACTTTAACTGGACCTTGGTGGATATTTGTCTCTAATTTGCCTTACAACATCGGCACACGTTTATTGGTAAATCTTATTACTGAAGTGCCTGTGATCCACAGATATGTAGTGATGGTCCAAAAAGAAGTTGGTGAGAGAATGGTTGCTAAAACGGGAACAAAGGATTATGGATCGCTTTCAGTTTTATTCCAATTGTTTACGGAAACAAAGATACAATTCGATGTCTCAAAAAATTGCTTCTATCCACAACCAAAAGTTACATCAACCGTTGTGACTATTCAAAGAGAGAGTTTGTTTGATGAAGATATTAGGTTTAAAGCTTTTGAAATATCTAAAATTGCATTTCAGCAGAAACGAAAAAAGATTAGAAGTTCATTAAGTTCGATAGTCAATGAAGATCAACTTAGCAAACTCAATTTAGACGCAAATTTACGTGCTTCCGATTTGAGTCCAGAGGATTTTTTATTAATTGCTGAGGAATCAAAATGAAATTAAGTACATCAGCAAAAATAAATTTAAATTTGGAAATTTTTTCTGAAAAACAAGACAGTTTACATAAACTATCTTCTCTGATGATACCTGTTGATATATATGACGATATAGAAATCGAAGAATCAATAAGTGAAAATATCAAATTCAGTGATGAAAATCTCAACAAAATTGAAAGCACGATTCACAAAGCTTTGAAACTTATAAGGAAAAATAATCCTTCTTTTGATAAAAGCTTTGATATTTATATCAATAAAAAAATTCCTTACAATAGTGGACTCGGTGGTGGAAGTTCTGATGCGGGAGCAGTAATTCGATATCTTTGCGATAATTATGAAATAGATTTACCTTCAAATCTTGAAATAGTTCGTGAAGTAGGTAGCGATGTTCCATTTTTTGTTCAAGGTGTTTCAGCAGTAATTACAGGGATTGGTGAGATTGTAAAACCATTAGATTTAAATACTGACTTAGATTTATTAATTGCAGTACCCAAAGTTGGACTAAGCACTAAGGACGTATTTAATACATTTGATTCCTTGGATTCTAAAAATAGAGATACAGATACTTGGAATAAAATTGAGATTTTTAATGATCTTTGGCCAGCTGCTACTGAGCTATATCCTGAACTCGTATCTTTGAGAGACGGTCTTCAAGAAAAATACCAGAACAAATTTTTTATGTCTGGGAGCGGATCATCTTTCTTTTCTATTATCGAAGCAAGAGAAGAATTAAAACCTGAAAATGTTAATTTTAGTTTTATTCAATATTGTAAAAAAATTGATTGTAGTTTGTATCAGAATGATGATTAATATAAGTTTATAACAAATGGGGGATGGTGTAATTGGCAACACATTGGGTTTTGGTCCCAACGTTGAGGGTTCGAGTCCTTCTCCCCCAGCCAGTATTTTATAAATGAGTGTATCAGTCGTAGTATTAGCAGCAGGTAAAGGGACTAGGATGAAGTCCAACTTGCCTAAGGTTTTAAACAAAGTTCTTGGTAAAGCAATACTCGCTCATTCTTTAGATACACTTTCTTTTATTGAAAACCAGTATGTAGTTGTAGGGCATGAATCAGATATGGTTGTTGATTCATTACCTCCTACAACAAAACATATATTACAGAAAGAGCAATTAGGTACAGGACATGCAGTTTCCACTGTTGTTAGCGGTGAAATATTTGTTGAAAATAAATCTGAATTTACATTAGTTGTTCCAGGGGATGTTCCAGCCATTGATGCTAAAGATATCCAAAATCTTATAAGCGAAGTAAAAACTAAATCTTCATCAGTAGGATTCCTTACTTCTAAAGTGAAAAATCCATATGGGTATGGAAGAGTTGTTAGAAATAATAAAGAGATAAGAATTGTGGAAGAAAAAGACTGCAATGATGATGAAAGAAAAATTAATGAAATCAATTCAGGTATTTATTGTTTTAATACAGATTTCTTAATTGATAATATTGACTCTCTAGATACTAAAAATGCCCAAGGAGAATTTTACTTAACTGACTTAATAGGTATTGCAAATAATCAAAAACAAGATATCGTTATAGTACAAGTAGATGAAGACTCAATTAAAGGAATAAACTCTATGAGTCAACTAAACGAAGTTGAAGACATAATGCAGAAAAAATTAATTGAAGGTTTCATGGAACAGGGTGTTTATTTTCAAGATCCTACTTCCACTTACATTGACTCTGAAGTAACTATATCTTCTGGGACAAAAATATTAGCTAACACTCATTTAACTGGCAAAACTAGTATTGATATTGACTGTGTAATTGGTCCAAATGCTCAAATTAATGACTCCAGTATTGGAAAAAATTCAACAGTAATAAATTCTGTAATAGATCAATCAACAATCCAAGAAAATGGAAACATAGGACCATTTGCTCACATCAGACCAGGTTCTGAACTAGGAGAGGGAGTCAAAGTTGGTTCTTTTGCAGAAACTAAAAAGTCAAAAATAGGTAAAGGAAGCAAAGTACCTCACCTTGCTTATGTTGGAGATGCTGAACTAGGGGAGAATGTTAATTTCTCTGCGGGTGCAATTACTGTTAATTACGATGGAAAAGAAAAGCACAAAACAGAGATTAAAGATGGAGCATTTATAGGATCAGATGTGATGTTAATTGCCCCAGTTACAATTGGAGAAGAATCTATGATTGGAGCAGGTTCAGTTATTACTAAAGATGTTCCATCAAAAGCATTAGGAATTGAGAGAAATAATCAAAAAAATGTCGAAGGATATGTCGACAGGAAAAAGAAAAAATGATTGAGCAACCAGGTAAGAAAAAGATGCTTCTTTTTTCTGGCTCTTCAAACGAAGAGCTTGCGTCTAATGTCGCATTTAATCTTGGTACTGAAGTATCCACTGTAGAATCTAAAGAATTTGCTAGTGGCGAGATTTATATCAGATTAAATGAAAGTGTAAGAGGTGCAGATTGTTTTGTTTTACAGAGTCACTCTGGCGATATCAATAAAACAATTATGGAACAACTAGTTTTAGTTGATGCTCTTAAAAGAGCTTCTGCAAAAAGAATAACTGCAGTTCTACCTTTTTATCCATATTCAAGACAAGACAAGAAGGCATTACCAAGAGAACCAATCACTGCAAGGTTAATTGCTGATATGTTTATAGCTGCTGGTGTAGATAGGTTAGTTTCAATAGATTTACATACACAACAAATACAAGGATTTGTGGATCAACCATTTGACCATTTAACAGCGATGCCATTATTTGTAGATTATTTTAAAGAAAAGTTTGATGGCCCAATTTCAGTAATTTCTCCTGACGCTGGTGGAGTTGGAAGAGCGACAACGTTTGCAAAACATTTAGAGGCTTATGTAGGTTTTGTTCACAAAAAGAGAGATCCAAAGATTCACAATGAAGTAAAGTCATTTACTGTAATCGGAGAAGTTGAGGATAGGCATGTAATTATTTTGGATGACATCATTGACACCGGAGGCACTATTGCAGCTGCATCAAGAATTATTAAAGAAAAAGGCGTAAAATCAGTAAACGTAGTTGCAACACATGGTATTTTCTCTGATGGATCCGTTGTACAGTTAAAGGATGCACCGATTGATAGAATAATTGTTACAGACACTTTAACTCAAAATGGAAATTCAAAAGAAATTGGTAAAGTAGAGGTTCTCAGCGTTTCAACAATAATTGCTAACGCACTAACATCAATATTTACAGATGATTCAGTATCAGCCTTGTTTATGGGTGAAAACGTTTTATAGGAGAAGATATGGCTAGCAATTTAACGGCAAAAATCTACATGGTAGGTTCAACTGCAGGTGTTGAAGTTGAAATTAAAGATAAAGAAAAATTTTTGGAAGAATTAAAAAAATTATCATCTGAAAATGATTTTTACATGCATTCTGATGATGACGGTGAGATAGCAATTAATACATCTCTAATCCAGGCAATAGAATTTAGTGATGAATCAGATGGTAAAAGAGGAGCGGGCTTAGTTTCTAACGGTTAATTACTAGACCAGTTTTACGGTAATGCCTTCTGATAGATTTACGCTCTTCCTCAGTAGTACCACCCCAGATTCCAGAATCTTGATTGGTTCTTATTGCGTAGTCTAGACATTCGTTCACAACAGGACATTCCATGCAAATAGCTTTAGCCTCATTGGCTTGTTTCATTGCTTTCATAGATGAACCGACAGGGAAGAAGAGATCAGTGTCTGCATACACACAGCCACCTTCTAACATCCAGTCTTCTTGTTCAAAGTCAATATTTAACATTTACACATACTTCCTTACTTTGTGAAATATTTCACAAGCTAGTTACTTAATAGTACTAAACTCGAATTTATATGGAGGCATTTTGAGAAAAATTTTTGGCCACAGAGGTTTACCTCATATTTACAAAGAAAATACGTTTACAGGCATCAATAAAGCCAATGAACACTGCGATTTTGTTGAAATTGATGTTCGATTAACAAAAGATAATAATTTAATTTTATTTCACGATCCAAACATTGGAGACAATTTAATTAAAGACTTAACCCTTGCTGAGTTAGATATCTTACTAAATGGTGAATCTTTGGAAGATTGTGTATTGATTTCCAGAGAGCAACTCCTTGGAAAAATTAACTTTGAAATAAAAACCGATTCACTAGATGATTCAGAAATAGACATATTATTTCAAAAAATGCTTTCAATATTAGAACCTGATGATATTATTTCTTCATTTAACTGGAAAGCAATACAGTCATTTAAAGATTTATTTGTTAGTAATTATGGAATTATTTTTGATAAAGAAGAAGAACTGTTTCAAGCCCAATCATTGTCTAACCATGATGAAGATTTATTTTTTATGGCTCACCACACTTTGATTGACAGCAGAAATTTTGATCTTCCAAAAAATAAAACAGTTCTCTGGACCGTCAATGACGAAATAGATTTCCAGCGTTATATGGAAATGGAAATATACGGAATTGTCACAGATATTCCTGATACAATGCAGTTATATAGAAAGTGAGACCATGGCCTTAATTGACGAATTAAGTGATGCTTTAAAAGAAGCTATGAAGGCAAAAGATAAGCCTAAATTAGATGCTATTAGACAAGTACAAACTGAGATTGCTAAAAAAAAGTCTGAAAAAGGCGAGGAAGCGACAGATGAATTAGTTCTTGGAGTTATATCCTCTTATGTTAAAAAAATGACAAAAGCTGTTGAAGAATATAAATCCTTAGGTGATAGAGGTACAGAGATGGCAGATAAGATTCAATTTGAGATAGATTTTTTAAGTGGTTGGCTGCCAGAGCAGTTAAATGAGGAAGAAGTTGCAGCAATTATAGATGAAGTCCTTTCAGAAATGGGAGATGTTGACATGTCTCAAATGGGCAAAATTATCGGTGCTGTCATGGCAAAATCAGATGGTCTTGATGGGTCTGTTGTAAGTAAATTAGTCAGGGAAAAAATCTCCTAAACTCATTAAATAAGTTGTTGTTTCAAAAAAATTAGCATTTATCCTTACTAATTATGCAAAATAATTCATACACTGTTGCAATGCTAGGTGCGGGCAATATTGGCTCTGCTGTTATTGATCGTCTTGAAAACCTTGATAATGAAATAGTTAACATCAATATTAAAAGCGTTTTAGTTTCTGATATATCTAAAGAGAGAACCTTCAACAATGATTTACTCACAGATAATTTTGAAGATATTTTAAATGATGATTCGATAGATTTAGTCATAGAGGTACTAGGCGGTGTTGAGCCTGGAAAAGAATATATAAAATCACTTCTTAATAACGGAAAAGCAGTTATCACTGCCAACAAAGACATAATTGCAGATTGCGGAAATGAACTAGTTCAATTAGCTCAGGAAAATAATACGTGTCTGTATTTTGAAGCTGCAGTTGCAGCTGGTATCCCTGTTTTGAAACCTCTTATTGAAAGCTTAAGAGGTGAAGACCTAAGTAGAGTTACAGGCATTATTAATGGTACAAGTAATTACATGCTTACATCTATGGAAGAGGGAAGTACTTACAAAGATGCGTTAAACACCGCACAGGAACTTGGTTATGCAGAACCTGACCCAACCAATGATGTTGAAGGCATTGATGCAATGTATAAAGCAATGATTCTCTCTTTAATTTGTTTTGGTGCAACTCCTGACAAGGACAATGTACACACTGAGGGTATCTCATCAATTACAAAAGAAGATTTTGATTGGGCAAGTAGGTTAAACAAAACAATTAAACTTGTTGCGCTCATTGATAATGAAGAATGTGGATTTAATGCAAGAGTCCATCCTGTACTTATAGATACTAAACATCCGTTAGCAGCTATCAGAGGAGCCCTGAATGCAGTCGTAGTTGAGGGAGAGAATATAAATCAATTAGTATTTTCTGGCCCGGGTGCAGGTGCTGCTCCTACTGCAAGTGCAGTTATTGGTGATGTGCTTAGTGCTTGTCATCAACTAACAAGTAAACAATCAAACTGGTATCCCTTAAGAAGTCAAAAAAATGATAATAAGAATTTTGATGACGTCTCTTCAAGTTGGTTTATTAGATTATCAGTAGCTGACGAACCGGGAGTGCTTGCTTCTATAGCTGGAACATTTAGTGAAAATAATGTAAGTATTGAGAGCGTTATTCAAGAAGGTCGTGGGGAGCAGGCAGAACTAGTGTTAGTAACTCACGAAGCGCCTGAAAAAGATATGCAGAATTCCATTAAGCAAATTGCCTCACTTGACTCTGTTACTTCGGTAACTTCGACACTTCGCGTCTACAGCTAAGTGGTACATTACCAATCAACAAGAGGTTATAAAGAGACACTGTCTTTTCAAGATGTTATTCTCTCAGGACTTGCACCAGATAAAGGCTTATACCTACCTGATTCAATAACTTTAGAAAATTTAGCTTATCTAACACAGGAAGACTTAAGCTACGAAGATTTTGTTAAAACTATTTTTATTTCCCTTGATCAAGCATCAGCAAAATATGTAGATGACTTAGCAATATATCCTGGATTTGAAAATTCACCAGAACCAACATTAAAAGAATTAAATGATTCAACAGTTGTTATGGAACTATTTCATGGACCTACAAAGTCGTTCAAGGATTATGCACTTCAACCTCTAGGTGCAATAGCTAATAGGAGACTTGATGAGTTAGGTGAGAGAGGACTTGTCATTGTTGCTACCAGTGGCGATACAGGAAGTGCCGCAATACAGGCAGTAAAGAATTCTGAAAATATTGATATTGTCGTGCTCCATCCTGCAAACAAAGTTAGTGAGTATCAAAGAAAGCAAATGACAAGAGTCATTCAAGACAACGTATTAAACATTGCAGTAGAGGGATCATATGATGACTGTCAGAGAATTGCTAAAGATTTATTATCAGAGAATCCATTTGGAAGACGAATCATTTCTCTTAACTCAATTAACTGGCTTAGAGTCATGGGACAGGTCTCTTATTATGTCTGGCTTACAAAGCAATTTAGCTCACCAATAAATGTTGCAATTCCTTCTGGGAATTTTGGTAATGCTTACTCCGCATGGTTTGGAAGATCTAATGGATTGCCTGTGAACAAAATTCTCTGTAGTACAAATGTAAATGATGTTTTGAGAAGATTTATTGAGACAGGGGAGCTTGCACCTGAGAAGACTTTACCAAGTGTTGCTCCAAGCATGGATATACAGATTCCATCGAGCTTAGAGAGACTAATTTTTGATTTTACAGATGGGGCATCTGCATTTTATGACGCACTCTTAAAAGAACATAAAGCGAAGTTGTCTGATGAGAATATTATAAAATTGAAACACATTTTTTCATCAACTACATTTTTAGACGATGATATTAAAGGTGAAATTAAATCTCTACATGAAGAGTTTGGTTCTATATTTGATCCACATTCGGTCACATCAATACGCATGGCATTAGATAATCATGATTCAGTCCCTACTGTTGCAGTTGCCACAGCTTCTCCTGAGAAATTCAGTAATGTTATCGCCCCATTAATTGAAACCTCTTCTGAAGTAGAAATTGATGAAAAAGAAGAGTATTTAAAGCTTGAAAATGACAAATTTGCAATAAGTGAGTCAATTAAGGCTTATTTTTCCTAAAAATTGGAAATAATCTATTTACTTAGAATAATTTCTAACTTATTATTAAATATGTAGTTGTTGTGGTTGTATTATGATTAAATATTTCATCAACATAATTTTTGCTATGCGTTTTAGACGCTCTGGTACTATTCGACCATTTCTACATAAAGTTTTCAATACATTCATGGCATTCATGCTTATCTTTTCAATAGCTTTTGCAACAATTGAGACAATAGATCCAGAACCAGTGTTAGCTAGCGGAGAGTTTTCATGCTCAAACTCTGATGGGGCAGGATATGTCTTTCAAAGTACCTGGAGTAATGGAACATTAAGTATCTTACGCGGATCAAATAATTCAAGTAGTACATTTTCAACTTCAACAATCGAGAGTTTTAGTTCCTGGTCACACAATAAAATTGATGAATTGAACTCCTTAAGCATCACTAAAGATGGAGACATGTATGCGATTTTAAAAAGGACAAATACAAGCCAGGTTTATTTCTATAAATTAAATTACAACGCTAGCGGCTCTGGTACAGCAACACATATATCTTCTGTGACTAACAATCTTGGTACTGGTGATAATAATGCTGCTACCTACTATGAATATGAATCTGGTGGAACTACTTATAAATATATTTTTACATCAAAAGGTTTCTTTGCTGGAAACAATAAAGCAATAAGACTTAATGCAGATGGTTCTTATAAAGTTATCAGCGTATCAATATCCTCTGGTAGTACATGGACTTCCAATAAGGCAAAAGACTTTGCATGGATTGAAAATAGCACAACGCACGACTTCATAGCTTTTAACTCAAATACAAATGACTTACTTGGTGCAACTGTCTCACATACCAATGTAGGTGCTAGCAATGAATCAATCAGTGTGGCTTTGACTCAAAGAGCAAACAATGTGGGTAGTTCAATGAGTTCTAACTCTGGTGCAGCTATGACTATGGGAGATGGAGTTGTCTATTTCTTAGAAAACGATGATGGAAGATTATGGAAGTATGATTATGCAAACGATACAACTACAGGAAACAACACAAATGAGTTTGTATTAACAAGTGATAGTTTCAACAGCTCTAGCAATACTGATGGTGCTGGTTGTGGAACTGCACCTGTTGAGCCACCAGCTGGAAATCTCGTAGTAAGTGATCCATATCAGGGAAGCTGTTCTAATGGTCAATCTGATGTAAGGGTTGATGTAACTGCTTATCAAACCACTATGTACTACGATCTGCAAAGACGTGTAAATACCGGGTCTGGATGGAGTTCCTGGGTAACAACTTTAAATGGTCAATCGCTCAGTGCAGGAAGTACGCATATTTTTGGAGATTCATATACTCAAGATCACGGAACTCAAGTCCAATTTCGATACAGAGAAGGGACATCAAATCCAAGTTCTGGGGATTATGTAGAGATTAGTGATAGTTCAGATCCAAATAATGTCCAATCATCACGGGATCATACTGGCATTACTCTCTCATTAACAATTAATTGCCCAACTACGTCTTGGACTGCTACAAGTTCTCTTGGTTCTTGTTCAAGTGGTGCAGCTGTTCCATCAATAGCGATTGAAAATACAGGAAACACAACTAATTATTTTGACGTTCAGTACAAGATTGGCAGTGGTTCTTGGACCACAACACAAGATGGAAATGGAATTACTGCAGGTAATACGGAAACATACACTATATCTGCTCAAGCACATACCTCAGTTATTTCATGGCGTGTCAGGGCTGGCACATCTAACCCTTCTTCAGGTTCGTATGTTACAACCACAAGCTCAGCTGGTAGCGGTAGCACACTTACCAATACAGTTGATTGTGTAACAGGATACGTAACTGCCACTGTAGACGCTGGAACATGTTCAGGTACAAGTTCAACACCTAAAGTAACTATCACTAATGGAACAAATGAAACTAAAGTTGTTGATGTTCAGTACAAAATAGGTAGTGGAGGCACATGGACAGATCTTTCAGATGGAAGTACCATAACTGCAGGTGCTTTTACCATATTCACCCTAGGGTCAGCACAGGCAGACACTACAGAAGTTTATTTTCAATTTAGATTTGATACATCTAACCCTTCTTCAGGCTCTTACATTACAACCCAAAACACAGATGGTGCAGGAGCTGGAAGCACTCTTCTTGCAACTGTAGATTGTGAAAATGTAGATCCAAGTGCTGAGCAAACCTTTACTACTACCTGTTCTGCTGGAGCAAGAACAAATACATTAACATTGTTAAATAGCGCCTCTGCAAATGTAGCTGTCTATTTCTACGTTGATTACTCAACTGATGGTGGAAGTAGTTGGACTAACAAGGCATCAAACCAATCAGTTTCTGCAAACAGTTCTGAGACTCTGACCCATTCCGTAGCACATGGCGAAGCTATAACATGGAGATATAAAACCTCTTCAACAAGTGGGTCGTTTACAGATTCATATACAACAATGTCAGCAAGCGCAACAGTAGATTGTGATCCGTCATCAGTTATTTCATCCTCATTTGGATCTTGTTCTAGTGGAGCACAAACCTCCACTATTAGTATTAAAAATAATGAATTTGCATCAGGCAATCTTGATTTAACAAGCTCTTCAGTACTAATTACTTCAACTGAAGAAATTGTGGTCTCTTCTGATGCCTACGGTACAGCTGTCACCGGTGAACTAGTAACATATGCTCAAGGTAGCTCTGGAGCTCAAACAAACTTAACAGACGGTACTACGTACTTTTTAATTAAATCTGGTACATCAAATAGAGTAAAACTAGCAACAACGTATGCAAACGCTATGGCCGGAACAGCCATTGATTTAACTGCGGTTGCCTCTGGCGGTACTGCACATACTTTGACTGGTGCAACTGCATATTATAAAGTTGAGTACAAAATTGATAGTGGATCATATCAAACCACTAATGCGAACCTTACAGTTACTGCTGGAAGCACCGATACTTCACAAACTGCCTCGGTAGCAGATGGGCAAACTATAACCTGGAGAATTACAGACAGTTTTTCATCAGCTGATTTTACAAATATGAGTGTAGAAACCCAGTCAGGTGCCACAGCAGACTGTGACCCAGAAACTAATCTCTCCACATCATTAAGTGCATGTTCTGCTGGCGCAAAGACTTCAACCTTAAGTATTCAAAATACTGAAAGTGCAACAGTTTATTACAAAGTGGAGTACCAAATTGATAGTGGTTCATTTCAAACCGCAAATGGTAATTTATCAGTAAGTGGAAGCAGCACGGACACATCACAAACAGCATCAGTTCCTGATGGCTCAACAATTACTTGGAGAATAACCGATAGCTTTACTTCAAATGATTTTACAAACATGAGTGATGAGACAATGGACGCCAGTGATGCTGTAGATTGTGATCCAAATATTACAGTTAAGAATCCGCCAGATATTGCTTGTTCTGGAACACAAGGTTCGTCAACAATTGAAATTACAAACAATGAGAGTGCAACAGTTTATGTAAAAGTAGAGTACAAAATAGACGATGGATCTTATCAAACTGCTTCTGCTAACTTATCAATTTCTGCAGCAGCTACTGATACATCTGTTTCTCAAAATGTTGCTGATGGTTCAACAATTACATGGAGAGTAACCGACTCTTTTACTTCTGGGAATTTTACAAATATGAGTGCGGAGACACAGACACAAAGTTCTACAGTTGACTGTGCAGTTGCTACAACATTTGCTTCATCATTTAGTGCATGTGCAAATGGTGCAAAAACTAATACAGCTAGCATCACAAATGATACGAGTGCTACAGCTTATTACTTAGTTGAATACAAAATTGATAGTGGATCGTATGTAACTGCTGCTTCAAACCTTTCTGTCGGACAGGGTGTAACAAATACATCTTTGTCTGCTTCAGTTCCTCATGGATCTACAATTACTTGGAGGTTCAAAGATAGTAGTACAGACGGTAACTTTTCTGGCGCATCTTATGAGCAACAAGCTGCTACTGCAGCAGTAGATTGTGATCCTAACTCAGTATTTTCTAATTCATTTGGTTCTTGTGCAAGTGGAACAGCAACTGCGACTTTGAGTATTACAAATAATGAAATTTCTACAGGAAGCCTAGATTTAACAGATTCTTCAGTTTTAATTACATCAACTGATGAAATAGTTATACCATCTTCAGAATATTCTAAAGTTGCAACAGGTGATGCTGTAATTTATACACAAGGCAGCTCCGGAGCACAAGGAAACTTAACTGATGGAACAACTTATTACATAATCAAATCTGGAACAGCTAATAGAGTCAAGCTTGCGACCTCAAATTTAAACGCTCTTGCTGGAACAGCTATTGATTTAACTGCTGTCGCTTCAGGTGGAACAGCACATACTTTGACTGGTCTGACTACATATTATAAAGTTGAATACAAAGTTGATGATGGTTCTTACCAAACAGCAAATGGAAATGTCTCTGTAGCCATAGGTGCTACTGATACGTCTGTTACAGCATCAGTACCGCATGGTTCAACAATTACGTGGAAAATTACAGACAGTTTTACTTCAAATAATTTCACAAATATGAGTGAGGAAACACAAGCAGAATCCTCAGCGGCAGATTGTGATCCTGACTCTACATTCTCTTCAGAGTTTGGAAGTTGTGCTAGTGGCTCTAAAATATCAACATTAACAATAAATAATACAGAATCTTCAGACACTGTTTACTATAAAATCGAATACAGTGTCGACGGTGGCTCATACTCAACTCACACATCTAATCTCTCAGTTGCAGCAAATAGTACTAACACGGCTACTCAATATGTTGTTGCAGACGGTTCAACAATTACCTGGAGAATAACTGACAGCTTTACTTCCGGTGACTTTACTAACATGTCTGCTGAAACTCAATCTACCTCTGATGCAGTAGACTGTGATCCAGCTTCAACCATCTCATCTTCTTTTGCCGCTTGTGCTAATGATGCCAAGATTTCCACTCTCTCTATAACTAGTGGCGAGGGCGCTGCGATTTATGTAAAGGTTGAATATAAGATTGATAGCGGTTCATATACAACTTTAAGTGCTAATTTAACAGTTGCCTCATTTGCCACAGATACATCATTAACAGTTTCAGTTCCTGAAGGATCTACAATCACTTGGCAAATTACGGATTCATTTACAGACGGGGTGTACACGAATATGGTTGCTGAAACACAGTCAACGAGTTCTGAAGTTTCATGTATAATCGTAGAACAAACAACTACAACTACATCAACTGTATTAACTACTACTACTACTACAACAACTACGACAACAACTACAACTACAACTACTATTCCAGAAGAACCACCTAATGTGTTTCTTCCAGTAATTTTTAATCAAAGAAACTGTCAAGAGGGCGGTGGAGCTAATTATGGTATGTCCATGAACAATAGAAGATCCAATGTCTCTGCTGTATTTAAAGTAAAAATATTTGTAAATAATAGAAAAGTTACTGAAAATACATACAATATTCCTGCCGGCTCTTCTGTGTCCATCACCACAATTTCTGGTGTTCCTGAAGGTGCAAGATATAAGGCAAGAATAACTACTACAGATGCTTTGGGTTCAAATAAGAGTGTTGGAAAATTTAAAAAGAAAACAAACTGTTTGAAAGAAGCGACAACTACTACCACAACAATTCCAGTATTAAGAGCAGACTCTGTTTCTGAAAATTTAAGAGGTCCAGTATTAAGTGATGAATTATCTGTGTCGACAACCACGACTACAGTATTAGGAGAGCTATCTCTCACTGATGATATTTCATCACTTGTTGTTGGTGGACAAGATTCAAGTCCACCAACGACGCTAGGCCCTATAGAAGAGGCTTTAACTCAAAAATCAAGTGTTCTTGTAAACAATGTAGTGGATGCTAGTACAAAGGTAGATATCGAAGATGTATCTGAAGTTCAGATATCAAATGATGAAGTATCCTTATCAATTGGATTAACTTGTACGATTGGTTGTGATGAAGAGGAAGTAGTGTCTAACGAAGTGGTAACTTTAACAAATGCCTCGTTCTTGCCACCACAAGTTATTGAACAAATTTCTACACAACCGGATGCAATTATTAAAGGTGAGCTTGATGGAATGATTTCTATTGAAGCATCGGGATTTGAGCCAGAATCTTTTGTTGAAGTATATATGTTTTCTGAACCAACATTTGTTGGAATTTTACAAACAGACTCTAATGGTAATATTGTTGGCAGCCTTCCAACTCCTAACTTAGAACCAGGCATACACACTCTCCAAGCATTAGGTACGTCAGAGAGTGGTAACGCGGTTGTATCAAATGTGAAAGTTGAGTTAATTGATACTGACAATGTTGCATTTACAAATGATGAAGGTAATGACTATGTTGCATGGGATTTTGATACCGATAATAATTACGTTGAAGACAAAGACTATTTGGTTCAGTACTACTACATTGAAGATCAGTTAGGAGAAACACCAACTGTACTTGCTAATACAGGATTCAATTTAAATTACTTTGGAATAGGAGGAATAGCATCCTTCTTTACAGGGTTATTTCTTTTTACAAGATATAGAAAAAAAAGATTGATAACTAAAGTTCCTTCTTCAGATTCTATGGATTCACTATATCAAAATATTTATGTTCTAAAATCTAAAATTGAGTTTTTAGTTAAAGAAAGCGTAGATGTACTCATAAACTTTAATAAAGTAAATCCATATTTACACAAGGGTCTTTATTCAAAAAATCAAAATGAAATAATTGATAATTTAAATAATGAAGTCTTAAATCTTATCTCATCAGTCCAAAATATTGAAGAAAAATCATCAAAAAAAGAAACTATATCAAGGACAGAATTAGAAAATATATTACAACTCATTGCATCAGATAAAATTGAATTTAAATTTAATGATGAGATTTTAGAAGACAATCAAATCAAAAATGTCGCAGTCAATACTGATACATCAAAAAAGGCAAAACTAAAAAAAAGCAATAGGGGTTTTGCAAAAATATTAACAGGGGTTTCTATTCTTTTAATATTTTCAGGCTTATTGATTTCTGGTTATGCATTTAACGAGATGTATCTAACAAATTCTAAGCAAGAAGCAGCACAAGAAAAGCTAGCAGCAATTTATAGTGGAGATCAAAATTTTGAGAATAATTTAGAAGTTTTTGCATCTGAAAGTAGCTTTATAAATTTGAGGGAGCTTTTTAATGACACTCCAATCTTTGATAGCTTCATTGAACAAGTTCTTCCAGAAGAAAACATTACTTCTGATGGTGGTGAACCTCAGATATTTGGTTACCTTGAAATTTCTTCGATAAATGTTCAACAGTACGTCTTAGCTGGAACAAATGAAAACACATTGGAGCTTGGTCCTGGGCACTATACAAGCACGGCATTACCTGGGACAGGTGGAAACGTAGGAATTGCTGGACATAGGACTACATATGGAGCACCTTTTGGTGATTTGGATGCAGTGAATATTGGAGATACTGTTCTACTAACAGTTGATTCAAAAACTTTCCATTATCAGGTTGATAGCATTGATGTTGTTGAAGCTGTAGGTGGAGAGTATGTTTTGTTTGATAGAGGAGACGATCGTTTAACTTTAACAACATGCCATCCTAAATATTCAGCAAAAGAAAGACTTATTGTTTCAGGTATACTTACAAAAATAGAAGCAATAAGTTAGAAACAATGAAAGACGAAAAAAAAGTTGACGGTAGGTCTGCTCGTCAAAAAACAATTTATGATGATTCTCAATTAAAATTAATAAATAGTGCAATAATACTACTCCAAGATCCTGATTTAGATAAGAAAAAAATAAATGTCTCAATGATTGCAAAAAATGCTGGCACATCTGTAGCAACTGCTTACAATCATTTCCCAAATAATATGGTTGATGTTTACGGTGCTATATTTAATTCAGCCTTTCAAGAAGTTGAGAAAGAACTAGTAGAATATTTTAAGTCTGTTGAAGATCCTAAATTAAGAATTAATAAATTTATAGAATTGCAAGCTGAGGCAGTTATACAGTTAGGAGCTGCTGCTCGTTACATGTTCTTTAATATAAATGAAATAGTTTCAAGTGGTAATTGGATATCTAATGAACCTTTTGATGTACTCCTTAATCTTTGCAATGATTACATTAAAGATCATCAATCTATTGATGCAAAGAAATTGGCATTAAATACCATTCGCAATTTTAACGGTTGCTTATTTATGTGGATGCGATTTAGCAGTGAATCTAGTTTTTGGTCATCATTTACAGATGAATGGTTCCTTAATGAAACATCTTTGGCTTTAGAGCAAGGTCTTGCTGTTCAAGGAAATCAATGAAATTAAAAATTATTTTCTCACTATGTTGTTTTTTTCTAATATTTAGCACTGTCGACGAAGACAATATCTCAATCGAAGTAGACAGACTAGAAGATGAAAGTATTGAAGTTTCTTGGTTAATCCAGTACGAAGATTATGATCAAATATTTTTAGAAATACAACATTTAGATAGTATTTATGCTTTTCAAGTACCTTCCAAAAGTGGTGAATTGCAGCTCTGTTGTTATCCAGATGAAGTCAAGATTATCTTAACTGTTCAAATAACTAAAGCCGTTGATGAAACAGATGAAAGCTGTAATGCAGTAAAGTGCGTTGAATTTGTAAAAGAGACTTATCAGAATTCTGCACTTCTAACAGCAAAGGTGATTGAGACTACGACTACTTCTTCGACCACCACCTCGACAACTACTACGACAATTCCACCTCCCATAGTTGAAAGTACTAATTTTTTAGATATTGAAATTACTAACGAACTTATAACTTCCATACCGCTCTTCGAAGACATCGATTTAACTGATCAGGAAAAAAATAGTATTGCTTTTATCATCACAACTGCAATAGTTATTCTTTTTTATTTAGTTTTATTAGTACAGGAATGGTTCAACAAAGTTCTCTCTGAAAACAAGGTAAAGTTCTTCTTTAGTGAGAGAGATGTTTCTGGCACATCTAGAGTTGTTAACTTTATTAAGATACTTTTTGCTTTATTTATGACTGCATTTCTAATCGGGTATGTTGAAGAGGGAGCATCTTTGGTGCTTGATTTAGAAAACTTAGCGGTGTTTATTGCAGCTTTTGTTGGGTTACTGTCAGTTACTTTCTTTTATGAGGGTATTGAGGGTATTATTGAAAGCCAATTCCTTAACCAAACTGTGAAATTTAAGTGGGCGCCACAAGCTATATTATTTGCTTTAGTCTCAACTCTTGCTTTTATATATTTTGCTATGCCTATTGGGTTTATTTTTGGATTTATAGCGACAAGTTACATAATAAGCGAAAGACCTGTTAGTACACTTTCACCAAAGTTTTATTCTTCAATTTCTTTAAGTGCGGTTGGTTTTGGATTTTTCTACCTAACATCTGTCCCATATATTCTTAACTCAAGTGTCTTGACTGCTATTGCCGCAATTAGTTATTTAATGTGCATTGAAGGAGTTTTACTTAAAGCTCTACCAGGTGGAGGAAATGAACTAGTTGAGTCATTAAAGGATTCAAAAGGGTTTTACAAAATTTTTCCAATGCTTTCTTTTTTGCTTGGTTTGTGGCTGTTTATAAGAATATTGATAGTCTCTCCAGATAGTGAATTCTCAAATCTTCAACAGGAATTATTGAGCATGGGCTCTTTTTCCCTAACTTTTGCATTAATGCTTATTGGATACATGGTTGCAATTTTAATTGTTGGATTTTTTATAAAAGTTAAAGATAATAATTAATACAAAAATCAATTTTTATATTGATCTTATATACATTTTGTAAAAAAATTTGTATATTTATTTCATGGGGGAAGCAGTAAATAATTCGTTACCTTTAAATATAGTTACTATATTTATTCCTGTTTTATTTTACTTTTTGGGATTAAGCAGCAATCTGGAACAGTTTAAAAGAATTTTTATAGAAAAAAAATCTTTACTGTACGGCCTTTGCATTCAACTAATTTTATTACCACTTATAGGTCTTTTAATATCTGAACTCTTTAGTAGTTCAGTATTTGCAATTGCAGCAGTTATAGTTTTGATTGTTCCAGGGGGCCATGTGTCTGGCTTGCTAGCACATATTAAAAGTGGGAATGTTCCGCTATCTGTATTCTTGACTTCTTTTGCATCGCTTATTTCACCAATAACAATAGTTTTTTGGCTTACAGTTATTACATCAAGATCTAACAATTTCAGCCTTGATCCAGCAACTTCGTTTATTCAGTTACTTCTGTTTGTTTTGATTCCTTTTGTGTTTGGTATGATAGTTAAAGTAAAATTTCATAAATTTACAAATTTAATTTTCAAACCTCTCGATGTATTTTTGAAGATTTTAATTGTTGTTGTTTCAATTTGGACACCAATTGATTTGGCATCTTACATTTTAGAAAATATACAACAGGGATTACTTGTTTCATTTAGTTCTTTAATTATGATATTTATTTTTAGCAGAATATTGATAACTTTTTCGAATATTGATTTACCAGATGCAAAAACATTACAAATTGAGGCTTTATGTCAAAATTTTCCAATTGTTTTAGGCATTTCACTCGCGCTAGAAATGCCGGAAGTAGCAATTTATGGAATGATTTACTACTTAACAAGCATGGTTTTTGCAGTATCGTATTCTTTTTCAAAAAAGTTTTAAAAATTATCTTTTTAGCAAAAATATGTATATAATTAAGTTGTCTTTCAGACAAACAATTCACAAATCATTTCCAAAAAATTGATTTTATATAGGAGAAAAATATGTCCGCAAGATCACAATTACAATCAAAACCTGTAGCAGACCTTAGGTCAATAGCTGAGAGTTTAGGTATTGAGCATAAAGGGCTTCAGAAAGCAAAGCTTATAGATCTATTGGTTGAGCACAGTGATGAAATACTAGATGTAGAGGAAACTGAAGTAGCTGAGGTAATTAGCAAATCAGACAGTGATGACGGCCCTTCTGTCGTTAGCTCTGGTGACAGTGAGATTAAAAAAGGTGATACCAGGGATGGTATTCTTGACATTCTTCCAGAAGGATATGGATTCCTTCGATGTAACGGTTACAAACCAAGTGAGGAAGATGTATATGTTGCTGCAGGCTTAATAAAGAAATATAGAATGCGCAAAGGCGATATGGTCTCTGGTCCTATCAGAGCTCCAAGGCAAAAAGAAAAGTATCCTGCGCTTATTGAGCCAAGCACTGTAAACGATGCTGATCCGGAGTTACTTGCTAGAAGAGTAGATTTTAATAAATTAACACCTCTTTTTCCAGATGAGAGATTAAAACTTGAAATGGATGGAAAGCCTGAAAAAATTCTTCCGAGAATAATTGATTTGATTGCACCAATAGGCAAAGGACAAAGAGGGTTAATTGTATCTCCGCCAAAAGCAGGTAAAACGACAATTCTTAAAGAAATTGCAAACTCAATAACTACCAACAATCCAGAGGTTTATTTAATGGTCGTGTTGGTTGATGAGAGACCAGAAGAAGTAACAGATATGCAGAGATCAGTTGATGGTGAAGTGGTATTTTCTACTTTTGACAGACCTCCTGATGAGCACACTCAAGTTTCTAAGTTAGCAATTGAAAGAGCTAAAAGACTAGTTGAGGAAGGAAGAGATGTTGTCATTCTTCTTGACTCAATCACACGTTTAGCTAGAGCTCACAACTTAGCAACTCCTGCTAGTGGTAGAATTCTCTCTGGTGGTGTTGATTCAACAGCGCTTACTCCTCCAAAACAATTCTTTGGTGCTGCAAGAAATATTGAAGGTGGGGGAAGCTTAACTATCCTTGGAACTGCACTTGTAGAGACTGGTTCAAAGATGGATGAAGTTATATTTGAAGAATTCAAAGGAACAGGAAATATGGAGTTACGTCTTGATCGTCAGCTTGCTGATAAGAGAGTATTTCCAGCTATTGATGTTACACCTTCTGGAACTAGAGAAGAGCAAAGACTTGTATCTCCAAAAGAGCTTGAGTCTCTTTGGGCTCTCAGAAGAGTCTTAGTAGCCCTTGAAGGTGGAGCAGCTACAGAACTTTTAATTGATAAATTAAAAGAAACAAAAAGTAATGACGCATTCCTAAAGGATGTCGCAAAAGCAAAATAATATTGTAAAGTAATAAAAGTATTATTGTAAAGTAGAACTATGAAACAAGGTATACATCCAGATTATAGAGAAGTTGTTTTCTCAGACGAGGACGCTGGTTTTGCGTTTCTTACTCGTTCAACTATTAAAACAAACGAAACTATTCAATGGGAAGATGGAAACGAATATCCATTAGTAAAACTTGAGATTTCTTCTGCTAGCCATCCATTTTTTACTGGTAAGCAAAAATTAGTTGACTCTACAGGTAGAGTCGAAAGGTTTAAGCAAAGGTACGGATCAACAAGTACCAGACAAGCACCAAAACAAGAAACTTCTTCTCAAGAAGAAGAATAACTTTACTATTTTCAATTTCTTATGTCTGAACAAGATATTGCATATGGTGGCCAAGCAGTAATTGGTGGTGTCATGATTCAAAGCCCAAAAGGATGGTCTTTAGGAATCAGGGATAAAAATAACAAACTTCACAAATATTACGAAGAAAGAATCCCGCTAATAAAAAGAAATAAATTTTGGTCAGCCCCATTAATCAGAGGCTTTGGTGCACTCATTGATTCAATGTATGTTGGATTTAAGGCAATAACTCTCTCAGATCAGATTTATTCTGATTTTGAAGAATATGAAGAAAGTTTGTTGTCAAAAATTATGACTTACTCTTTTTTGGTATCTGTATTACTAATTTTTATAGCTGGACCTCGATTGTTGGTAGAGACAATTAATTATTCTCAATCATTGACTGGTGTATTAGAAGGGGTGCTTCGTGGGCTCATAGTTATTGTTTATATTTATCTCATAGGGAGAACTAAAGATGCACAAGAGCTATTCGAATATCATGGTGCCGAGCATATGACTATTGCTTCTTATGAAGCTAAAAAATCCCTAACGATGGATGATGTAAAAACCTTTCCAAAAGAACACATAAGGTGTGGAACATCTTTTCTTTTCCTAATAGTTTTTATTAGCTTATTAACTCTTCCATTTATCCCAAACGTCAATATTGTTTTGACTGCGGTAACTAGAATTTTACATGTTGTGGTGGTTTCAATGCTTTCTTATGAGATATTGAAATTTAACTTTGCAAATAGTAATTCATTAATTGCAAAATTTTTTGCAGCACCTGGTATTTGGACACAGTTTATTACAACAAAAAAACCTTCCGATGATCAGATTGAAGTGGCTATTTTATCAATGGCAAACTGTGTTGAGAATTCTGAAAATACAAAATTGTTTGAGGGTATTACCGCACAAGCAAGCGAGGTAAAAGTTGGATAATTCATTACACGAAAAACTGAAAGCAATTGAAAATTCACTTCCAGAAATAGAAAAACAACTTTCAGAAATAGATATTTCTAAGGATCAAAAAGGTTATGCAGAAATGGCAAAAAAGCATAGTGATGTCTCAATTATTGTTGATTTATTTAATGAATGGAAAAAGATAACTTCTGAGATTGATGATGCAGCTGAGCTTATCAATTCTGAAGAAGATGAAGATATGAAAAGTGAGTTTGAATCAATCGTCACCGAGAACAAAAATAAACTAGATCCTTTAGTTCAAAAAATAAAAGTTTCACTTCTTCCAAAAGATCCGCTTGACGAAAAGGATGTATTAGTTGAAATAAGACCTGGAGCTGGTGGAGAAGAGGCAGCTATATGGGTGGGTGATCTGTACAAAATGTACACCCGTTTTGCAGAAAGAAACGCTTGGAATGTTGAACCTATAGAACTTACAGCTTCAGATCAGGGCGGTTACAGTAAAATAATTTTTGCAATAAAGTCAAAAGGCGTGTTTTCAAAGCTTAAATTTGAAGCTGGGGCACATAGAGTTCAAAGGATTCCTAAAACTGAATCACAGGGGAGAGTTCATACTTCAATAGCTACTGTTGCTGTGCTTCCTGAAGCTGAAGAGGTTGACTTAAATATCGTTGATAGTGATTTAAAAATTGATGTTTATAGATCTAGCGGTCCTGGTGGTCAAAGTGTTAATACAACTGACTCAGCAGTAAGAATTACTCATATACCAACAGGCTTGGTTGTTACTAGTCAGGACGAAAAATCACAGTTAAAAAATAAAAATCAAGCAATGAGAATTTTAAGGGCAAGACTTCTCAAGGCTGAACAAGATAAAGCTGCAGCTGAACGTGCAAAAGATAGAAAAGAGCAAGTCGGTTCTGGTGAGAGATCAGACAAGATAAGAACATATAATTACAAAGACAATAGAGTTTCAGATCACAGGATAAACTTGACACTAAAAAAATTAGACCAAGTTTTGGATGGAGACCTAGAAGAGTTTGTTGTTGGCTTGATTGCAGATAATGAAGCTTCAAGACTTGCCAACCTGGAAGAATAATGAACATCCAACAAATTCCTGAGCATGAACTGGCAAGACTCAGAGAAAAAGCTAAAGAAATTACAGGGTCACAGTCAGATTATCATTCATCCTATACAGAGCTTCTTACTAGAAGACTAAATGGTGAGCCTCTTCAATACATAGAAGAATATATACCTTTTTATAGTATTCAAATCAATGTTGACCAACGGTGTTTGATCCCAAGACCAGAAACAGAGTTTTTAATTGAGTTAATAAAAAATAAGTCTGATAATCCAAAAAAAATCTTAGATGTGGGTACTGGAACTGGATGTATTGCACTTATGTTGAAAAAACTATATCCGGAATCAACAGTCGATGCATGTGATATTTCCCTTGAAGCATTAGATTTAGCAAAAGAGAATTCAGAAATTAATAATCTTGAAATTAATTTATTTCAATCAGATCTTTTAAGTGATGTTGAAGAAGTTGATTATGACATAATTGTTGCAAATTTACCTTATATTCCAACGGAAACCCTCTCCAGTCTTGAGTCTGAAGTAGTCGACTATGAACCACTTGTAGCTCTTGATGGTGGGGTTGATGGACTTTTATATATCAACAAATTAATAAAAGAGATTGAGGAAAAGGATATAACAAATCTTACCCTATTTTTAGAAGTCGACACTAGTCATGCAACAACCATTTTGAATAATCTTTCTCATTGGAAGCAAGTAGAATTAGAGAAGGACTTAGTTGAAAGAGATCGGTATATAATTGCAAAACGATAAATTGAATCTTGCAGTTGAAGCAATAAATAACAATCAAGTAGTAGGTATTCCAACAGAGACAGTTTATGGAATTGGAGTTAATCCATATAGTAAAGAAGCTGTAGATAAAATTTTTGACCTAAAAGGAAGAGATGAAGATAAACCTTTATCTATTCTTGTTTCTTCTTATTACGATTTACAGAAACTTGATATAGTATCAACAATTCCTGAAGTTGTAGAGCTTTATTGGCCAGGACCTCTTACGATTGTCGTTGAGACAACAAAGGAATTCGCTGACGGTGTTGGTACAAAAAATCCATTTTCAATCGGGGTTAGAGTTCCTGATAATGAACTAGCAATTGAGTTATTAAAAATCACCGGACCACTAGCAGTTACAAGTGCAAACCGTTCTGGTGAAAATGATGTTACTAGCAATACTGAAGCAAAAGAAATATTTGGCTCAAATGTTGCAGAATATCTTGAAGGAGCTTCTGTTCACGGAAGTGGATCAACTATCATAGATTTTCGTGTCGAGGGTGGTGAAATTTTAAGAGAAGGCCCACTTAAATGGCCTCCAAGTTACTGTTAGAATACATATCATGAATAAAAAAGGCGCTTCCCAAGAATCACTCAATAATGTAGATGCAGAAATTTCTGAGTTAATTGATAACGACTTAAATAGACAAAATACACATATACACCTCATAGCATCAGAAAATTTTGCCTCAAAAGCAGTAATGGAAGCATCTGGTTCAATATTGACAAATAAATACTCTGAGGGTTTTCCAGGACGTAGATATTACGAAGGCTGTGAGACTGTTGATCAAATTGAACAGCTTGCAATTGATAGAGCTTGTGAATTATTTGAAGCTGATCATGCTAATGTTCAACCCCATTCAGGATCATCTGCAAATATGGCAGTTTATTTGTCCACACTGGAACCAGGGGATACCGTACTTGGAATGTCACTTGATCAAGGAGGACACCTCACACACGGTTCACCAGTTAACTTCTCAGGACAAGTTTATAACTTTGTTGGCTACGGTTTAGACGAGGATACCGAACTAATTAATATGGAAACTGTTTACAACATGGCGTTAGAGCATAAGCCTAAATTGATTATTGCTGGATATTCCTCTTATTCTCAATCACTTGATTTTCAAAAGTTTAGAGAAATTGCAGATGAAGTTGGCGCACACTTTATGGTTGATGCAGCTCACTTCATCGGTCTAGTTGCTGGAAAAGTTGTAGATAATCCAACAAAATATGCTGATGTCGTTACCGCAACAACACACAAAGCTTTACGCGGACCACGTGGTGGAATTATTTTAACAAGGGAAGAATTTGCAAAGGATATTGATAAAAACATATTTCCTGGAGCTCAAGGTGGAGCCTTAAACAATCAGATTGCAGCAAAGGCCGTATGTTTTAAAGAAGCCTTAACAAAAGAATATCAAGAGTATGCAAAGCAAATATTAAATAACGCAAAAGCATTATCTGATTCTTTTCAAGAACAAGGCTTAAGGGTAATTAGTGGAGGAACAGAAAACCACATAGTTCTTGTTGATACTAGAAGTGTAGATGAAGAACTAACCGGTAAAGAAGCTGGTATTTTACTAAACGATAGGGGAGTTACTTTAAATAGAAACGCAATACCATTTGACCCTCGATCACCTTTTATTACTTCAGGTATACGCATGGGCACCCCTGCAGTAACAACATGTGGAATGAAAGAAAATGAATTAACTCAGGTAGGCTTTCTAATATCTGAGATAATGAAAAATAGATCCGATGAGAATAAATTAAATGAGTTAGAGGCAGAAGTTAGATCACTTGCCACGAGTTTCCAACCATATGGCTAAAGCAAGAATCAATTTAGAAGATTTTGGTCCTGTTTCCACTTTTTCCACATCTATTTTAAGTGGACTCTTAATAGGGCTTTTAATTCAAAACTTTTTTGGATATGTACCTTGGCCAGTAATAATATTTGTACTAATTGGGATCTATGACGGATATAGAAGAATGTGGAATATTTCAGCAAAACTAGAGGATGAAAAAGATGAACGTAGAAATTGAACTTGCAAAAAGGATGCTTTTCAGATCTGCTCCTATATATGTGCTTGTTCCAGTATTATTTTATTTTAAATCTCAAGAAGCCTTCTTTACCTCGCTTTATTCTTCAGTAATTGTTGCCACAGGTTTTTTTCTAGGTGCGGTAATCATGTCATATGCAGCAAAAATCTCTCTAAATTTCTATTATTTTGCTGCTTTATTCGGATATGTTTTTAGATTAATTTTTATATTTGGGTTTCTCTTATTACTAAAAAACGTATATTCTATTGATGATTTGGCAATGTCTTTGACAGTGCCAATTGTTTTTTTAACTATGTTATTTATAGAGATGACTATGGTTATTAAGAGAAAAGACACAGATTTAGATTGGGCAAATGATAACAGCAGCTGAAACTTGTGATTTTATAAATGAAGTAGTTTGTAAACCTGCAAATGTAAAAGAATTATTCGAATTTGGTAATTTTGCAGGAACACAGATATCAAGAACTGAAGTTTTAATACTTCTTGCGGCAATTATTCCAGTAGTTGTTGTGTTTTTTGGATTAAGGAAAAAATCAGTTGTACCTGGAAAACTTCAATCTGCGGTTGAATCAATATTCACATTTGTAAAGGATGAGATAGCTCTTGGTGTTATCGGTAGAGGTGGAGAGAAATTTACCCCTTATTTAGTCTCTATATTTCTATTTATACTCGTAGGAAACTTATTTGAGGTTGCTCCATTAATCAATTTCCCAGTTACATCTCGTATGGCTTTGCCTCTATTTTTAAGTTTGATAACGTACTTTATTTTTGTTTTTGTTGGAATAAAAGAAGAAGGTTTTGGCTATATATCACATCTCGTATGGCCTCCAGGCGTACCAGTTGCGCTTAAACCATTAGTAGGTGTCATAGAGTTAGTTTCAGTTTTATTAGTGAGGCCATTCAGCCTTGCAGTTCGACTTTTTGCTAACCTTGTTGCTGGTCACGTCATGCTTAGTTTGTTATTAGCATCTGCATATTTTTTCTTAGTGCAACCTGGCGGAGCTGATTACATACTCTCTAAAGCACCTATTGGGTTAGCTTGGTTCACACTTGGTTTGGGAATCTACGGATTCGAATTAATAGTTTCAATTTTGCAGGCATACATATTTACATTGTTGTCTGCAGTGTATATACAAACGTCTCTGCATCCAGAGCATTAATAAATAAGGAGGAAAATGGAAGCTGCATACGCGTTAATAGGATACGGATTGGCCGCAATTGGCCCTGGTGTTGGTATCGGGTTAATTGCTGGTAATGCCGTGCAAGCTATGGCAAGACAACCAGAAGCTGCTGGTATGGTAAGAACAACTATGTTCTTAGGAATCGCCTTTACTGAGGCGCTAGCACTTATTGGATTCGTTCTATTCTTCTTGGTATAGGAGTAAAAGAGTGAACATGAATTTAGAATTATTATTAGCAGAAGCTGAAGAATCAAGCTCAGGCATTGATCTGCTTTTACCTGCAACATCTGAACTTGTTGCTGGTATTGCTGCTTTTGCAATTGTATTTTTCTTTATTTGGAAATGGGCACTACCTGCATTAAATGAAACTTTAGAATCAAGAGCTTCTGCTATAGAAGGTCAGATAAAAGAAGCCGAGGAAACAAAAGCCGAAGCTGAGAAATCTAAATCTGAGTACGACAAGCTTGTATCAAATGCTGATTCAGAAGTTCAAACAATCATTGATGAAGGTAAAGCTGCCGCTGAAAAAATTAAAGAAGATATGCTTGCAGAAGCCAAAAAAGAAGCAGAAGCAATCGTAGAAAAAGCTAAATCAGACTCAGAGGCTGAAAAAGAAAGAGTTTCTTCAGAATTGAAGGGTGAAGTAGCTGATCTCTCCTTAGAGATATCACAAAAAGTTGCATCATCTATGTCAAAAGATGATCAAAAGAAACTTATTGATAAATTTATAAAGGATATGGGGTAGCAGCAACAATGTCAGTTGAGACTTTTTCAAAAGGTTTAGTTGAAATAATTGCATCTTCTGATGATTCAGAAAGAGTTGAAAATGAAATCCTCCAAGTTTTCAAGTCTTTATCAGATTCATCAGAGGCTCTTGATGTATTTAGAAACTTTGGAATACCTGTAGAGAAAAAGATTGAAGCTGTACAAAACTTGTTGAGTACACGAGTTTTACCTTTAACGGTAGACTTGGTAACCCTCACTATATCCCAAGGTTATGCAGATAACCTAAATGATATTGAATCAAGTGTTGCTAATTTTATAGCAAACAAAAGAGGAGCTTCAGTAGCAAAAGTTGTAACAGCTATTGAGCTTGATGATAAAACACAAAAAGCACTCCAAAAAGCAATAAAAAGCAAAGTTGGAACTGACGTAGAGCTAAGTATTGATGTTGATCCATCTGTAATTGGTGGAATAAGTGTAAGTGTAGGAGAGAGAACTTTTGACGGTCTTCTCTCATCAAAGTTTTCAGAAATTAAAACTGTATTAGAAGGTAGGTAGAATGAGTGATCTTAATATTGATGCAAAAGCGATATCAGATTCTTTAAAGTCTACTCTTGGAGACTGGAAAGATTCTGTAAAAGATGACGTAGTTGGTCATGTATCAGCTATTGCAGATGGTGTTGCAAGAGTAAAAGGTTTAGAAAATGTTATGGCGTCTGAGCTACTCGAGTTCCCTGGAGGATTAGTCGGAGTTGCTCTTAACTTAGAAGAAGATTCAATTGGTGTTGTTTTGATGGGTGACTCCAATCACATTGAAGAAGGAAACCCTGTTAAGCAAACTGGTGAAGTACTTTCTATTGGAGTTGGAGATGGTTTTTTAGGAAGAGTTATCGATCCACTAGGAAACCCAATTGATGGAAAAGGTCCCATAGAATTTACCGAAAGAAGACGTTTAGAGCTTCAAGCACCTTCCGTTGTTGAAAGACAACCTGTTGGAGAACCACTTCAAACTGGTATTAAGGCTATTGACTCTATGATTCCAATTGGAAGAGGCCAAAGAGAGCTCATCATTGGAGATAGACAGATTGGAAAAACTGCTGTTGCAGTGGACACAATAATCAATCAAAAAGATACTGACGTAAAGTGCATTTACGTTGCTATTGGTCAGAAGTCATCAACAGTAGCTGAAGTTGTAGAGAGATTCGAAGAAGAGGGAGTGCTTGATAAAGTTGTTATCGTTAACGCTCCAGCTTCAGCAGCTGCAGCATTGCAGATGTATGCTCCTTATGCTGGCTCAGCTATTGGTCAGCACTGGATGTATAACGGTGAGCATGGATTAATAGTTTTTGACGACTTATCCAAACAAGCTATTGCATATCGTCAGATTTCACTACTTCTAAGACGACCTCCTGGAAGAGAGGCATATCCTGGTGACGTTTTCTATCTTCACTCAAGGTTATTAGAGCGTTGTGCAAAAGTAAGTGAAGAGCTTGGTGGAGGGTCATTAACTGGTCTCCCAATTATTGAGACAAAAGCTGGCGACGTTTCAGCATTCATTCCAACTAACGTGATTTCCATTACAGATGGACAGATTTATTTGGAATCAGAACTATTTTATTCTGGTGTAAGACCTGCTGTAAACCCTGGTACATCAGTATCAAGAGTAGGTGGTGCAGCACAGACTAAGGCTATGAAAAAAGTCTCTGGTCCTTTAAGAATTAACCTTGCGCAGTTCAGGGAGTTAGAGGCATTTGCTGAGTTCGGATCTGACTTAGATGCAGCATCTCAAGCGCAGCTTGATAGAGGTAGAAGAGTTGTTGAGTTGTTAAAACAACCACAGTATCAACCAGTACCTATGGAAGAGCAAGTGGTTTCTCTTTACGCAGTAACAGAGGGATTCCTTGATGTAGTAGATCCAGCTGATATTCCACAAGCTGAGCAAGATTTGATTGAGTTTGTAAAAACAAGACACTCTGATGTTATTAATTCAATTAAAACGACTGGTGAGTTGCCTGGAGAAGAATTAAAAGCTGCTGTTGAGGCTTTCGTAAGTACATTGGAGAAAAAAGAAGAGTAAATTATGGCAAGTGCTGAATTACGAATCATAAATAGAAGAATTAAGAGTGTTAAGTCTACTAAGAAGATAACACGTGCAATGGAACTTATTGCTTCTTCAAGAATTGTAAAAGCACAACAAAGACTTACCTCTTCCAATAATTACACAAACTTACTCGCTCAGATTGTTGAAGAACTTACAGGGAGTGGTGAGATGCCAACTTCTCCTGCGATTGAAGGAACAAAAAAGATAACACTTGTTGTTATTACTTCAGATCGTGGACTTGCAGGTGCGTATAACACCAACATTTTAAAACTTGCTGAGATTAGAAAAGGTGAGTATGAAAATCTAGGTAACCAAGTAGAGATTGTCACTGTTGGTAAGAAAGCAAATGGATATTTCAAGTACAGAAATGTTGAACCTAAACAGAATTATGAAGGCATAACTGATGAGCCAAATTTTGAAAATGCTTTACAAATAATGACTCCATTAGTTGAAGAGTTTTATGAGGGAAAAACAAACCAGATTGAACTTGTGTATACAGAATATCAGTCTGCAATGACCCAAACAGCACTGTATAAAACTGTCCTCCCATTTGAGGTAGAGCAGATTGCAAAAGAGATTGAGTCAGTTGGAGGCTATACCTTTGAACCTTCAGCAAGTCAGGTGTTAAGTAATATTATTCCAAAGTACACAAATGCAACAATATTTTCTGCATTACTTAATGCTTCTACTTCAGAGCATGCTGCAAGAATGAGAGCTATGAAAGCAGCAACTGAGAATGCAGAGGAATTAATCAAGATTTTATCACGTCAAAGTAATCAAGCTAGACAGGCTGAAATTACTACTGAGATTTCAGAAATTGTAGGTGGAGCGGAAGCTCTAGCAGGATAAGGAGAAAATAAATGAGCGATAGTTTAGGCAGAGTTGTAAAAATTGCAGGTCCAGTCGTTGACGTTGCATTTGCACAGGATTCTTTGCCAGAAATTACAAATGCACTTGAAGTAGATGTAGAAATTGATGGTTCCAAAAGCACAATCGTTTTAGAGGTTGCACAGCACCTTGGAGAAGGAAGAGTTCGTGCAATTTCTATGCAAGGTACAGACGGTTTACGTAGAGGTGCAGAAGTCTCTGATACAGGAGCTCCTATCTCCGTCCCTGTTGGACAAGAAACTTTAGGTCACATATTTAATGTTTGGGGTGAAACATTAGATGTGGAGACAAGCTCAATTGGTGTAAAACAAAAATGGCCAATTCACAGACAACCACCTCCATATGAAGAAGTAACTGCTCAAAATGAAATGTTTGAGACAGGAATTAAAGTTATTGATCTTTTAATGCCATATGTGCAAGGTGGAAAGATTGGTCTATTCGGTGGTGCTGGTGTTGGTAAGACAGTTCTTATTCAAGAAATGATTAACAGAGTAGCAACACAACACGGTGGTGTATCAGTTTTCGCTGGTGTTGGAGAAAGAACACGTGAAGGTAATGACTTGTTTAGAGAAATGCAAGAATCTGGTGTTATTGATAAAACTGCACTTGTATTTGGTCAAATGGATGAACCACCTGGAGTTAGATTAAGAGTTGCATTGTCAGCACTTACTATGGCTGAATATTTCAGAGATGAAGAAAAGCAAGACGTTCTATTGTTTATTGATAACATTTTCAGATTCTCACAGGCAGGTTCTGAGGTCTCTACATTATTAGGACGTATGCCATCTGCTGTGGGTTATCAACCAACACTTGCAGACGAGATGGGCTTCTTGCAAGAGAGAATTACCTCTCTTAAAGGTAGATCTATTACATCACTACAAGCAGTGTATGTGCCTGCAGACGACATTACTGATCCTGCACCACACACAGCTTTCGCTCACTTAGATGCAAGAACAGTGTTGTCTAGAACTATTGCTGACCTTGGTATTTATCCAGCTGTTGATCCTCTTGACTCTTCATCAAGAATCTTAGATCCAGGCGTTGTTGGCGATGACCATTACAACACTGCTAGAGAGGTTCAGAGAGTCCTTCAGAGATACAATGACTTGCAAGACATTATTGCAATTCTTGGTATTGATGAATTATCAGAAGAAGATAAGCAAATAGTTGGTCGTGCGAGAAGAATTCAGAGATTCTTATCACAACCTATGTTTGTTGCTGAACAGTTCACAGGTATCGAAGGTAAATTCGTATCCATTAAAGACACAGTTGAAGCGTTTAAGACAATTTTAAGTGGAGAGCTAGACTCAGTCCCTGAGCAGGCTTTTTATATGACTGGTGGACTTGATGAAGTCATGTCCAAAGCTAAAGAACTAGAAGAAAGCGTTTAATGTTTGTTGAGGTTGTCTCACCAGAGGAGAATTGTTTCTCAGGAGATGCAACTATGGTTATTTCAAGAACTCCAAATGGTGAAATAGGAATTCTTGAAGGTCATGAACAAACAGTTGCAACTTTAGTACCTGGAGGATTAACCATTGAACATGACAACACAAGAACAAGCTTTGCAATTTCCGGTGGAATACTACAAATAACTGGCGAAAAAGTAATTGTTCTTGGCGAACTTGTTGAAAAGATTGATGGAGATCACGAAAAAGCTGTTGAAGTTGGTCAAGAGTTAGCTAAAAAAGCCTTTCCAGAGGAATAATGTCATCTCTTCTAGCATTTCACGCTCATCCAGATGATGAGAGCGTTTCGACTGGAGTTACTCTAGCAAAATATGCAGACGAAGGTCACAGGGTTGTAGTAGCTACAGCTACTGACGGTTCTGCCGGTGAAATTCATAACTACGATAATCCAGAAGAGCTTTTTCCTAAACTCGCTGAAATGAGAAGAAAAGAGTTAGAGGCAAGCCTTGAAGCACTGGGTGTAAAAGAGTATGAGTGGATGGGGTTTAAAGATTCTGGAATGATGGGTACTAGTGAAAACGATGACCCCGATTGTTTCTGGAGACAAAACTATTTTGATCCTGTTGGGAAACTAGTCGACATAATTAGAAAATATAAACCTGATGCTTTAATCACATACGATCCTTTTGGAGGATACGGTCATCCAGATCATATTCAGACACATAGAATCGGAACCGCAGCCTTCTTTGCAGCAAGTGATTTAGACAAATTTCCTCTAAAAGAGGGTCAAGAAGTATGGATTCCAGAGCGTCTTTATTTCAGTGCCTGGTCTAAAAAAAGAATGCAATCTAGAAGACAACAAATGTTTGATGCTGGAATTATTTCAGAAGAAGAATTTAACAGGTTTAACCCAATTGGAAGTGAACATGACGACATAGATGTTGAGGTTGATGGAACAAAGTATGTAGAACATAAAATTAATTCTATGAAAGCTCATCGAAGTCAGTTTAAAGATGACTGGTGGGGTTTTAATATTCCAGATGAATTTAAAGAGGACTTTTTAGGATATGAAAATTACATACTTGCTTTTAATAGAGGAGATTGGTCTTCTCCGTCTGAACTAATCTAGTTCATGTCTGTTAAAGTTTTACTCGTAGAGGACGAAAAAAGTATCGCAGAAGGAATTATTTATAACCTCAAAAATGAAGGTTTTAAACTTACCCATGTTGATGATGGAAAAATTGCCATTGATATTTTTAATGAGGAACATTTTGATCTAATCATTTTAGATATTATGCTTCCGGAAGTTTCTGGTCTTGAAATTTGTAAAGCAATAAGAAATTCTTCAAACGTACCAATAATTATGTTGACTGCCAAAGATGACGAAAATGATAAAATCAGTGGCTTAGAGATGGGTGCAGATGACTATATAACTAAACCATTTTCAGTCAAAGAGCTAATAAGTAGAGTAAAAGCTGTTTTGAGAAGGACAAAAAACTCAGAATTATTACGCGGTGTAGATGAAGACTTAAATTTTGCCAAAGTAATAACCATAGGAAATATTGCAATGAATCCTTTAAGGTATGAAGCAAAAATAGATAATGAAGTAATCGAATTGAGACCTAGGGAATTTGAATTACTTTATTATCTTTGTGAAAATGCTGGAAATATAGTTTCTAGAGACAAACTATTTAGTAAAGTTTGGGGATATAGTTTTGCTGGAAATTCTAAAACTCTTGATGTACACATCCAAAGAATACGCGAAAGAATAGAAGTAAATCCAAAGTCGCCAAAAAGATTGGTAACCATAAGAGGTGTAGGATATAAGTTAAATGACTGAAAACAATAAAGATGAATTTATAGAAATTGCAAGAATTAAAGAAGAGTTTATAGCAAACGCTTCTCATGAGTTAAAAACACCAATTGCATCAGTAAGATTAGCTGCGGAATCGGCACTTACATCTCTTGAGCGTGATGACGGAATGACTAAAACTTTTTTAGAGCAAATTTTAAGAGATTCTGACAGGATGAATGAACTTATTTCAGATTTATTAGATTTATCAACTATGGAGTCCTCAGATGTATTTATGGAAACATTTGATTTACATGACGTACTAGCAAATGAAATTTCTTACTTATCTAAACAAAATAAAAAACGAATTGGTTATAAAAAGAAGAAAGTTGAAATAAATGCAAATTTTGATGATATTTCACTGGCTGTAAAAAATCTGATAAAGAACGCTTTAAAATACTCTCCGCCAGAAGAAAATATTTTGATTCAAGTAGAAGAAAATGACAAATCAGTGAGATGTTCATTCCAAGATTTTGGTTCTGGAATTTCTAAACCAGATCAAGAAAAAATCTTTGAGAGATTTTATAGAGTTGATAAAGGAAGATCAAGAAAAGTAGGTGGAACAGGACTGGGTCTCGCAATCGTTAAACATGCACTAGATCGAAACAGTGCTGTAATTGAGATTGTTAGTGAATTGGATTACGGTTCGACTTTTACGATTGTTTTTGAAAAGTAAACGTAAAGTAAACGAACAGTAAATCTAAATTTAATTTAATTTAAACTCATATATAATTCATACGGAATATGAATTTAAAAGTCGTTAAAAACTTAAGCTTCGCATTATTTTTCTTATACTTCTTTCTTGTATCTATAAAACTTCTTGAAAAGGGTATCAAAACTCTTGGTGCAGAATATACCGATCAACTTTTTGAATCTGTTTCAAATCCATTTGCAGGATTGCTCGTGGGAATATTGTGTACTGTTTTAGTTCAATCCTCATCAGTTACGACATCTACAATTGTCGGATTAGTTGGCAGTGGAGTTTTAAGTCTTGAATATGCAATCCCTATGGTAATGGGTGCCAACATAGGAACGACTGTTACAAATACGCTTGTATCTTTTGGGCACGTACGAAGAGAACAAGAATTCAAGAGAGCGTTTGCTGCTTCAACTATGCATGACTTTTTCAACGTAATTGTTGTTATAATCTTATTTCCTCTAGATCTCATTACTGGATTTATTACCAAAATGGCAGAAGACGGAACAGAATTCATTTTGGCCACAGGCTTCACAGCTACAAAACCAGATAGCCCAATTAAAAATGCAATCAAGTGGGGATCTAATAATATTCTTGATGGATTAAATGCAGTTCCATTTATTGGTAATCTTAATGAGAACTCTTATAGAGTCTATGCAGTGATCCTAATCATTATTGCAATAGGTTGTATCTTTTTGAGCTTGAGAAATGTTGTTAAGAATATGAAATCATTAATGCTCAATCAAATTGAGATGGGTCTTGATAGAGCTTTAGCTAAAGGTGGAGGCTTACTTGCTATCTTGATTGGAATATTAATTACTTTTTCAGTACAGAGCTCAAGTATCACAACATCCATACTTGTTCCGATAGTCGGTTCTGGAATATTATCAATTGAGAACGCTTTCCCAATAACTTTAGGTGCAAATATTGGGACAACTATAACAGCGGTCTTAGCAAGTTTTGCTGTTGATAACTCGGCAGGTCTGACTATTGCTTTACATCATGTATTCTTTAATGCAATTGGAGTAGCGATCATTTATCCAATACAATTTATTAGAAATATCCCTGTAAATCTAGCTAAAAGCCTAGCTGTTGTTACTGCTAAAAGAAGATACGTAGCAATTTTATATGTTTTAGTAACTTTCTTACTGCTTCCATTACTTGGAGTAGTACTATTTAATTAAGGAGAAAAGATGAGTAAAAATTCATTAGACAATATTGACGCAAAACTAAGCGAGATGTTAACTAACAGCACGCGTGTTTTTGATATATCGATGAATGCTTTATTAGGTGATACTAATTTAGACTCGGTTAGAGATGATTTATATGATACAGATAAAGCTATAAACGAACTGCACAGAGAAGTTAGAAGAGAAATGATTATTCACTCTGCAGTAAATTCAAGAAGTTTGGATATACCTTTACTACTTTCATACATGACTATGTCAAAAGATATCGAGCGTATTGGAGATTACTGTAAAAATCTTTTTGAAATTGCTGAAACAGGAAATACCTTTGCAAAAGGTGATGATCTGGACTCATATATTGAGCTTCGAAATGATATTGGTAAATTAATTGTTTATCTTCAGTCTTGCATTGCGTTAGATGATGAATCAAAAGTACAGGATTTAATTACTTTAGGTTCATCAATTTCAACTGATATTGATACACGCATAACAGGTTTGTTAGAAAATAAAGAAAAGGTTCAATATCCTGTAGCAACAACACTCTTTTTTAGATATTTAAAAAGAATTGTGTCCCATATAGTTAATGCTGCAACAGCATTGATTATGCCAACGGATCAAATAGATTATTTAGACGAATAAGTCTTAAATTAACTTACGTCCCAAGTTCCTAAAGAACGTATAAGCTTATCTAATTCACCTTCGCCTTTTTGTTCTTTAGCCATATCAATTTGACCATGAACCTCTTCGGTAAAGGTGTCTCTTTGGACTTTTCTAAATACACCAAGTGGTGTTGGACCATATGGACCATGAGAAAGTCTAGATAATGAGAAGGCAATTGATGGGTTCTCCTCATGAATGTTATGAATATAGATTTCAGATTCATCGACATCTTTAGTATCAACAATTTGCGCAATACCATTTCTGATAACTACAGCTTTATGACCATCTTCTCCAAAAACTGTTTTCTCACCATGTACTAAATTTATTCTATTTGCTACTTTGGTCTCTTTATTGGTCAACTGTTCGAAGGCTTTATCATTGAAGACATTACAGTTTTGATAAATCTCTACAAAAGCAGAACCTTTATGATTTTTAGCTTCTTCTAAAATATTTGCAGTGAGATCTCTGTCCATATCAATAGACCTTGCTACAAAAGTTGCTTCAGCACCTAATGCAAGACTCATTGGATTGAGTGGCATCTCTACTGAACCAAAAGGTGAAGACTTGGTCTTCTTACCTTCCTCACTGGTAGGAGAGTACTGGCCTTTAGTTAGTCCATAAATCTGATTATTAAACATAAGAATTTTAATGTTTACGTTCTTACGAAGTGCATGAATTAAGTGGTTTCCTCCAATAGATAGTGCGTCACCATCACCAGAAACAACCCAAACAGATAAATCTGGGTTTGATACTGATACACCAGTAGCTACTGCTGGTGCTCTACCATGAATTGAGTGAACACCATATGTATTCATATAATATGGGAACCTTGCTGCACAACCAATTCCAGAGACAAAAACTATTTTTTCTTTTGAAATACCCATCTCAGCCATGAAATTCTGGACTGACGCAAGGATAGTGTAGTCACCACAGCCAGGACACCACTTGACTTCTTGGTCGCTTTGTAAATCAGTTCTTTTATAGGTAACAGGTATTTTACTCATTTATAATTGCCTCAATTTTATCAGTTAGCTCCTGAGCAGTAAATGGCTCGCCGGAAACTTTATTAATTCCTCGTGCATCAACTAAAAATGCCTCTCGAACTAATTTAAGTAGTTGGCCAGTATTTAGCTCAGGAATGATTACTTTTTTAAATTTAGATATAACTTCAAGTGTGTTGTCTGGGAAAGGATTGAGATGAACAAAATGCGCACTCGCAACTTTGACACCTTTTTCATTCAATCTATTTACAGCTTGTGTGATTCCACCATAAGTTGATCCCCAACCAAGAATTAATGTATCAGCAGATTCATCACCATGTATTTCTAACTTATCAATATCGTTTGCTATGTTGGAAACTTTCCATGCTCTCATATCCGTCATATATTGGTGGTTTGCAGCGTCATAAGAAACATTTCCTGTTCCCTCTTCTTTTTCAAGACCACCGACTCTGTATTCTAGTCCTGGAGTACCAGGTAGTGCCCATGGCCTCGCAAACGTATCAACATTTCTTAAGAATGGTAAAAAGCCATCTTCTGTATTCAGTTTTGTAATGATATTGGTATCCAAATCGTTTAGTTCTTCAGTATTTGGGAGATTCCATGGTTCAGAGCCAGTTGCTACATAGTTGTCAGACAATAAAATCACTGGAGTCATGTATTTTAAAGCAATTCTAGAAGCTTCATAAGCTGCGTAAAAAGCATGAGAAGGAGATTTAGCAGCTATAACTGGAAGAGGTGACTCACCATGTCTTCCATATAATGCAAACATTAAATCTGATTGTTCAGGTTTCGTTGGAAGTCCAGTAGAAGGCCCACCTCTTTGCACATTTACAATGACTAATGGCAGTTCTGCAGATAGAGCCAATGAAATCGTTTCACTTTTAAGTGCTAGTCCTGGACCACTAGTGCCAGTAACAGCAAGCTTTCCTGTAAAGGAAGCACCAACAGAAGCAGCTGCAGCTGCGATTTCATCTTCTGCTTGAAAAGTAATGACATTAAAGTTTTTGTGTTTTGAAAGTTCATGCAAAATATCTGATGCTGGTGTTATCGGATAGCTACCATAAAATAAATCTAGATTTGCTTTCTTTGCAGCAGCAATTAATCCCCAGCTCAAACCTATATTTCCGTTGATATTTGTATATTCACCAGCAGGAAGAGCTGCTTTTTCGACAACGTATGTATGATGAAATGCCTCAACAGTTATTCCAAAGTTATAACCGGTTTTTAATGCTTTGATATTAGCCTTCGCAATCTCTGGAAGTTTACTAAATTTATCATTTATCCAATTTTCAGTATCTTCTAGAGGCCTGTTAAAAGTCCATGATATTAAACCAAGAGCAACCATGTTTTTTGATCTCAAAACTGCTCTACCAGGCAAATCAAATTCTTCTAAAGCTTCCTTGGTTAGTTTCTCCATTGGGACTTGAAACACTCTATATCCGTCTAATTCACCAGATTCTCTCGGGTCTACTTTATATCCGGCTTTGGTAATATTTTTTTCTTCAAAAGCATCTTCATTCAAAATCAGCATTCCATTTGGTGCTAAATCATGGAGGTGAGCTTTTAATGCAGCAGGGTTCATCGCTACTAAGACATCAGGATTGTCACCTGGTGTTAAGATATCGAAATCAGCAATTTGAACTTGAAATGAAGATACTCCAGCGATAGTTCCTTGGGGTGCTCTAATCTCAGCAGGGAATGCAGGAAGGGTCGCTAAGTCATTTCCAAACACAGCAGATGTATCGGTAAATCGTGTACCAACTAGCTGCATACCGTCACCGGAGTCACCGGCAAACCTGATAGTTATAGCTGGAATGGATTCAACAGTTTTATTTTCAGTACTCATTTTTTTCCTATGATTTATTGTAATCTTTGCGGGGATAATGCAATTTCATTTTGTTGAGTTCCCGCACAAGATTCTACACTTTCTCCAGAACAACACTCCGCTTGATTCAGTCCAAACATGGCACAACCATTATTTATACAAGCTGCATGTCCGTGGATGTAAGCCATTTCATTCTTACACCAACTACAAAATAAGGAATCACTCATATGCTTTAAACCTCTGATATGGCCAATATCTATATTTTAATTTCCAGCAATCTTTCATAGGAATTGGACCTAACGTTCTTGAATCACTTGAGGAAAGTCTTCTTTGGTCACCAAGAACAAACACTTCTTCTTCCCCAAGTGTTTGAGGGATGAAATCATCTGTTAGTGTTTTAGCCCAAATATCGTCAATTTCAGAATTGTTGATTAGCACTTTACCGTTTTCAGAACCTACTGTCTCACCTGGGAGTCCAATTACTCTTTTGACAACATCAATATTTTTTTCATAATTTTTAAATATGACAATATCACCTCTACTTAGGGACTCTTTGTTTTTAATGGCTAATACATAGTCATCAGGAAGCAAAGCTGGACTCATGCTTTCTTCTTTAATTTCATAAGTTGTAATATTTTTGTTATCACTTTTGAAAAATATATATATCGCGACAAGAAATAAGGTTTTAAAATTGATTAATCTTCCAGCTGTTTTAAACATAAGGTTCTTATCAAATTATAATATATAAAAAAGGAGATTTATGAATTTATTTAAACCGAAAAATGTAGCATATGCACATTGTGATCTGCCTTGTGGAGTTTATGACCCAGCTCAAGCAAGAATAGAAGCAGAATCAGTATTAAACGCAGCTAAAAAATATCAAGAGTCTGACGATGCAAGCTTTAAACAGCGTTGTGTCACTATCAAGGAAGATAGAGCAGAAGAAGTAAAACATCATCTATGGGTTTTATGGACTGACTATTTCAAGCCTGAACATCTTGAGAAATATCCAAATTTACATGATCTCTTCTGGCAAGCTACAAAAAAAGCTGGCGAAGCTAAAAAGACAGAGGACCCAGCAGTAGGAGAGGAATTGTTAGCTCTTATCGATCAAATTGATGAGATGTTTAAAGATTCTAAGTCTTAATCAAACTTTTTAAAGAGGAGTTCGAGTTGTCCTAATTCGACTCCTCTTTTTATTTCATTAACTCCCCATTTACATTCCGTAGTTTTAGGAATAGCATTTCTCACATTCTCACTTGTTGCGGGCATAAATGGATATAGGAGATTTGCACAAGAGTCAATAGCTTGTAGTGATGTGTAAAGAACCCGCCCCGCTCTTTTAGTATCATCTTTTATTATTTTCCAAGGTTCAGTTTCATTAAGATAAGCGTTTACTTGAGAGACACAACGCATCGATTCTTGTAGTGCAGATTTTAACTCTACTTTTTCAATTAGGTTGCCTATGTTTTTATAAGCTTCTTCAAATCCAAATATAAGTTTTGTATCTATCTCTTCGCTATCTGATATATCGCCTAGTTTGTCAAAGTTATTATTTATTTGAGCAAACACACGTTGAACTAAATTACCCCATGCAGCAACAAGTTCTTCATTATTTCTTCTGATCATTTCTTGTTCACTAATTTCAGAATCTGCTTGTTCAGGCAAGACAGAAGCCAAGGCATACCTTAGTGCATCTGGGTTCCACTCATTTAGATAATCATCCAGGCTTTTCCCCACACCTCTACTCGCGGAGGCTTTTTCTCCTTTTATTAAGATGTATTGATTAGCAGGAACATTGGTTGGAAGATTTAAACCTTTATAGCCAAGAAGGATAGAAGGCCATATAACTGCATGAAAAGGGACATTATCCTTTCCAATGAAATAGTAGGATTCTGCTTCAGGGTTCTCCCACCATTCTTTCCAGCTATCTGAATCTCCCTGTAAACTTGCCCATTCTTTTGATGCTGAAAGGTAGCCAATGACTGCTTCGAACCATACATATATTTTTTTTCCAGGTCCAAGGTCGTCAACAGGAATTTTTATTCCCCAGTCCAAATCTCTTGTTATAGCTCTGTCTTGTAGTCCGTCTTTTACAAATGATTTAGCCCAATTAATAACATGCGGACGCCAACCTTCTTGCTGTTCTAGCCAGTTTCCTAATTCATTTTCAAGTGAAGTAAGTTTTAAAAAGAAATGTTCTGTTTCTTTAAACTCAGCCTTATTGCCAGATAATTTACTTATTGGATTTATAAGCTCTTCCGGATCAAGAGTCTTACTACAATTATCACATTGATCACCGCGTGCCTCTCTATATTCACAGTGCGGACAAACACCTTCAACATACCTATCTGGTAGAAACCTGTCTTCACTCGCGTCATAAGCTTGAAGAGATTTTTGTTTATCTATAAATCCCTTTTCTAATAGATTATTAAAAACGTCATGAACAACCTCAATGTGTGTATCAGTCATTGTGGTTGTGTAGTTGTCCCACGAGATGCCAAGTTTTTCCCAGTACCCTAAAAACTCTGCATGATATTTATTAACGATGTCAATAGGTTGAACACCTTCTGCATCAGCCCTTACAGTGATTGGGGTACCGTGAACATCACTCCCAGAAACCATTAATACTTTATTGCCAACTGTTCTGTGATATCTTGCAAAAATATCTGCAGGCAAGTATGCACCACCAATATGACCTAAATGCCTTGATCCACTTGCGTATGGCCATGCTACAGAAACTAAAATATTTTTGGACATGCAATAAGAATAGCCTTTTTTAGGATCATTAATTTGAAAATCATTTCAATTTTCGAAACATATAAGAAACATTTCAGTAATAATCATTTAACTTTTTTGTTAACTATTAACTATGTCCCGATATTAAATTAAGTTTTTGAAAGAAGGAGATATATGGAATCAATGATTATAAATTCAGTAGACAGTCTGTGGGTTCTCATAGCTGGTATTTTAGTTATGTTTATGCAACCTGGCTTCATGCTAGTTGAGACAGGCTTCACCAGATCAAAAAACTCAGTCAACATTGTTATGAAAAACTTTATGGATTTTTCAGTTGGTGCAATTACGTACTGGGCATTTGGTTTTGCTTTTGCATATGGAGGTACAACCCTAGGAGGCTTCATTGCTTATGGAGATTTCTTTCTTGAAGGTCAAGCTAGTACCTATTTCTTCCAAGTAGTTTTTGCAGCGACAGCTGCAACTATTGTTTCAGGTGCTGTAGCTGAAAGAACAAAATTTAGTGCTTATCTTTTATTCCAACCATTTATTTGTGGTGTAATTTATCCAATAGTTACACACTGGGTATGGAGTGGGCAAGGTTGGCTAGGCGATTTAGGCTTTATTGACTTTGCAGGTTCAGGCGTTGTTCACATGGTAGGTGGATTTGCTGCCTTAGCTGGAGTAATGATTGTAGGTCCTCGTATAGGTAAATATGATGATAACGGAACACCGTTACCTCTTCCAGGAAGCTCTATGGTTGCAGGTGCATTAGGTGTATTTATCTTATGGTTTGGATGGTACGGTTTTAATGTCGGATCAGCTTTAGCTGCTGTTGATGTTGATCTTGCTGCTATTGCAGTGACTACAACCTTATCAGCTGGTGCGGCTTCTATTGCTGCAATGTATACTTCAATGATTTCTGGAAAACCAGATGTAAGTATGACACTTAATGGTGCATTAGCAGGATTAGTTGGAATCACAGCTGGATGTGCAAATGTTAATAATCTTGGAGCAGTCCTAATAGGTTTAGCATCTGGAGTGTTAGTAGTTTATTCAATTAACTTTATTGAGAAAAAAGGACTCGATGATGCCGTAGGTGCAATATCTGTACACGGCATTTGTGGAGCATGGGGAGTTCTTGCAGTAGCAATTTTTGATACTACTGATGGATTATTTTATGGTGGTACATCACTTTTTGTTCCACAATTAATTGGAATTGCTGCGATAGGAGGATGGGCGTTTATTACCTCTTATGGCGTATTAAAAACAATAGATTCCCTTGTAGGTTTGAGAGTAACCCCAGAAGAAGAGATTGCAGGTTTAGATGCTTCTGAACATGGAACTTCTGCATACGGAGATTTTATTCTCAAAAAGTAAATATATTTGAAAATCAGCCACAACTCATTTAGGTTTCCCCCTTTTTGACCGATTGGGCTGATTTTCATCTTTTAAATAGTTAAGTTTTGAAGTATTATTGGGGGACTATGTTCGACTTTTCAGAAAAAGACTCATGTGGAGTAGGCTTTATTTCCTCAAGAAATATTCCCCCAACACATGGAATGACCCTAAAAGTTCTAGAGTGTCTTGCAAATTTAGACCATCGAGGGGCAAAATTTGCTGATGGAACAGGAGACGGAGCCGGTGTGCTTACAGAAATTCCATTTGAACTTATCAGAGCAGAGTTAGCTGAATTAAATATAGAACACGATACAAATAAAAAAATTGGAATTATATCTTGTTTTTTTGATCCAAAGAACATAGATGAATCAATCGAGTTAATAAATAATGAACTTAAAGAATATAACATTAAACATTTATACTGGCGAAAAGTACCAACAGACAAACAAATTCTAGGAACCCTTGCTAGAGAATCAAAGCCATCAATCTATCAAGGAATTGTAAGCGCGGAAAATGAATCTCCTAAAGATTTCGAAAAAAAGTTATATTTATTTAGAAAAACTTTAGAACGAAAAATTGCAGAAATAGATTTCCTAAATATTCACATAAACTCATGTTCCTCAAAGACAGTGGTTTATAAAGGTCTGTTTACTGCAAAGCAAACTGCAGATTTTTATTGGGACCTAAGAAATCCACTTTACAAAACAAGATTTGGTATTTTTCATCAAAGATTTTCTACAAACACATCTTCAACTTGGGATAAAGCTCAACCGTTTAGAATGCTTGCTCATAATGGAGAAATCAATACAATTCAATCTAACTATTCCTGGATGAAGGCTAGAGAAGTTGATGCTACATCATCTTATTGGAAAGATGATATTCAGAAAATTAAGCCTTTTATAGATGAATCTATTTCTGATTCAGGACAACTTGATAATGCAATTGAGCTATTAGTTAGATCTGGCAGAACTCTTGCTCACTCTCAAGAAATGCTTATCCCTTCAGCATGGGAAAACAATCCACGATTTACCAAAAAACAAAAGGCATTCTATCAATACCATTCATTTTTAACTGAACCTTGGGATGGGCCTGCAGCAATTGTTGCTTCAGATGGTAGAGATATTATTGCAGGTTTAGATAGAAGTGGATTAAGACCTATGCGTTGGATGGTTTCAGATAGATATGTTTTGGCAGCATCAGAAGTTGGAATCTGTCCATCAGTTGAAGCTGGTGCTTATAAAACAGCCCAATTAGAGCCTGGACAAACTATTAGGTACAGAATTGAAAATGATGAGTTACTCGATGAAAGTCAGGTAATAACAAAGCTTAGTGAGAAAAACCCATATATAGAATGGGTGAACTCAAAACCACTTGAAGTTGATCAAACTTTTAATGAGGAAAAAGATAATGCAATAGACGTAGAGAGTCTCTCAGATTTTTATGAATACACACCAGAGGAAGAAAGGTTAATTCTATTACCCATGCTAAAAGGGGAAATACCTACTGGGTCAATGGGAAATGATACTTCCTTGGCAGTCATGAGTAAAAACAGTCCGAGATTATCAAGATATTTTCATCAATTATTCGCGCAAGTTACAAATCCTCCAATTGACCCGATTCGTGAAAGATTTGTTATGTCTACAAAAACATATCTTGGTAAGAGAGGATCCATTTTAAAAGAAACAGCTCAGCAAGCGAATCTAATATCCTTGGATTCTCCAATATTAAGTGGTACCTCATTCGACTCTTTAACTGAAAATAAAAGTCTTAAAAATAAGACAATTGTTATTTCAACGACATTTATAAAAGAAAATAAGACATTAGAAGAAGCATTAGATAATATTTGTGAAAAAGTTAAATCAGAGATTTTAGAGAATAATAAATCAGTAATTATATTTTCAGATAGAGGGATAAAACCAGGAGAGTCTGTGGTACCTTCATTGATGGTTATTGGTAAAGTACACCACTATTTAATTGACGCTGGAATAAGACTCAAAGCTTCTTTAATTTCAGTTTCTGGAGAAATAAGAGATTCTCACGATGTTGCTTGTCATATTTCTTATGGGGCCTCTGCTGTTTGGCCATATTTAGCTTTAGAGAAAGTGCGAGAATTATCTATTCAAAATGAAACTCTAAATATTTCTATTGAACAAGCTCAAGAAAATTACCGAAAGTCTTTGAATAAAGGTTTGTTAAAAATTATGTCAAAAATGGGTATATGTACAATATCCTCATATAGAGGTTCGGAGTTATTTGAAATTATCGGACTCAATAGTGAGATTATTAATAATGTGTTTAAATTTTCAAAAACAAGAACTGAAGGTTATGGGTTTGAACACTTCAACAAAAATTTAAGAATATACCAACAGGAAGAACGTGCAGAAATTCTCAATGGAATCGGCGGTTTCTATAAGCACAAAAAAGATGCAGAAACACACGTAACTTCACCAAAAACTGTATTAAAACTTCAAAAGGCTGTGAGATCTGGTGAATTGTCAGACTGGCATAGCTATCTTGAAACACTTGAAGATAGAGATGACGTACAATTAAGAGATTTATTTTCACTTCCAGAAACTACAAACAACAATGTAGTTCTAGAAGATGACTCTTTAAAAGACTTATATAAGAAATTTACTGTTAGTTCAATGTCGCTTGGAGCACTTTCTGAAGAGGCACATCAAGCTTTAGCTATTGCAATAAATCAAATAGGTGGAAAATCAGGTTCAGGTGAAGGTGGAGAGGATCCGGCGAGATTTGATAATGAAAAGAATTCAAAGATAAAACAGATTGCTTCCGGAAGGTTTGGAGTTACTCCTGACTATCTTGCCTCTGCTGAAGAATTTCAAATTAAAATGGCTCAGGGTTCAAAGCCTGGTGAAGGGGGTCAGCTACCTGGTTTTAAAGTAGATAAACACATTGCAAAATTAAGACATACTGTTGAAGGTGTTACCCTAATTTCTCCCCCTCCTCATCATGACATATATTCAATTGAAGATTTAGCCCAATTAATTTATGACCTAAAAACATTCAATCCAGATAACCCCGTTTCGGTAAAGCTTGTATCAGAGCCAGGAGTTGGAACTATTGCAGTAGGAGTAGCAAAAGCTGGTGCGGATATTATTACAATTGCTGGTAGTGATGGCGGAACCGGAGCAAGTCCATGGATAAGTATTAAGCACGCTGGATCTCCATGGGAACTTGGCCTTAGCGAAACCCACCAAGCTCTAGTAAAAAACAACATGCGACATAAAGTTTTGATTGAAGTTGATGGTGGTCTAAGGTCTGCAAAAGATGTAATAATTGGAACTATATTGGGTGCAGATCGATTTGGATTTGGAACATTGCCTTTGTTAGCTCTTGGGTGCAAAATGGTCAGACAGTGTCATGAAAATACCTGTCCAGTAGGTATAGCAACCCAAGATGAAAATCTAAGAGCTAAATTTCCTGGTGCTCCGGAACAAGTTGTACAATTGTTTAAATTCATAGCTAATGATGTCATGGCTTATCTAGATAAATTTGGTGTAAGCGACATTGAAGATTTACTAGGAAGAGCAGATCTTTTAGGATTAAAGATTTCAAATAGCGATTTATCAAAAAGCCTTCATAAAATATTGATGAACTTTTCGATAGAAGAAAAACATCCAGGTTTTATCAGGCATAGTGAAGGTCGTTTATCAAGAAGAATTACTTCTGAAGTTATTAGATCTGTGGAGAGAGGAGAGAAATCATTCCTTCAATACCCAATTTCAAATGAAGATAGAAGTATTGGTGCTAGATTATCCGGAGAAGTTACATTAAGAAAGTTATCTTCAAAACTTGCAGAGAACCCAACAACAATAAGTTTATCTGGCGCAGCTGGACAAAGCTTTGGAGCATTCATTAGAGATGGTATTAATTTGAAATTAACTGGTAATGCCAATGATTACGTTGCAAAGGGCATGGGGGGTGGAAGCGTTACGATTATTCCACAAGGAAGAAAAATGCAAGGAGCATATCATGCTGCTGGAAACACAATTCTATATGGTGCTACGGGAGGACAACTTTTTATTGCTGGCACAGTAGGTCAAAGATTTGGAGTTAGGAACAGTGGCGCAATTGGAGTTGTTGAAGGGTGCAGTGCTCACGGTGCAGAATACATGACAGGAGGCACCTTAGTCATTCTTGGAAACATAGGATTTAATTTTGCTGCTGGAATGACAGGAGGTAAAGCAATCGTCCTAAAAACACAAAAGAACTTTGAACAATACATCTCAGAAACAGCACCAGAATATAAGACAATGTCTGACATAGACAAATTAGAACTAAAAACATTGTTAGAAATTCATATCGAAAAAACAAACTCTGAAACAGCTAAAAAGATTTTAGATAAATTTGATAATTGGGAAAATATGTTTGCTGTATTCGGCGGTATTGCAGAGGTGAAAAAAGACTCTGTTCAATTAAAGCCAGAAAATGTCAAGGCGTTAGATTAATTAGTACTACTAAAAAAAATATAATCATTTAGCATAAAATTATGGGAAATATAAAAACCTCTGATGTTTCAATGCAGTGGTCCAATGTTTTGGAAATGGTATACGAATCACGTATTGATTCCGTTGGATTAAATGAAAGAGTAAACTCACTAGCAACAAGAAGTATAAAAAAAGATTCAAAATTAGAAGCACTAAATATGATCGTTACAATGTGCGACCTAACAACTCTTGAAGGCGAAGATACTGAAGGTAAGATATCTCAAATGGTTGCAAAAGCAATTAAACCTAATCCTTTAGACACCTCAGTACCAAGTGTTGCAGCAGTATGTGTGTATCCTTCGCTAGTTGCTATCGCTAAAGAGAAAGTACAAAACTCTAATGTTAAAGTTGCCGCAGTATCTTCATATTTTCCAAGCGGTCAAGTGCCTATGGAGTCAAAATTATTAGACACAAAATATGCTATTGATTCTGGAGCAGATGAAATAGACATTGTAATTAATAGAAAAGCTTTTCTTGAGGGTGACTATAGAAAAGTATATGACGAAATAGTTGCTTTAAAAGAGGTGTGCCAAGATGTTCATCTAAAAACAATACTTGAAGTAGGTGATTTGAAAACTTATGAAAATATAAGAAAAGCTAGCCTCATTTCATTAGCTGCTGGTTCCGATTTTATAAAAACATCAACTGGTAAATTGTCTATCGGCTCCTCAAGACAAGCTTGTTATGTAATGCTTAAGTCAGTATTAGATTTTGAATCTATGACAGGAGTAAAGGCTGGTATCAAAGTAGCTGGAGGCATTAGAGATGCCAAAGATGCCATTCGATATTTAGTAATGATAAATGAAGAAATGGGATCTGATTGGCTGAATCCAGAGTTATTTAGATTTGGTGCATCAAGCCTTCTAGATGATGTATTAAAACAAATAAAAAAACTAAAAACAGGGGCCTATCAAGCAGGCTATTATTTTCCAAGGGGATGATTTAAGATGGTTGACTGGCAATACTCAGAATCTATAGAATCACCAGATATAGTGTATATTAAAAAAAAGTATTCAAATTATATTGGTGGTAAATTTGTAGAACCAAAGAGTAAAAAATATATAAATACCATTTCACCTTCAACTGAAGAATTGTTATCAAAAGTCCCGTTATCAAATGAACAAGACATTAATAGTGCTGTAAAGTCCGCAAAAGAAGGATTGGAAGTTTGGTCTAAACTAACACCAAATCAACGCTCACGATATCTATTTAAAATAGCTAGGTTAATACAAGAAAGATCAAGAGAATTTGCGGTTTTAGAATCTCTTGATGGTGGAAAGCCTATCAAGGAGTCAAGAGATTTTGATTTACCACAGGTTGCAGCTAATTTTTTCTATTTTGCTGGATGGGCAGACAAATTAGATCTTTCTTGGGCAACAAAAAGCTTGAAACCATATGGGGTAGTAGGTCAAATAATACCTTGGAACTTTCCACTATTAATGCTTGCTTGGAAAATTGCACCTGCTTTAGCTACTGGAAATACAGTTGTGTTAAAGCCTGCAGAAACCACTCCACTAACAGCCTTACTTTTCGCTGAAGTCTGTGAACAAGCAGGCCTTCCTCCTGGAGTTGTCAACATAGTTACAGGAGATGGGTCAACAGGTTCACTTATAGTTAATCACAAAGATATAAATAAAATTGCTTTTACAGGATCTACTCAAGTTGGAAAACTTATACAGAAATCACTAGCTGGTAGAGATGTTGGACTTACTCTTGAATTAGGTGGCAAAGCTGCAAATATAGTCTACGAGGATGCTGCAATCGATCAAGCTGTCGAGGGAGTAGTAAATGGTATATTTTTTAATCAAGGTCATGTCTGCTGTGCTGGAAGTAGGCTGCTTCTTCAAGAGTCAATACACGATCAATTTATTAAAAAATTAGAGAAAAGAATGCAATCACTAAGAGTTGGAAATCCATTAGATAAAAACACTGACATTGGAGCAATAAACTCAAAGGAACAGTTAGATAAAATTACAAGTTTAGTTAATGAAGGAGTAGAAGACGGTGGTGAGTTGTTTCAAACTCAATGTGAATTGCCTGGTAACGGATTCTGGTTTAGGCCTAGTTTGTTTACAAATGTTCAACCTTCCTACTCAATTGCAAGAGAAGAGATATTTGGCCCAGTATTAACTACTTTGACTTTCAGGACGCCAGAAGAAGCTGTTGAAATAGCTAACAATACTGAATATGGTTTATCAGCTGGAGTGTGGACTGAAAAGGGATCAAAAATATTGTGGACAGCAGATAGGCTTGATGCTGGTGTTGTTTGGGCGAATACATTCAACAAGTTTGACCCTTCGTCTCCATTTGGGGGATATAAAGAATCAGGATTCGGAAGAGAAGGCGGAAGACACGGCCTTCTTTCATATTTAAAGGCTTCATCGTGATAGATATAAAAAAAACATATAAAAATTATGTCGATGGTAAATATGTTCGTTCAGAATCTGGCAAAACTTATACAAAAGAGTTGAAAAATGAATTCTATGAACTTCCACTGACATCAAGAAAAGATGTTAGAGATACCGTCACATCATCAAAATCTGGATTTAATAAATGGAATGGGCTAACACCATACACAAGAATGCAAATTCTTTACAGGCTCTCCGAGATGATAGAGGGAAATAAAGAAAGTTATATCGAACTGTTAGTTTCTCATGGAATGTCAAAACAAAAAGCTAATAAAGATATAGAGCTAGCAATAGAAAATATTGTTTGGTTTGCTGGTTTAGCAGATAAATGGGAACAGTTAGCTGGTAATTTAAATCCAGTTTCTGAAGAGTATTTCAATATTTCTCATCAAAACCCTATAGGAGTAGTATTCTCACTCAGCAACTCAACAGTTTCATTAAATGAACTTTTATTGAGCTTACTTCCTCCTTTAACTATTGGTTGCTCAGTTATCTCATACTCCGAGGAAAGTAGTGTCTTGGCTCTAAAATTTGCAGAGGATATTAATAATTCTGATTTTCCAGCGGGCTCACTTAATATACTCACTGGAAAATTTGAAAACATTCTTGATGATGTAAGTAAACATGTAGAAATAAATCTTGTTGCATTACATAAAGAAATCGAAAATGATGGATTAAAGATAATCCAAGAAAATGCATCTAGTTCAGTAAAAAGAGTAGTTTCTTTGCCTTCCATTTCCGGGTTATCATCAATATTGCCTTATCTTGAGACAAAAACTGTTTGGCACCCTAAAGGCACATAATCTGTCACACTTGAATTCTAAATTAGTTATATAACTCATACCCTGTATTGGCTACTTTGATTATTCAAAGTAGCCAATTTAAACTAAAATACTTAACTTATGAGTGATGAAACATGGGGCAACCTACCAATTCCAAATATATATATTGAATTAGAAGGAAACTTCGTAGAGTTTAATGAGCAAGAAGAGTCACTTACTTGTGATTTTCCTGTTCTCTCGAAATTTTTTAATCCAATGGATGTTACTTTAGGTGGGATTCTTGATGCTTATATGGATTGCACAATGGGTCCTTTAAGTTATTTACTCGGCGAAATGGTTGTTACGAAAACTTTTACTGCAAAATACATAAGACCAGTCACTGGAGATTATAAGAAAGTCACAGCCAAAGCATGGAGAGATTCAGTTAGCGAAAAGGGTTCGATCTATAAAGCTGAATTATTTTTAGACAATGGTGAAATAGCAGCAGTCTCTGAAGGGCTGTTTGTAACCCCAAAAAATTAATTTTTAATTCTCGAAAATTGAAATGCTGAAAATATTACAATAAATATCCCAACTAATTGAATTAATTCAGTTTTTTCATTAAGAAAAGTAAATCCAAAAATTGTTGAAAATATTGGAATAATATAAACAGTTATTGATCCTGCTACTGCTCCAACATCATCAATTAAATTATAAAAAGATAAAAAAGCGATTCCACTACTTCCAACTCCCAGAAGAAGCATTGGAAATAAAGAAATATTATAAGTAGGAACAGAGGGCCCACTGTTAATAACTAACAAAACAAGAGAAATTATCATTGCATATCTCAAAGCTATTTTTAATGTTTTCAATGATCCGTGTTCTTTAATGAGAGGCTGAACTATATTTGCTGCAAAACCATAACTTACAGAAGCTAATAATGCTAACAATGCACCAAGGTTTAATTCACTAAACGCATTACTAAAACCAAATGAAACAAAATAAATTCCAACAAATCCAGTAATTAAATATAAAATCTGCTTTTTTGTAATCTTATTTTTAAAAACTAAAACAGCAACAAGACTTATAAAAATAGGGGTCGACCCATTAATTAATCCAGCAAGGCTAGATGTTATAGTTTCTTCTGCTTTAGCAAATAGGTAAAAAGGAAATGACATCCAAAGCAACCCAACCATACTTAACTCAAAATGCTGGCGTAATGAAAATGAAGTTTTTTTGAAATCAATTAAATTTATGAAGATCATACCTATAAGGATTCTGTAGAAAGCAATATTAAAAGCGTCTAATTCTTCTAAGGCATATTTCATCATTAGAAAAGACGAGCCCCACAAAGAAGATGTCAGAAGCATTTGTAGGTAATTTTTAATTTTCATATATTTTTTCAAACAATAGAGTCACCATCCAACAGGGTAGAAGGATTAGTGTAGTGGTTCAAACTGACACAAAGATGACTCTATAAATATTATATAAATAATAAATTTTTACTGGTCAGTCAATAAAACTGTTTTTTCTCTCAAGCGAATCAATTCATTTACAGGTAAATCATTTTCTTTACCTATTTTTTCAACTATCTCTTTTTTATTTTCACCTGTTACAAGTAAATATACGTGTTCAACATTTTTTAATAGCTCAAAAGTAGAAGTAACTCTCCATCTGGTGAGAATATTTACTTCATTCTGGACAAAGCCTTTCTCATCAGCATTTAAGGCAGTTGTACCTGGAAATAGTGACGCAATATGACCATCTTCTCCAACCCCTAATATTGCTGCATTAAATTTATCAATTTTGCTAAAAACTTTAGTGGTGTAGTCTTTTGCAGAATGGCCAGGATCTTCTTCATAAGAGTATTCAATGATATTTAGATTTGAATTGCTGAAAATTGAATTGATCATTCTTTGATTAGATTTTTCATCATTTATATCTACATGTCTATCATCAACAGTCCATAGATAAATATTTGAATAATCTTTATATTTTTCAGCAAATAATTCATAAAAAAACTTAGGCGTGCTTCCACCCGATAACCCAAGACTATAGTTTTCAGAGTCATTGATTTCAGAGCTTATTAAATCCAGAAGTGTATTTGAACAATCAATATGATTGTTTTCCTTAAGTATTTCTAATGAATCCATCATTTCTTTTGTTACGTTTATTTTTTAAGTAGTATCAATGTTAGTGGAAAAAAGTATTCAAATAATTGGTGGAAAAAAATTAACAGGAACCATTGAAGTTTCTGGTGCGAAAAATGCAGTTTTAAAACAAATGATCCTTCCCATACTTTCAGAAGGTGTATATAAAATTGAAAATGTCCCAAACATTGCAGATGTTTATTACATGCAAGAAGTGCTAGATGTTCTTGGAATAACATCAAAACTTGATGATAAAACTTTAGAGATTAATTCTCCATCAGACATTTCAGTAGAAGCCCCATATGAAGTTGTTCAAAAGATGAGAGCTTCAATTATTGTTTTAGGTCCTTTGTTAGCCAGAAAAGGTGAAGCTAAAATAGCTTTTCCAGGTGGTGATCAGCTTGGTCCAAGACCTGTCAAGATGCACATTGAGGCACTTGAGAAAATGGGTGCTAAGTTTGAACTAGATCACGGTGTGCTTATCGGAAAAACTGATGGATTAAAAGGTGTTGAAATCAACCTTCCTTATGCATCAGTTGGGGCAACAGAGAACACAATATTGGCAGCTGTATTAGCAGATGGAACAACAATTATTGAAAATGCTGCAAGAGAACCAGAAGTTGTTGATTTGGTGAAGATGCTTAAAAATATGGGTGCTCAAATCGATGGTGAAGGCACAAGTGAAATTACAATTCAAGGAGTTGACTCTCTAAAAAGTACAAACCATGAAGTAATTGGAGACAGGGTTGTTGCGGGAACTTACCTTGCTGCATTTTTAGCTACCCAAGGATCAGGTGTAATTGAAGGTATTAATCCAGATTGTCTACCTATGGAATTAAAGAAATTTAAAGAAATGGGTGCAGATTTAATTATTAATAAAAATTCTATCGAAATAAATAGTGTAAAAGAAATTTCTTCAATTGAAATTTCTACCCTTCCATTCCCAGGTGTAGCAACAGACTTGCAGCCTATTTTTGGAGCATGTCTATTAAAAGCTAATGGAACATCAATAATAACTGAAAATGTTTATGACCAGAGGTTTCAATGGATACCAGAAGTACAAAGAATGGGTGCAGATATACAATCTGGCTGGCAACATGCAATGATAAAAGGAGTGAAAGAACTATCCGGCGCACCAGTCCACTCAACTGATATAAGAACTGGGGCAAGTTTGATAATCGCTGCTTTACAAGCAGATGGAGAATCATTAATTACTGGGATTGATCATATTGAGAGAGGGTATGAAAATATTGTTGATTTACTTAGTTCGGTTGGAAGTGAAATACAATATAATTAATATATGGCAAATTTAAATTTTCCAGAAGTAAAAGATCGTGATCCAAATGCTGAAGTGGATATGGAGGTATTAAATGATACGATCGAATACATTCGTCCTGCAGTACAAGCAGATGGTGGAGACATTAAATTAGCATCTGTTGAAAATGGTGTCGTTAATATAGAAATGCTTGGTGCTTGCCAAGGATGCCCAATGTCCATTGCAACTTTAAAAAGTGGAATTGAAAGAATATTAAAAGATAAAGTTCCCGGGGTAACAGAAGTTATTGCCAGCTAGTTTATCCAGAATCTCTTGTTGAGTAAAAGTTAACGCCTCTCAAAACTCCGCGATCAACTAAAGGTTCAATTACGTACCTGACATTATTAATAGTTACACCACCCCCAATTTGATTTGGATTATCTACTTCGTCATAAAGGCCAACTTTAGACAGAACGGATTCTCTTCCATCTTTGTTTAAAGAGTCATCAGACATTGCGATAATAATTAAAAAGAATAGACGAGTTCTTTGAGATGTTACTTCATCATTTGCTACAGGTGAAAAGAACTCAACTCCCTCGACAATGTCGTCTGCAACGAGAATATTTAAAACGAAAGAAGATTGAGTATCTTCATTAAGTCCAAATTGATAAAAAAGAATGTTTCTATCAGTAGATGCCCATTGAACATTGTCAGGGTTTATAGAAAAGAAAAAGAGAGTTTCTTCGTCACTAGAAATTTCTGAAACGAGTTTATTCCAGTTTGAGACATACTCACTTGGATTTTTTCCAAAACCTTGTTCGAATACTATTTCTGCGGATTGATTTTCGTTATTGTTTGATACTTCCGAGTTATCATTACTTGAACAAGAAACTAAAAGTAAAATTAAAAGAATTGTAAAAAATTTTCTCATTTTTCAATTATATTTTTTAAATTTTCTAAGTTTTTTTTCCATATTTGCTTTAATAATAGTCCACCAAAAATTTCACCAATTGGTCCACCTAAATAAATTGGAAATTTTAGTTCTTCTACCCATTCAAATTTTGTGGAGTTTGCATCTACAGCACTTAAGAAAAATACTCCCTCACCAGTTACAATTCCTTCGTGAATTACCCCAATACTTTTCATCTCTTCCCATCGTGTAACTGTAATTACATCGTTTAGTTTTATAGGCCCTACTTTAGTTAATACATTCATTTTGGTGTCAATCCCTGATGTATTTTCTGATAGAAAGTCAATATTTGCAGCATCTTGCATCCAGTTAACATGATTTTCCATTATTTTGACCTCATCCCAAACGATTTCAAGAGGTTTATTAATAATTGTTGAAACTTTAATTCTTTTACTCATTGCTTGTTAAACAATATTAGTTCATAAGTAAAATAAATATATATGAATAAAAACGATTATATATATTTAGATCACGCAGCAACAACTCCAATGCGTGAGGTGGCTTTTGAAGCATACAAAAAAACAGAAATGGATGCTTTTGCAAATTCTTCTGGTGGCCACGCGTTGTCACGAAAAGCTAAAAACATACTTGAGGAGTCTAGGGAATTTATAGCAAGCTGTTTTGGTGCAGCACCTAATGAAATAACATTCACTAGTGGTGGGACTGAAGCAGATAATTGGATTATAAAAACACCTTTTATAGACAAAGACTCTTCAGCTGAGCTTACAACGACGCAGATTGAGCATGAAGCAGTTCTAGCTTCTGCAGAAAATGTACACAGTAAGGGATTTAATGTTAATTTTGTTTCGTGCGACAGTGAAGGAATCACAAATATTGACGAATTTAAGAAGTCAATTAATACAAATACTCTAATTGCTTCAGTAATGTACGCAAATAATGAAACAGGAGTTGTCCAACCTATTCAAGAAATGTCAAAAATAGTTAAGGATATCAATCCAGATGCATTATTTCATTCAGATGTAGTACAAGCAGTTGCTACAAAAAAATTAAACTTTCATAATCTTGGAATTGAAAGTGCTGCTATTTCAGGACACAAAATTGGCGGACCCAAAGGTATTGGAGTTATGTTTTTAAAGACTGGATATAAGATTCCTAGCTTCTTACATGGTGGAAAACAAGAACTTGAAAGAAGAGCAGGTACAGTAAACGTCTCTGGTGTTGCTGGATTAGCTGCAGCTCTTGAAGAACAACAAAACAATTTAGAAAAAGATGTTGAATTAATTGAAAACGAAAAAACAATATTTGAAAATAACCTTAAAGAGAATATTGAATTAAGAATAGTTGGAGAAAATGTAGAGAGATTGTGTCATATATCTAATATACAATTCAAAGATATAAATTCAGAAACATTAATGGTAGCTTTAGATTTAAATGGGATGGGAGTCTCGAGGGGTTCAGCGTGCGCTAGTGGTGCACAGAAACCATCTCATGTATTAGAAGCTATGAAAGTTGATAAACAAGTTATTAATAACCATCTAAGATTTAGCTTTGGTTGGAATACACAAAAGGGTGATGGTGAAAAGTGTGCTGAAATTGTCAAAAAGACTATAAAGGAACTCTCATGAGGATTTTAGTTGCAATGAGTGGTGGAGTAGATTCCTCTGTTGTAGCAGGCCTTTTAAAGTCACAAGGACATGAAGTAATTGGTGTAACCATGAAGCTTTGGGAGGGGCCTAATGGTGAAATGCCTGAAACAGGGTGTTGCACATCTGCAGATTCTGAAGACGCTCGAAAAGTAGCTGCTAAATTAGACATTCCATATTACGTACTAGATTACACAGCTTCTTTCTCAGAAAATGTTATCGACAACTTTGTTGACATGTATGCACAGGGCTTGACTCCAAATCCATGTGTGGAGTGTAATAGATCGGTAAAATTCGATCATTTCATAGACCAAGCAAAAAAATTAAATTGTGAAAAAGTAGCTACAGGCCATTACGCAAAGATAGTAATGAACAATAATATGTATGAACTTCATAAGGCAGATTATTTGGATAAAGATCAATCATATGTTTTACATATGCTTGATTCTCAAAAATTAGAAAATATAGAGTTTCCGCTCGGGACTATTTCAAAACCAGAGGTTAGACAAATAGCAGCGTCTCTAGGCTTGAAGACTGCTTTTAAAAAAGACAGTCAAGATATATGTTTTGTTGGGAAGAAAGATTACAGAAATTTTGTAAGTAAACGAATAGATGTTTCATCAAAAGGCTTAATAGTCGACAAAAATGAAAATGAAATGGGTACTCATGGAGGTATACATGCTTATACTATCGGACAAAGAAAAGGAGTTCCAGGCGGTCAAGGTGAAGCAAAATATGTTACAAAAATAGATGTAGAAAACAATAAAATTTACATTGGAAGTAAGGATGAGCTTACAACCAAAAAATTTATCTTGGATGAAGTGACCTTTGTTAATGAAGTTGAGTATGAAAACTTATCTATTCAAACTCGTTATAACTCTGAAGATGTCCCGTGTGCAATTGAGAAAATAGATGAATCTACTTATCAAATTGTTTTAAAAACACCAACTATGGGTGTAGCTCCAGGACAATTTGGTGTAATTTATAATGGCACAAAACTTGTTGGGGGAGGAAGAATTACCTCTAAAGTTTTAGAAGACGTTTATGAATAGTAAGGACGTTAATAATTTAATTGAAAAGCTGACAGCTGCTGAACACGCATATTATGTATTAAACAAACCAATCATGTCAGATGGTGAATATGATAAGTTATTTAATGAATTAAAGAAAATCGAATTAGAAAATCCAGATTTAGTTTTTGAATATTCTCCAACACAGCGAGTAACGGGTACTCCTGATAATGTTTTTGAGCAAATTAGTCATAAGCAAAGAATGTATAGTTTAGACAACTCAGAAAGTATTCAAGATATTACAAAATGGATTGAAAAAATTGAGAAATTAACGGATAACAAAATATTTCCTCTGACAGTAGAACCAAAGATAGATGGCCTTGCAATTTCTTTAATTTATAAAGATGGTTTGCTTGTAAAGGGACTTACTAGAGGAGATGGGTTTGTGGGTGAAGATGTCACGCACAACATAAAAACTATCATGAATATTCCACTCAAATTAAAACAAAAAATCGAGGGTGAAGTAGAAGTAAGGGGAGAGATATTCATGCCTACTGAAAGTTTTGAACAATTGAACAATCAAAAAATTAATGATCAAAAGAAGTTAAATCATCTATCCCAGCTTGATAAAAAAGAAATGACAGCTGAGCAAGTAAAAGAACTTAGAGAATTAAGAAATGAAGGTACTTCTGAGTTTATAAATGCAAGAAATGCAGCTGCTGGTTCTTTAAGGCAAAAAGATTCAAATATTACAGCCAAAAGAGACTTAAGACTTCTTGCTTACCAATTAATTGAACACGATCGTCAAGCAATTGACAGTTACGCTGAACAAATAGCACTATTAAAAGATTTAGGATTTAGTACTAATGAAGTAACTGTTACCAAAGATATAAAAAATGTTGAGTCAGAACTGAACAGAATTGAGGAAAATAGAAATAATTATAATTACCAAATAGATGGTGCTGTTTTAAAAGTAAATTCATCAATCACTCAAGACGAATTAGGTTTTACGTCAAAAGCTCCAAGATGGGCAATTGCTTTTAAGTTTTCAGCAGAAGAGCAGACAACTCAGTTGTTAGACATAAAATTACAAGTTGGAAGGACGGGAGCAATTACTCCCGTTGCTGTTCTTAAGCCAGTAAATGTTGGTGGTGCACTGGTATCATTCGCAACTCTACATAACCCCGATGAGATTAAAAGAAAAGACTTAAGAATAAATGACTATGTAATTGTTAGACGTGCAGGTGATGTTATTCCAGAAGTAGTATCTTCTATTCCTGAAAGAAGGGAGAGTTCTTCAAAAATATGGTCTTTACAGAAGAAATGCTTGTGTGAAGAACATTCAATTGAGTTTGTCAATGATGAGAAAGTTCCACGGTGTGCAGGTAAGGAAAAATGTAAAATTGCTAGTAAAGAGGCTTTGATATTCTTTGGATCTAAATCTGGCCTTGATATTGACGGTTTGGGAAGAGAGACTGTTGAAACTTTATTAAATGAAAATTTAATTACGAATTTCGAAGATTTATACAATTTAAATTATGATCAGTTAATAAATCTTCCTCAATGGAAAGAGAAGAAAACAATCAACTTACTAAATGCAATAAAAGAATCTATTGATGCTGAACCTTCCAGGCTATTAGCTGCACTTGGAATTAGATTTGTAGGAAAGCAAACAGCCAAACTATTGGTAAATTCTTTTGGTTCAATTGACAATGTTTTTAAAGCAAATGAGACTGATTTACAAAATATTCATGGTATTTCAGATAGTGTTGTAAATTCTTTATCTGAATGGTATTTAGAAAATACAAACAAAAGATTAATTGACAACTTAACAAAAATAGGTTTTAGAATAGACACCCTTGTAGAAACTTCTTCAGGACAGTTACAGGGAAAAACGTTTGTACTTACTGGTACATTAAGTCAATATACAAGGCAACAGGCCACAAAGTTTATTGAAGATCTAGGAGGAATCGTTACTTCATCTGTATCCAAAAATACTAATTATTTAGTGTATGGTGAAAAAGCAGGATCAAAATTAGATAAAGCCAAAAAATTGAATGTAGAAACTTTGACAGAGTCAGATTTTTCAAAATTAATTAGTAAGTAGTAAACTCCCACTCATATTCACCAAAATCAGGTAAGCCAGTAATTGTATCCCAGCTAATTCTTACAGTATGTTTACCTGGATTCCATGTCTCAAAAGTTTTATTTGGTCCAGGCCTCCATATATAAACACCAGTAGCTTCAACATACTGAATTTCTGATTGAGGAATAATATAGTTATCAACTATTAAAGTTAACTGATAACCAACAGGTAAGTCTATTTCTAATGAAGCTTGTTGGGGAACTTGATCGTATGGTAATGGATAGATATTTTCTAGTGAATTTGGCAAAACCAATTCTTCACTGTTGTCTTGTGAAAATGATATGCCCCAAGTAATTACTAAAGCTAACAAGCCAGTTAATAAAAGAATAATAAATCTGTAAGTCTGTTTGGTCATACATTAAAATAATATCTAAGAAATAAAAAGAGACCAAAGTGAAAATAGAAAATTTAGAAGAGCAGATAAACAATATTGATCCTAATAACCTGTCTGAAAACGATTTGTCAGTTATAGAGTTTACAATTCAAGAACTCGACAAAGGAAATATTAGAGTAGTTAATAATAAAGATAATGAGTGGTCACTTAATGAATGGGTAAGGGATGCCATATTATTATTTTTTTCTATAAGAAATTTAAAAGAAATTAGTGCAAATGACCTAATTTATTATGACAAGTTAGAGCCTAAAAAGAATTACAAAGAACTTGGTATTAGAGTCGTCCCTCCTGGAGTCGTAAGGTATGGAGCTTTTTGTGAACCAGGGGTTGTTGTTATGCCTGGCTTTGTCAATATTGGAGCATACGTAGGTTCAGGAACTATGGTTGATACTTGGGCGACAGTAGGGTCTTGTGCTCAAATAGGAAAAAATGTTCATCTCTCAGGTGGAGTTGGTATTGGTGGGGTACTGGAACCTGCCGGAGCTATGCCGGTGGTTGTTGAAGATGGGGCATTTATTGGTTCACGATCAATTATTGTTGAAGGCGTCAGAATAAAAAAAGGAGCAGTAATAGGTGCAAATGTTACTCTTACCGCTTCTACACCAATTATTGATGTTACAGGTAAAGAGCCAGTTGAAGTTAAGGGTGTAGTCGATGAAAATTCTGTTGTTATTCCAGGAACAAGACCAAAAGAATTTCCAAGCGGTGTTTTTAATACTCCTTGTGCTTTAGTAATTGGAAAAAGAAAAGAATCTACTGATGAAAAAACTTCACTTACTGATGCATTGAGAACTTTTGGAGTTGAAGTTTGAACTTAGTTGATACTTTTTTAAAGCTCATTTCTATTGAATCTGAAACTGGCAAAGAAGAAAATATTCTTGATTTTATTGAAACATTTTTAGAAGGTAATAATTTTCAAGGTGAAATTAGAAGAAATAAGGGTGGAATAGTAGCTGTCCCTAGCGAATCAAGTAAAAAAATTGCCCTTGTTGGTCACGTTGATACCGTTCCTGTTGTTCCTAATCAACAATATGAATTTGATAACGATGATTTAATTGGTGGAAGAGGATCTGTTGATATGAAAGGCGGAATTGCAGTCATGTTACATTCTTTAATCGAAAATTCTTCCCAAATAGTTGGTGTCTTTTATACAGCAGAGGAAAGTTCGTACGAAGACAACGGATTAAATATCATTATGCCAGAGCTTTTAAGTGATTTTGATATTGACTTTGCAATAATTTTGGAACCAACTGATAATGAAATTCAATTAGGTTGCTTGGGTGCTTTAAATGCTACTTTAACAATAAGTGGCAAAGCTGCACATTCGGCAAGGCCTTGGGTTGGAGACAATCCAATTTACAAAGTTAAAGACGTAATTAAGTTAGTTGAAGAGAATGAAATTAACGAACTTGAAATAGACGGTTTAAATTTTAAACAAGTGATGTCAATTACTAAAATTTCCTCTGGCATTGCTAATAACGTTATTCCAGAAACATTAAAGTTAAATTTAAACTTCAGGTACTCACCCGAACTAAATGGATCTGAAGCAGGTAGTTACATTAACAACCTATTTTCTGATTATGTTGAAGTAGAAATATTAAACACTTCAGACGGAGCGATGCCAAATAAATCAGAAGAGAAAATTAGCGATTTTATAAAAAAGACAGAAGCAGTGGTTCAGCCAAAGCAAGCATGGACTGATATCGCAAGATTTTTTGAACACAAAATTCCTTGTGTAAATTTTGGACCAGGTGATCCACTTTTAGCACATGCAACGAATGAACATGTTAGTAAAAAACAGCTATTAGAATCATATGAATTACTTTCAGGCTATCTAGGAGTAAAAAGTGAGTAATGAGTTCAATATTAAAAATATAGCTAAGCTTGCCTCTATTAATTTATCTGAAGAAGAACAAGACAGTTTGAGCAATGACTTAAGTATTATTTTGGAGCATGTAAATGCATTAAGTGATTTAAAGCTGAACTCTCAGCAACAAGAAATATTTATACACCCTTTAGAAAAAGAATTAGAACTTCAAGAGGATGAAGTTGTAGAATCCTTAACTCATGATGAGGCAATTAGTAATGCTCCAGAGTCTAAAGATGGAAAGTTCGTAGTCCCCCCTTCGATGGAATAGTTATGGATGCTTCAAATTTATCTATTAGAGAAATTAACTCACTGTTTACAAAAAAAGAGTTAAAACCATCTGAATTATATTCAAAAGTATTTGAAAATGCTACAAACTCAGAAGCAGCACTTCATGCACATCTAACACTTTTTGAAGAAGAAAATATAAAAAAAGCGGCTGAATCTGACAAAAGATTCAGCAATGGTGAATCAAAGAGCTTATTAGATGGAATACCAATTGCAATTAAAGACAACATCAATATAAAAAATTATAAAACTACATGCTCTTCGAAAATGTTATCAAACTATACATCTCCCTATGACGCAACAGTAATTGAAAAACTCAAAGAGCAGAATACTTTGTTTACGGGTAAAACAAATCTTGATGAATTTGCGATGGGCTCATCCACTGAAAACTCTGCATTTGGCCTTACTAAAAATCCGTGGAATACAGATTATGTTCCCGGAGGGTCTTCTGGAGGTTCTGCCGCTTCTGTTGGTGCAAGATCATCAATTGCAGCACTTGGAAGTGATACTGGTGGATCAATAAGACAGCCAGCGTCTTTTTGTGGTTTAGTAGGTTTTAAGCCGACATATGGAACTGTTTCAAGATTTGGTTTGGTGGCTTTCGCGTCATCTTTAGATCAAATTGGTCCAATTACAAAAACTGTAGACGACTCAAGAATCATTTTTTCCTCGATTTCTGGTGAAGATAGTCGAGACGCTACTTCAGTAATTAATAACCAATTAGATATTCCTAGTGACAACACTGCCACAATTGGAGTGATAAAAGAATTAATGGAAGATGGCATTTCTGATGAAGCTAAAAATGAAGTTAATAAAGTCATTGAAATTCTTAAATCTAAAGGTTACAAAGTTAAAGAAATCTCAATACCAATAATCAAACTTTCTATCAGTATCTATTATTTAATCGCACCAGCTGAGTGCTCAGCTAACCTAGCACGATTTGATGGCGTTAGATATGGATTAAGAGTAGATGGAAACACTAGTTATGAAATGATGGAAAATACCAGAGCTGAAGGATTTGGTGCTGAAGTCAAAAGAAGAATTCTATTGGGAACCTATGCACTATCAGCAGGATATTATGACGAATATTATGGAAAAGCTTTGCAGGCAAGAAAAGAAATGATAGATGAATTTGCTAAAACATTTAAAGATGTTGATTATTTGATTTCACCAACTACTCCCACACAGGCTTTCAAGTCTGGCGAGAAAACAAGTAATCCATTAGAAATGTACATGTCAGACTTATGCACAATTCCAGCTAATTTGGCTGGCCTTCCAGCAATAAGTATTCCTACTGGACTTAGTAGAGATGAACTACCCCTTGGAGTACAAATAATGAGTAAGCCATTATCCGATAATTCACTTCTAGATTTTTCAGAAATAATTGAAAATGAGGTTCAGTTTGATGGACAACCGAAAGGATGGTTGTAATGTCTTTAAAACCTACAATTGGTATTGAAACTCATATTGAGTTAAACACAAATACAAAAATGTTTTGTAGGTGCGCAGTTGTTGATACTGATGAACCAAACATAAGCTTATGTCCAACCTGTATAGGCTTGCCAGGTGCTTTGCCTGTACCAAACAAAAAAGCTATAGAATTTATTACTTTACTTGCTCTCAGCACTGGCTGTGAAATAACAAGTAAAGGTATGTTTCATCGTAAGAATTATTTTTATCCTGATTTACCAAAAAACTATCAAATCTCTCAATTTGATTTACCAGTTGGACTTAATGGAGAACTAGAGATAGTTATTGATGAAAGTAAGGATTATATTCAAATTGAAAGAGTTCATATGGAAGAAGATACAGGTAAATCTTCACACAGTGGATCAGGAAGAATTGAATCTGCAACCAGTACTGCATTGGATTTTAATCGTTCGGGTGTACCTTTAGTCGAGATTGTTACTAAACCAGTGATTTCATCATCAAAACAAGCTGTTGCTTACATAGAGGAGCTAAGGCAACTATCAATAGACTTAAATATATCAGAAGGTCGTCTAGAGAAGGGTAATTTAAGATTCGATGCAAACATATCAGTAGCATCTGAAGATAGTACTGAACTAGGAACAAAAGTAGAGATAAAAAACATGAACTCTTTGCGATCATTAGAAAGAGCAATAGATTTTGAAATACAAAGACAAACTAAAGCGCTTGAAGATGGAGTTGAAATAGTTCAGGAAACTAGACATTGGGATGAAAATAAAGAAGTAACCAGCACAATGAGATCAAAAGAAGGCAGTGCCGATTACAGATATTTTTCTGATCCCGACCTACCTAATATGTTTTTAAGTGATGAGTTTATTAAAGAAGTTGGAACACTGATGCCGCTTCTTCCAAAAGCTCAAAGAGAGGAATTAATGACAACAGGCCTTTCTTTAAGCCAGTCAAATATATTAAGTAAAAGCGATGATTGGATTAAAAAATTGTACGTTAAAGTTTTTGACCAAACAAAAGACTCGGTAGCTTCATACAATTGGATTACAGGGGAGCTTCAGGGACAAATGAGAAAAGCAAATATTGAAGTTCTTCCAGAATGGTTCAATGACGACTATTTATCTGAAATTATTGAATTAATCAAAAGTAATAAAATATCTTTTACATCTGCAAAAATTATTTTGACTGAAATCTTAACTACAGAAACTACTCCAAGTAAAGTAGCTGAGCAGAAAAATCTATTTCAGGAAAATGACTCTGAAAAAATCTCAGAAATGATAAATCAGATTATTAAAGAGAATCAAGATATAGTCGACAGAATTAAATCAGGTGAAGATAAATTAGTTGGTTTTCTTGTTGGGCAACTTATGAAGCAGTCTAACGGTTCTGTTAATCCAGGGATGGCTAAAGAATTATTGCTTAAAGAGTTAGAAGGCTAACTTGGTGTACTATCGTAGCCGATAGTAAACCTAATAACCCAGCCCCTAAATCATCATATAGAACACCGAGTTTTCCTGGGTAATCTTCTAACTGTGAAACAAATTTTGGTTGTTTTAAAATATCACTTGCTCTAAACACTAGAAATCCTGCAATTAGAGGTAGCATTTCTGAGGGTGAAGCTAAAGATACTAAACTCATTCCAACAATTTCATCTAAAGTGATCCAACTCGGGTCTTCATCAGCATATTGATCTTCCACCGAATAGAAATAAATTAAGAGTAATGATACAAATAAAATTGATAATGCAAGTACGTTTAGATTAAAGAAATAAACCAGAATGGTGAAAATTAAAGGTGCTAAAGTTCCACCACCTTTTTTATTGCCAAAAATGTTTTGCCAGACTAGCCCAACACCAAATCCTGATGCCAAAAATCTTTTCACAATTGAATAATAGTATTTTTTATAGCTTCAATGATAAAAAGGACTATTATTTGTTATTAATAATGGAAAAGTCAAAACTTATTTGGATGAATGGTGAGTTTGTTAACTGGGAAGATGCAACAGTTAGTGTCATGTCCCATACCTTGCATTATGGTACCGGTGTTTTTGAGGGAATTAGAGCTAGGGAATGTCCAAAAGGTACTTCAATTTTTAGACTAAACGACCATGTAGATAGATTATATAATTCTGCAAAAGCATACAACATGAATATCCCATACGATAAAGAAGTAATTACTCAAGCAATTAAAGATTCTGTACACCTTAATAATTTAACGTCCGCATACATAAGACCTCTAGTATTTTTTGGTGAGGGCGAAATGGGACTTTTACCAAGCGACGTTCCTGTATGTGTCTCTATTTCTGCGTGGAGTTGGGGAGCTTACCTTGGAGATGAAGCTGGAAACAATGGTGTTAAGGTCTGTATCTCAAAATGGAAAAGAATCAGTCCAGAAAGTTTTATACCTACAGCAAAAGGAGTAGGTGGCTATATGAATTCAACACTTGCAAAAATTGATGCTGTAAACAATGGATATGATGATGCAATCATGTTTGGTGATGGCGATGTTGTAGCAGAAGGTAGTGGCCAGAATTTATTTTTAATTAAGAATAATAAAATAACCACACCTCCTATTGAAACTGGTGCATTGGGTGGGATTACTAGAAAAACGGTAATTGAAATAGCTAATAATTTAAATTTTGAAGTAACTGAGCAAAATATTTCTAAAGAAGACTTGTTGAGTGCTGATGAGCTTTTCTTTACAGGAACAGCTACAGAGGTAATTGGTGTTGTATCTGTTGACAATAGCAATATAGGAAACGGTTCACCTGGGGATGTTACAAACGCAATTAGAAAAAAATACCTAGAAATTGTAAATGGAAATGATGCTAATTCTGATAATTATTTAACATTAGTTAAGTGAGCCAGCAACCAAATATAGAAGAAACAAATTACAAATTACAGACACTATCTGACCTGCCTGTTCCAAGATCACAAGGAAAAAAAGACTCAAATAGTTCACTGAAACATCCATACGAAGAAATATTCTCTATACCAAGTCCTGATAGTGGTTATGCTTTGAAATTAATAAAAAAATATGAACATTTCTGGAGTTCTCATCATAAGAAAAAGTTAATAACAAAAATTATTTCAAATTTAGTAATTTATCAGGCTTCATTGGCTGGAAGAGGTCCTACTAAAAATGACATAGAAAAAGTCTTAAAAGTTTTAGAGATAAGTGAAACCTCTCTTGGTTTACTAACTAAAGACAATCTCTTAATAGCTGGTAAAGAAACAATAAAAGGTTTACATTTATCTGAATTATTTTTAACTATTGACGCTGATAATTTATAAAACTTTTACACTTGAATAATGAAGATTGTTAGAGCTAAATTTGAAGGCGAAATCTTTTATGGTGAACTTACCGACGAAGGTATTATTCGCTACGAAGGCTCACCTCTTGTTGTTTGGGAGCCTACTGAAGAAAAGTATAGTATTGATGAAATTCAGTTATTAGCACCAGTTTTACCAAGTAAAGTTACAGCTGTTGCAAAAAATTATGAAAAACATGCAGTTGAGCTAGGAGTTCATGATTATACGGCACCAAAAAATCCAGTATTTTTTAATAAACCTTCAACATCTGTAATTGGTACGGGTGAGTCAATAATATATCCACCAATTGGTCAACATGTTGATCATGAGGCTGAATTAGCAGTAGTAATTGGAAAACTCAGTAAAAACCTTACTAAGGATAATTGGATGGATAGTGTTCTGGGATTTACTATTGCTAACGATTTATCAGAAAGAGTTTTACAGGGACAAGACGGAACATTTAATGGTAATTTTACAAGAGCAAAAAGTTTTGATACCTTTTGTCCTTTAGGTCCCGTAATACAAACTAATTTTGAGCAGAATCCAGAGTTGGGAATTAAATGCTTTGTTAATGATGAGCTAAAACAAGATGGAAATACAAAAGATATGATTTTTAGTGTTGGTGAAATTTTGGAGTTTGTTTCATCAATAATGACTCTTTTGCCAGGAGACGTTGTTCTTACAGGTACTCCCGACGGAGTCTCTAAAGTTCAGCCAGGTGATGAAATAAAAATAGAAATAGAGACTATTGGAACACTGATAAATCCAGTTAAATAAAATGAAATTAAGAATTGCCCCTTCACCTACTGGCAGCCTTCATATAGGAAACGCTAGAACTGCGTTATTCAACTGGCTATATGCTAAAGCAAATGGAGGCACTTTTGTTGTTAGGATTGATGACACTGACATAGAGCGTAGCACTGAAGAGTTTCAAAAAGACATTCTAGAAAACCTAAGATGGTTAGGACTTGATTGGGATGAGGGCGTTGAAGTTGGTGGAGAGCATGGCGATTATAAACAATCTTCACGGTTTGACAGATATAGAGAAGTTGCAAATGAACTCTTAGAAAGAGACCTTGCTTATAAAGATGATGGTGCAATTAGATTCAAAGTCCCAAGTGATAGGACAATAGAGTTCAAAGATTTTGTACGAGGAGACATGTCATTTGAAACTTCAGATGTAGAAGATTTTGTCATTTTAAGATCTGACAATACCCCGACATATCACCTTGCCTCTACAGTCGATGATATAGATTATGGAATTACAATAATTGCAAGGGGAGAGGATATACTTTCTTCAACTCCCAAGCACATTTTGATTATGGAAGCTTTAGATTCAGCAATACCAAATTTTTGTCATCTACCTTTATTATTTGGTCCTGACGGTAAAAAACTTAGTAAAAGACATGGTGATACATCAGTTGAAGCATTTCGTCAAAAAGGAATATTAAATGATGCAATGTTCAACTATCTTTGTCTACTTGGCTGGTCACCAGGTGATGATATTGAGCTTTTTGATAGTGATTTTGCAATTAGTAAATTTGATTTAAATAAAGTACTACCAAATTCAGCTACTTTTGATGAAAAAAAACTTCTTTGGTTAAATGGACAGTACATAAGATCAACTTCACCAAATAAATTTGAAGAGGATTCGCTGAAAAATATTGAAAATCAACTTAGTAGAGAATTATTTCATGAAGAAAAAGATAGATTGTTAAAAATATTTCCCTCTGTACAAGAAAGAATTGAAACGATGAATGATCTTTTTGGCCAAGTCCAGTTTCTAATTGATGAGCCATTTATTGTAGACAAGGAAGATTGGGAGTCTGTAAATTCTGAGGAGGCTCAAAAATACTTAGATGCTATTAGAAATAAGTTTATTGCATTAGACGACTTTGACTTAAATATTATTGAAGATACGATGAGAGCGTCTTTAGAAGAGTTAGGTATAAAAACTAAAGTAGGTTTTCAATCAGCAAGAGTAGCTGTTACTGGTACAAAAATTAGTCCACCATTGTTTGAGTCAATATTTGCACTTGGTAAAGAGACAACTATTGCCAGATTGGCAGAAAGTATCGAAAAATTATAACAACTAATAATTAAAATACTTTATTCTTAATATTTATACGGCCCCGTCGTCCAGAGGCCTAGGACGCTGGGTTTTCAACCCAGAAACGCCGGTTCGAATCCGGTCGGGGCTGCCACCTTTCGGGGATGGTGTAATTGGCAACACAATGGGTTCTGGTCCCATCGTTGAGGGTTCAAGTCCTTCTCCCCGAGCAGAGGCCCCGTCGTCTAGAGGCCTAGGACGCTGCCCTCTCAAGGCAGAAACGCCGGTTCAAATCCGGTCGGGGCTGCTAAATTGTTAGCTTTTTAAACCACCTTGGTTGGTTAAGTAGAAATTTTTGATAGTCATTTTCATCATCAAGTTCAAAAGTAAATTCAGTGCTAAAAATTTGTTTATATTCGTACTTATTTTCCTTAAGGTATTTTGAATGTTTATCAAAACTTTTAACCCCAAATCTAAACTCATCAAAGCTAACATTTCCAGCTATAAATGGAGTACCACTATCTTTACTTTTTGCTATCAGAATTTCACTACCATCAATTTCTTGGCTTATTGTTTTTGCAAAATATTTTGTTATATAAGGTAAATCTGAATGACATATCATCCAGCTTCGGTAATTTTTAAAATTATTAGAAAACTCTATAACTTCTTTATTCAAACCAACTGATTTTGTATTGAAAAAATTTATCTCTAGTTGTTTTGCTAATTTTTCTATTTCTGAATCATTTGAAATCAAAAATATATCGTTGTCATTGCCTCTAAAACATTCTGCTAAATTTTTAATAAGTCCAATCTGCAAGGCAATTCTTTGGTTTTGATCTAATGTGCTAGCTAGTCTAGACATTGGTTCTTCGAGGTTTTTTATTGGGATACCTATAATATTTTTTCTATTCATATTCTTAAATTTGTTATACCATGCTATTAAAGTATTTAATCAATATGGATAGAAAAACAAAAATTATTGCAACAGTTGGCCCAAGCCTATCAAGTGAATCAAAAATTAAAAAGATTATAGATACTGGAGCTAATGTCTTAAGAATTAACTTTTCACATGGCACACTTGAGGATCATAAAAATGTAATTTCGTGGGCTAGAAAATCTAATAAGCAAGTTGCAATTATGCAAGATATTCAAGGACCAAAAATACGAACTGGTATTTCATCTGAGAATACTTTTTTAGAAAAAAGTAAAAACGTTACCTTAACAAATATTGAAACTGAATCAAACAATGACATTGTATTTATCAATTATGAAAATTTATTGAGAGATGTAAATGTTGACGACAGAGTGTTTATAGATGATGGACAAATAGTACTTAAAGTAGTTGAAAAAGAAAATGATAAATTAGAAGCACTTATCTTAATTGGTGGAGAGCTTAGAGATAATCAGGGTGTAGCATTTCCAGATTCTAATTTGTCAGTCTCAGCTATAACAGAGAAAGATATAGAGCATCTTAAATTTGGATCAGAACATGATGTTGATTTTGTTGCAGTTTCCTTTGTTAGAAATGCAAGTGATATAAATCTTGTTAAAGAAATCATTCCAAAAGATGTAAAAGTAATAGCAAAAATAGAATTAAAAACTGCTTTAGATAACATTGATGAAATCTTAGATGTTGCGGATGGAGTCATGGTGGCTAGAGGAGACCTAGGAGTTCAGCTTCCACTAGAGCAAGTTCCTTTTGTGCAAAAGCAAATATTAGATGCTGCTAATAAACGAGGAAAAATATCTATAACTGCAACTGAGATGCTTCAATCAATGAAAACTTCTTATAGACCTACTAGAGCTGAAGTTACTGATATTACAAATGCAATACTTGAGGGTTCAGATGCTGTAATGCTGTCGGCAGAAACATCTATCGGCGATAATCCAAATAGAGTAGTTGAAGTTATGTCTATAATTTGTAAAGAAACTGATTCTAGAAATGATACCTCATCATTGATTTCAAAAGAAGATTCGAAGGAAGACTCAATAACTACTACTTTAGCTAGGGCTGCAGTTCAGGTGGCAAATGAAATAGATGCTAGTTCGATAATCGCTTTCACAGAAACAGGTAGAACACCTTTGCTAATTTCTAACTTTAGGCCAAAAGCAGAAATTATTACATTTTCAACTAAGAAAAAAACATTGAATCAAATGAATTTACTTTGGGGTGTAGACCAATATCCTATAGAACGAAAAGAAACATTTTCAGAGATGTTGAAAGCTGCAAACGACTTTCTAATTAGTGAAAAAAAATACAATAAAGGTGATAAAGTAGTGGTTGTTGCAGGAACACCTCCAAATATTGAGGCTGCAACAAATTTGATAAGAGTTCACGAAATTGGAGATTTGTAATGGGGCAAATTATTGAAGTTAAAAGCACAAAGTTAAATAAGACAATTATTTTTGATTTGAATAGGTCTGTTTCAGGTCAAGAGGGAATGACTTTCCATAATATTTCTGAAGCATCATTAATACCCGATGTAAGTGGTCAGCTAGCTTTAAAGTTGTTTCAAGATACTAATGATATAGAAACAATTTTTATTCAATCTAACATCGTAACTGTTAACTTTAATAGAAATTTAGGATCTGATATATCTGAAGTAGAGGAGACTCTTAAAAACTTTTTTGTTTTTTACGGTGAAGAAGAATGAAAATAGGTGTAACGGGTGCATCAGGTTTTATTGGTAGGAAACTATGTAAAGCTTTAAATGAATCTGATTTTGAAGTTTACAAATTTGTAAGAAGAGAACCTAAGAATGAAAATGAAATTTATTGGAAACCTTCTAAAAAAGAAATTGATCAAGAGAAATTCGAATCCCTTGATGCGGTCATACATCTAGCAGGTGAAAGTATTGCACCTAAAGATATTTTTGGATTCCTTCCTTTTGCTGGTGGAAGGTGGAGTAAAGAAAGAAAATCAAGAATATACTGGTCAAGAAAATGGGCATCTGAGACCTTTATTCAGGCGTATCAATCATCTGAAAATCATCCAAACATTTTTATAACTGCTTCTGGAAATGATGTATATGGAGACCATGGAGATGAGGTAGTTACTGAGGAGACTTCTTATAATCGGGGTCAGTATCTACAACTAGTTGTTGAAGAAGCATGGGAGGGACCTTTAGATGAAATTCGTAAGCTGGGTGTACGAGTAGTAATGTGTCGAGCGGGTATTGTCCTTGGAAAGGGGAATGTAGCAACTCAAATTTTTACATTGGTTTCTAAGTTAAATTTATCAGGCCCCATTGGAAAAGGAGAACAATATTTTTCTTGGGTATCAGTAGATGATCTAGTCTCCGCTTATATTTTTTGCTTAAATAACTCAGACATTAGCGGACCAGTTAATTGCACCGCCCCAGAACCTCTTCAACAAAAAGAATTCGCAAGAATTATTGCCAAAACAATGAATAAAAAATATTTTGCTCCACCATTACCTCCAATAATTATGCGTATAGCTGTTGGCTGGGAACTTGGTGAGCAATTAGGATTAAATAGTATAAGAGCAATACCTAAAAAATTACTTGAAAAAGGATTTGTTTTTAAAAATACAACTTTAGATACTATGAAAGAGGATTTTGTTAATGAGTAGTTACGAAGACAGGATGGCTGAAAAGTACAATTTTCTAAAAAAAGAAAATACCGATCAAAAACCTGAAGAAAGTATTTCAGAGGAAAAACCATCAGAAAATCCACAAAAAGATATTGAGGTTCCTGAAGAAGGTAGTCTTCTTGTTCCTCTTGATGCTTGGAATACAGTTTTAAATCAATTAGGAAATTTACATGAGGCAAGCCAACAAATGGCTGAAGCTCGTGAAAGGGCAGCTAAAGCAGAATCTGAAGCAGATTTTCTTAGAGAGAAACTCAAAAATACAAGACAGCAGTTAGAAGAAGTAAAAAATAAAAAGAGGTTTTTCTTTTTTTAATTTTCAGCTATATCTGATACTCCACTGATGATGTAGTAAGAAATAGCTAAGAGAACTATTAAAGACCCCATTGCAACATTCCTGCCTAATCCCAAACTATTAACAATTAGTCCCCAAAGTATTGGACCTATAATTGTTGCAAATCTTCCAACTGTTGAATATAAACCATAAAACTCACCTAAATGTTTTTCAGGAGAAAGTCGAGTCATAAAGACTCTATCAACAGCAAAAATTCCTCCAATGTTAAATCCTCCAAGAACACCAGTGACGTATATTAACCAAAGTTGATTAAATTCAGTAGCAATAATTGCTAGCGATAAAGAAAGCATCCAGCAAAAAATACTAATCAATATAAGTCTTCTTGGACCAAATCTATCGGCAGCTTTTCCAAATATATACCCACCTATGATTGAGACGACTATAGCTAAAGCAAGGATACTTTGACTGTCTGCTGGAGTAAGACCTACTTCTTCGACTAGATAAACTGCTAACAATCCACTAATTAAAGTATTTATTGCATCGGCATAAAAAAACCTTCCAACTAAAAATCTTGTAAGCCCAGTGTATTGTCTTGAGTGTTTCCAAGAGTTAATAACAACATTTAAAGAATTCAAAATGCTAATTTTAACTTTTTCTTTAGATGTAATTTTTTCTTCAATAAATAAAAAGGCAGGTAGTGAAAATATTAAAAACAAAAAAGCAACAGATTTAAATATTTCTACATAGCTGTATCCCATATTTTGTAATAAAGTAGCAACTCCAAAACCAATTAATGAACCTGTGTATCCGAAGGCTACTCCTAAACCAGATATTTTCCCTCTATTTTCCTCATTACTAACAGAAACAAGCAATGCGTCATAGACTACTGACCCTAAATTGAACCCAATTAATGAAAAAACGAATAATAGAACCGATACTTCAACTGAAAATGTGCCAAGTAAGAAAGTTGAAATAATACAAATAAGAGTCATAAAAAGTAATATTTTCTTTTTACCTTGAGAACTATCTGATTTTCTACCAATCCATGGTCCTAAAATAGCAACTATAACCATTGCTGTTGATGTAGCTAATCCTAATTGTTGGTCTGTCCAGCCTTTTTCACTTACTAACCATACTGAAAAGTACAAACCAGGAATAATGAACGCATAAACTGTATTTGCTAAATCGAAAAGAAGCCAAGAAAAAAGACTTTTTTTTGTTATATTATTCATTCAAATTATCTATAGCTTCACTTAGTCGACTCAATCCACTATCAAGATCTTCATCGCTTAAAGCATATGATAATCTCATAAATCCTGGAGTTCCAAAAACTTCACCAGGAACAAATGCTATAAAGTAATTTTCTAAGAGCCAGTCACAAAATTCTTCAGAAGAGTTCAACCCATTTTTTCCGGAACAATAGTGACTAACATCAACAAATAGATAAAAAGCACCAGTGCTATCTACAACATTAAGATTTGGAATACTATTAATTTTTTCCGTTGCAAAGAGCCTCCTTCTGTTAAAGGCTATTTTCATTTCGTTAGTTACCTCGAGCCCATTAAGTAGTGCAGCTTCTGCAGCTAATTGGGACACATTAGAAACATTTGAGGTAGCCTGTGATTGTATTTTTTTTCCAAGCCCTATTACACTTTTGTTTCCAATTAACCAACCAACTCTCCATCCTGTCATTGAGTATGACTTTGAAACACCGTTTACAATAATTGTATTCTTTAATTCTGGATCGTATATAGCTGGTGATGGAGATGTTTCTCCTTCGTAAACTAGATGTTCATATAGTTCATCAGACAAAATCCATAAATCATTTTTGAATATCCATTCATAAATTTCTTCAGCTTCTTCTTTTGAATAAACTACTCCTGTAGGGTTTGATGGGGAACACCAAACCAACATTTTTGTATTCTTAGATTTACTTTTTTCCAATTGTTCAACTGTGACTTTAAAATTATTGCTCTTTTCAGTTTCAATAAAAACAGGAGTCCCTCCTGCAATTTTCACTGCTTCTGGATAAGTTGTCCAATAAGGCGCAGGTATGATAACTTCATCTCCAGGGTCTAATATAGATAAAAATGCAGTAAGTATTGACTGCTTTCCACCATTAGAAACAATTACATTATCTGAATTTATTTCAAATCCTGAGTAATCTTTAGTAGTTTTTGCAATTATTTGTCTAAGTGACTCAAGACCTGCTGCAGGAGAGTACTTATGATTTTTAGGATCAGCTGCCGCTTTTATAGCTGCATCTACTACATAATCTGGGGAAGGAAAGTCTGGTTCTCCAGCACCAAACCCGATAACTGGTTTGCCTTGTGACTTTAATTCTCTAGATTTGTTTGAAATAGCCATTGTTCCAGAAGGCTTTATTTTTTGATCTAATTTTGAAATATCCATATTTTGCTCATTGCTATTTTAATAAAGTTATCTAGTAAGTATGTTTCATAATTATTAAACTATTAAAAATGGAACAAATACTTTTTGGCGCACCTGTTGCAGAGCAACTTGATGAAATCAGTAAAAATGTCTTTCAAGAATACAGCAAAGATAATAAGAAACCTCACCTGACTGCAATTACAGTGGGAGATAACCCAGCTTCTTTATTATACGTTACGCGTAAACAAGAAAAAGCAGCACACCTTGGAGTAGAATTCAATTGGTTAAAACTAGATACTGATACTTCTCAAGAAACTTTAGAGGAAGTTATATCTCAAGAGTCAAAAGCTACTGATGGCTTGATAATTCAGCTTCCCCTCCCAAGCCATCTAAATCCAGAAGAAGCAATTAACCGTATTCCACATGAGATTGATGTAGACGGATTAACATCTTACAATCTTGGAAGTTTGTTTTCAGATACATATAAATTAATACCAGCAACTTCACTTGCAGTATTGGAATTATTAAATTTTTACAATATTCAAACGGAAGATAAGAACGTAGTTATTGCTGGAAGGTCAAGGCTGGTATCAGCGCCATTAGCTAAAATTTTGTCATCAAAAAGTTACAATGCTAATGTCTCAATCATTCACAGTAGAACTACAAATCAAAAATTATTTACAAAAGAAGCTGATATTTTTATTTCTGCAATAGGTTCAGCAAAAATGTACGACAGTACTTATTTTAAAAATGGAGCAACAATAATTGATATTGGAATATCTTCAGTTGATGGTAAAACATATGGAGATATTGACACATTTGAAATAGGTCAGGTAATTAGTTCACGAGCACCATTTCCAGGTGGGGTTGGGCCAATTACAGTGTCTGCTTTATTTTTTAATCTATCAAGATTAATTCAAACTAACTAGCAGCCCACTCCTCTTCGCTAATTCTCTTTTCCATATCTACTTTTCTAAGAAGCAATGCTCCAATTAAGAAAAAAGATGTAATGACTGGAAGCGAAAGCCTTGGGTTTCCAGTCGAGGCACTGACATATGCATAAATTAATGGACCCCAGATAGCTGAAAATCTTGATAGGACTGAAAAGAATCCCATAAATTCTCCCTCAGCACCCTTTGGCAACATAGCTGCATAAACACTTCTACTGACAGACTGAAGTCCACCCATTCCCATAGCTGTAATAATGCCCATGATGATTACAGGGATTAGTTGCTTTTCTGGAACAATGTAACCAGCGTTACCCACTAGGAAAAGTAAAAACATTGTGTAATATAACACATTTTTTTGACCAATTTTAGTAGCAAGATTTCCAGCTAATTTTGCACCAAAGTAGGCAACAAACTGAACAACTAAGAATACGATAAGTACTTGGGTCTGGTCTAAAAGCAGAACTTCTGTAAAGAATGCTGCTGACATATTAATTAGTGTTTGTAAGCCATCCCAGAAAAATATGTAGGCAACCAAAAAGTAAAGTAAAAAAGGAAATTTTCTAATTTTTTTCAAAGTCTTAAAATTCCTACTATAAGCTTCTGATATAGAACCTTTTCCAGAACCTGATCTTGTCTCGACTATGTTCATTCTTGAAAAACTAAATACTGAAAATACAAGCCACCACAGACCAGCTAATGAAATTGCTATTCGTGAAGCTAAAGCGGCATCTATCCCTAGTAGGTCTGGACCAAGGAGTATTATTGCGAATGATAAAATTAGCTGGGTTCCACCACCAAGATAACCAAGTGCATAACCTCTTGCAGAAACTGCATCAATAGTATCATCAGTTGTTATATCTTTCAGAACACTGTCGTAAAAAACATTCGAACCTGTAGCGCCAAATTGAGCTAAAAAGTAAATCACTAATGTCAATATGACATCACCTGATGTTGCAAAGTAAAATGAAGATGCAAAAACAGCACCTCCATAAGCAAATATCTTAAATAATTTCATTCTGCTACCAGACATATCAGCAATCGCACCAATTGTTGGCATTATGAGAAAAAATATGAATAATGCAGAACCAATAGCAAAACCCCAGACCTCTGCTCCGGTATACACATTACCTCTGAAGACAAAGCCTTCTTCTGGTACAACAACACTTACAAAGTAAACAGGCAAGACAGCCCCAAGAGTAGTAGTTTCATATGCTGATTTGGCCCAGTCATACATTGACCAGCCAAAAATGGTTCTTTTATTATTTTTTTCGTTCATATCCCCCCCCTTATATAAAACTTTAATCAAATAAATTGAATGATGAGGAATAGAAACTTAAATTTAATAAATTTACACACTATATTTAATATGTCTTTAATTTATTGAAAGTATTTATTTGTATTTTGCTTTTTAAACAGAGGTATTTAAAAAAAAGGATAATGATATATGGGGTTTAAATGCGGTATAGTAGGTCTGCCGAATGTAGGAAAGTCAACACTATTTAATGCTTTAACACAGGCCGGTATTGAGTCTGCAAATTACCCTTTTTGTACAATTGAACCAAATATTGGCGTTGTACCTGTAAATGACATTCGGTTAGGTCAATTAGCCAAAATTGTAAATCCAAAAGAAATTATTCCTACTTCAATGGAATTCGTAGATATTGCTGGTCTTGTTGAAGGAGCTTCCAAGGGTGAAGGCTTAGGTAATCAGTTTTTAACTAATATTCGAGAAACTGACGCAATCGTGCATGTTGTTCGAGCTTTTGAAAACGAAGATATCGTTCATGTCTCAGGAAAGGTATCTCCAAAAGACGATATAGAGATTATTAATACAGAGTTAGTTCTTGCAGATTTAAGCACAGTTGAAAGTCTGTATCAGAAAGCTGTAAAAGGCTCAAAAGCAGGTCAAAAAGAAGGACTACCATTAAAAAATTTACTTGAAAAGATCTTACCCGTTCTTGAGGAAGGTAAGTCATTAAGAACAGTTTCGTTTAACGAAGAAGAACAAAAACTATTAAAAGGTTTTCAACTTCTAACAATTAAACCTGTTTTGTATGTCGCGAATGTTAATGAAGATGGATTTGAAAGTAATCAATTTTTAAATCAAATATATGATTTAGCTAATGAAGAAGGTTCAGAAGTTGTTGCAATATGCGCTGAGCTTGAAGCTGAAATTTCCGGATTAACACACGATGAAAAAATTGAATTCCTCAAAGAACTCGGTCTTGAAGAATCTGGCCTTGATAGGTTGACCAGGGCTGGATACAAATTATTAGGCTTACAGACTTATTTTACTGCTGGAGAAAAAGAGGTACGTGCTTGGACAATAAATGTTGGAGATAGTGCGCCAAAAGCGGCTGGTAAAATACACACCGATTTTGAGAGAGGATTTATCAGAGCAGAAACAGTAACCTTTGATGACTATATTCAAAATAACGGAGAAAAAGGGTCAAAAGAAGCAGGCAAGCTTAGGTCTGAAGGTAAAGAGTACATTGTCAAAGATGGTGACGTCATCCACTTTTTATTCAGTGTTTAGACTTAAAAACACATTTTTAATAGTTATTTATATAAAAAAGCTTTACAAAGAAGTTCTTTAACTAAAATGAAAATATAGGATAATAAAACTCTTGAAAGTAATAATTGTAGGCGCACACGGTGAAGCAAAAGAGCTAATAAATAGAATTAGTTCTGGATGGTCAATATCTGTTATTGATTTAGATCAAGATAAATTAAGAAACTTTAGTACAAATAGGCAAATAGAAAAAATACAGGGAGATGCAACTTCATCTTTAGTTTTAAAAAAAGCAGGATTAGAAAGTACGACTGCCGTTATAACGCTTACATTAAATGATGAAGTAAATTTAGAAGTATTAAAAATTGCAAAACAAAATGATATTTTTAGATTATCTTCAGTTGTCAACGAAGCTTCAAATGCTGATAGTTACAAAAATCTTGGAGCAGAAGTAGTAGAGCCCGATATTCTTCTTGCTAGAAGGTTTGAACATATATTAGAACCAAGGAGAGTTGTTTCACAAGCTTTTGCTGGTGGAAGAGCTGAAGCGATAGAAATAGAAATTAGCTCTGACAGCCCAGTGAGAGGTAAGAAGTTAAAAGAAATTGGATCTGATTATTACATTGTTGGAGCTTTACTAAGAAAAGGAAAAGTAATCATTCCACATGGTGACACTGAAATCGAAACAGGTGATCTTGTAACTATCGTTTTGCAAGCAGGTGCATTCTCGAATGTAATTAATTTATTTTCAGGATCAGAATCAAGATACCCTTTAGAATATGGAAAAAATATTCTCGTAGTTCTTGAAAATAAAGACAATTTAAAAAATTTATCTGAATCTGAATTTTACACTAGAAATACAAAAGCAACCTCTTTAATGGTTTTAACCAAAGAAGATTTGTTTGATAATAATCTTGAGTCAACTGATGAAACCTTTAAAGCTATTTTGAAAGATCAAGAGTTTGAAATGACTTTAAAAAATAAAATTTCTAATAAAGACATCGAAAACATGGTTAATGATGGCTCTATTGGAACTATTTTTTATCCTCTCGAAGAAGGAATATCAAAAGCAAAAATTAAATCATTAATAAACATATCTAATAAAACTAAGACCCCTGTTCTTTTTTCAAAATCAACATACCCTTACAAAACGATTGGAATACTTGTCAATAATGATTTTGGTGAAAACACTTCAAATTCTATAGCATTTGATTTAGCTTCTTCTTTATCTGCTTCTTTGATAGCAGTCAATATATCACAACCAAAATTTTTGCAATCTGACGATGCTGCACAGCTCACCGATTCCTTAGAAAAAATGCAGGACTTAGCTTTGTCTTATGAAGTTCAGTTAGATTTTGAAAATCATGAGGGAAATGAAGCTAAAATCTTTACTGATTTATCTTCTAAGTTTGATCTTTCAATTATTGGATATGGGACTAACCAATCATGGCAAAGTAGGAAAACAACAGAATTCATATCAAATAATTCAAAATCTTCTGTTTTATACATACCAAGTTAATTTATGGAAGAGTTTGAAGCAGTATCCTTAGTCATTATTTCCTTAGGTGCATTTATCTTGCCACTTGTAGGTCAAAGAATTAAGATACCTGGAATTGTACTAGAAATAGCTTATGGTATTACAGTTGGACCAGTTTTAGGATGGGTTGATTCGTCAGAATTCATTTCTGGGCTTGCAATACTTGGCTTTTTACTATTGATGTTTTTGTCAGGGTTTGAAATTGAGTTAGACACTTTCCGTGAAAAAGGTTTAAGAACTCTAGCGCTCCCAATGTCAATCTATCTCTTGACTGTTGTAACTTCTTTTTATTTGATTTCTACTTTGGGATATCCAATTTTTCTTGCTTTAGTTTTGTGCACAACAAGTGTTGATATAGTGATAACTATTTTAAGAAGTGATGGAACGATTAAGACAAAATATGGACAGACTTTGTTTATGGTCGCTTTACTTGCAGATATATTAACTTTATTGGCAGCTACTGTGTACGCATCTTTTATAAATGCTGGAGGGTTATCTATCTCAAACCTTAATGTTGTGCTTTATTTTGTAGTAGTAATTATGTTATTAAGAATTATTAGAAGAGTTGCTTGGTGGAATCCTCAACTATTTTCTAGAATGTTTGACGGAAACGATCCGGATGAGTTGGGAATAAGAAGTTCTATAGCCCTTATGTTGGTGCTTGTTGGAGTTTCAGTATTTTTTGATATAGAGCCAATACTTGGTGCATTCTTAGCTGGAACGATTTTCGCTTTCACATTTTCGAATAGGGGAACTTTAGAAAGCAGCTTAAAAGGATTTTCTTATGGGTTTTTAATTCCTATCTTTTTTATAAACATTGGATTAAATTATGACATTAGTGTTTTTTCTGAAACACAATTTTTTGTCGAAGTAGGGTATCTATTCTTGATTGCGGTTGGAGTTAAGTTCATCCCTTCTCTTCTACTTGTTTTCTCAAAGATAAAATTTAGAGATATGCTTGCAGGAGGTTTTTTACTTTCTGCAAGATTTAGTCTTATTATTGCTATGGCAGAAATAGGGGTTCATCTAGATTTAATTTCAAAAGAATTAGAGCAACAAATAATTCTTTTAGCTGTAATTACAGCAACTTTCTCACCAATTTTATTTAGATTAGTAAGAACCCAAACAAAATAATTTATGAAGATTAAACCTGATTTGTATTTAAAAGGTGTCTTCATGGGTATCGCTGAAATTATACCTGGAGTATCTGGTGGAACAATAGCGTTCATAACGGGTATTTATGAAGAGTTAATAGACTCAATAAAATCAATTAATACAAAAACATTGAAGTTACTCTTGACCTTTAAATTTTCAGCATTTTGGAAAGAAATAAATGGAACTTTTTTAATTACATTAGTTTTTGGAATGTTGACCTCAATTTTGATTCTTTCAAGATTTATAGTTTATCTATTAGACGATCATCCTTTTAAAATTTGGGGATTCTTTTTCGGTTTAATAATTGCCTCTGGGATATTAATTTTTTATCAAATTAAAAGAGTAAACAGTGCTGTTTTTCTTTCATTTTTAATAGGACTTATGATTTCATCATTTATAGCTCTCCAGGCCCCATCTAATATTCCGAATACAAATTTTTATATATTTATGTCTGGCGCAATTGCAATTTCTGCAATGATTCTTCCAGGGATAAGTGGTTCGTTTATTCTTGTGTTTTTATCAAAATACGAATTTATATTGAAAGCTTTGAATAGTTTTGATACTGCAGTTATATCGATATTTTTAGCTGGATGCATAGTTGGTTTAGTTACATTTAGTAGAGTTTTCTCGTACCTTTTTAAAAAATATAATGATGTTGTAATCAGTGTTCTTATAGGATTTCTTGGTGGTTCATTATTTAAAATTTGGCCTTTTTATGAAGTTTTAGAGTATAACTCAGCTAATGAGGCTATTTATACAACTCCAATTTTACCGACAGCCAGCCAAAGTAATGACTTGGTATTCTTTTTTACATTTGGAGTAATTGGATTCCTTGGTATGTGGGTAATAGAAAAGAAATTTATAGGTCTTAATAAAGAAAATTAAACTATTAAAATGATTATATGAGATTAGGTTTACCAGAACTTTTAATTATTTTGACAATATTGCTTTTACTTTTTGGTGCAAAAAGACTTCCTGGATTGGCTAAGTCATTGGGGAAATCTACAAAAGAATTTAAATCTGCACTTGAAGAAGAATAATTTAAAAAAAATCACATTAATCCTTTTTGCTATGTTCTTTATGGCATGTTCATCAAGTGTGGCAGAATCGTATTCAACTGGTGAAGAAGTTTATGAAGCTAGATGTTCCGCATGTCACGGTAAAGACTTTGAGGGTAGAGTAGGCCCTGCCTTAGATGCAGGAAGTCAATCAGCATCCATGCCGGATTCTTATTGGGTACAAACAATAACTAAAGGTAAAGGTTCAATGCCTGCCCAAAGGCTATCTGATAATGAAGTAACAATGGTTATCGAGTACATTCGATCTAATCACTAATTCTTTCATTCACCTTATTCAAATCTTTTAAAACATGTAGAGGTTTTTTTAAATCAGCTAAATCCTGAATTCTCCATTTCCAATTGCCTTCTTGAGTTCCTGGTGAATTAAACCTTGATTCTTTATCAAGTTCGAGTAAATCTTGAACAGTTGTAATTGCTAATTGACATGGAGACTCCCAAACAAGCGATATGAAATTCCAAACATCAGAGTCATATTGCGATTTAATATCTTTTTTATAATCATAAAAAAACTGAAGCTGAATATCTTCAACCTCATTTAACCATTGTTTCACTGTAGGGCTATCGTGTGTGCCGGTGTAGGCTGCAATATTATAATCCCAATGTTTTGGATGAATTTCATCGTGTACTTGATTGTTAGGTACTCGTTGTTGTAATACTTTCATGCCTGGAATTGTATATTTTTTTAATATATCTGCAGTTTCTTCAAGCACTACACCTAAATCCTCAGCAAGTAATTTATTAAAATCAACGTTTTTAGATACAGTACTAAAAAAAGTTTCCCAAGGACCTTTCCTCCAGTGACCATTAAGAGCTGATTCACCATAAGGTATAGCCCAAAACTGAAAAAACCCAACAAAGTGATCAATTCTTAAATAATCATAATTTTGTAAATTGTAATTTAATTTATTAATCCAGTATTTGTATCCTTCATCTTTATGATTATCCCATTGGTATAAAGCTGTATTCCAGACTTGACCTTCTACTGTAAAATCATCTGGAACAGCACCTGATACAAAGCTCATATTATTGGAATCGTCCAAATCAAATAAATGTTTATCTAACCATACATCTGCAGAGTTATGGTTCACATATATTGGTATATCTCCAAGAATTCTTACATTGTTATTATTTGCGTAGGATTTAAGTTTTTGCCACTGTTTATTGAACTCGAATTGTAAAAATAAGTTTTTCATAAAAATATCTTTATATTCATCGAAGACCATATCAAATAGCTCCTCTGAAAAATTCTGATAATCACTAGACCACTCACTCCACGAACTTTCAAAAACCTCACTCAAGGTTATAAAGGTTAGGTGTCTTTTTATTAAATCGTTTTCCAGAAAATTTTGATATTCGTTGTCGTTATAATTTACTCTCTCAGAGATAAGGTTAAAAATTTTATCTTTGTTTGTGTATACAGCTTTGTAATTCACTTTATTTGTTATTGGTAGTTTTATTTCGTTTAATTCACTTTCGTGAAATATACTGTTTTCTAAGTTATCTAAAGAAACAATATATGGGTTACCCAAAACAGATGACTTGCTGGAGTATGGTGAAAATTCAATATTATCTGTGATTCCCAAAGGAAGAACTTGCCATATTTCAGTCTCTGACTGGTTGAGAAGATCAATAAATTCATAGCTTTCTTTACCCAAATCTCCGATACCGTATGAACTAGGTAAAGATGTTGGATGTAAAATTAATCCACTACTTTTATTTATATCCATATCACCTCAAATATAGAGTATATAATGTCTATTTGATAGTAAATTAATTTTTATGGTAGAAGAGCACAGTCCCGAATTTGTAGATGCTGGTGAAAAGCAGAAGATAGATTTTTTTGATGGTGATGTTCATTTAGGACATTACGATTTTAGATTCGATTTTAACGATAAAAAACACTTTTCTATTTCGAGAGACGGTACTGGGAGAGTTAGAGTTCATTCTCAAAAAAATATCTCAAAACTATGGATTTTATTGGAAGATGAAGATTTTAGGCCAATTGAACTCAGGAAATATGCAGAAACAGACAGGTTTATTTTTTGGGGCACTCAGATACAGTTCAGATCAACTACAGCAAAGTTTAGCTTTGCAGCAAGCACTGATGAACAGCTTAATCTTTATCTAGGAACTAGTGGTATAGCAAATTTCATATCTCCTTCAGAAAAATGGGTTTACGATTCTGGCTCATACCAAAGACACACAATTCCTGACTGGGTATATGGGGGAGTAATGTATCAAGTTTTTCCTGATAGATTTGCTAATGGAGACAGTTCTCTAAATCCAAAAAATACAGTTGAATGGGGTTCAATTCCTACAAGATTAGATTTTCAAGGTGGAGACTTATATGGAGTAATCCAAAAGCTTGATCATATCCAGTCTCTTGGAGTAAATATAATTTACTTAAATCCAATCTTTTTGTCATCTAGCACACATAAGTACGATGCATGGGATCATTTCAAAGTAGACCCTACATTAGGTGGTGACGATGCTCTACGAGAATTAATTGAAGAATGTCATAAGAGAGGTATGAAAATAATCTTAGACTGTTCATTGAATCATGTTCACCCAAGACATTTTGCATTTCAAGACTTAGTAGAGAATGGAGAGAAGTCAGAGTATAAAGACTGGTTTACAGTATTCGATTATCCTGTAAGATTTATCCACAGACCACACTTATATGCCAATACTTACAAAGTAGGTTGGGATGGAAATCAAGAAGAATATAAACAATATTTAGATAAGACTTTCGAAGAAACTATGGTGCCAGTTGAAATAAGGGAAGATGACGGACCTATAGTTGAACCGTCATTTAAAGCTTGGTGGGGAGTGCCTGATATGCCCAAAGTAAATTTTGAATCTGATGGTGCAAGGCAATGGGCTCTTGACGTTACAAAGCACTGGATTGAAAATTTTGATATTGATGGGTGGAGAATGGATGTCGCAAAGGAACTAGACTTCTCATTCTGGAAAGATTTCAGAGATATAGCATATGCAACTAAGAAAGATGTTCTGCTTATTTCTGAAATATTCGGAGATACTTCTCAGTGGCTTCAAGGAGATAGATTTGATGGAACAATGAATTACTCTTTTAGAGAAACTATGACCGATTACTTTGCAACTAAGAGAATCAACAATAAAGAATTTGCTGACTCTCTTGCAAATTTATATTCTATGTATTCTTTTGAGGCTCTTTCTTCATGCCAGAATTTATTGAGTTCCCACGATGTAAAAAGATTTTTAAACAGATGTGGTAACAACGAGGATGGCATACTCGGAGCAATGTTTCTACAAGCTACATTTCCAGGGATAGCTGGTGTTTACTATGGAGATGAAGTTGGTCTAGGTGGTGCTGATGATCCTTTTAACAGAGAACCATTTCCTTGGCACAATGAAGAATCGTGGAATAAAACAATCCTTGAATTTACAAAAACTATGATGCAAATCAAAAATGTTAATCCAATTTTCAAATATGGAAGATTTGAATTATTAGATTACACGGAAGATGTTGTAATCTTCAGAAGAATTTTACAAGACGAGTCACTTATTTGTATTGTAAATAGAGATAGATCTACTAATGACATAGCTATCCCGTCTAATGCACATAGTATCGATGTAGTCTATGGAGATTGTGAAGCAAATCTTGAAGACGGTTCTGTCAAAATAACTAAAAATGCTGGAGATATAGGCATAATTCTTCACGAAAAATAAAATTTTGTGCATTTGTGCATTATTTTTTTTATTTAGCTAGAAAAAATTATAAATAGACAATAAAGTTGTCATTGACATTCGTAAAGAGTGAATATACGTATATACGAAGGGGAGTATATGAAAACTAATAAATTACGATTTATCGTATTTTTATTGATGTTTTCTTTAGTGGCCGTGGCTTGCGGTGGAGATACTGCAGATGATGCAGCAGAAGCACCAGATACCACTGAAGCACCTAAAGAAACATTAGCTGCTCCTGCAACCACAGCACCACCACCAGAAGTAATCGTTGTGTGGGCTGAGGAAAAAGTTGCAAATGCTCTAGATCCTTTAGTTGGCGCTTATGAAGCTGCTGCTGGAGTTGATGTAGAAGTAGTTGTATATGATTTCGGTGCAATAAGAACAGACGTTCAAACTGCTGGTCCGGCAGGTGAAGGTCCAGATGTTTTCTTAGGAGCACATGACTGGGTTGGAGAATTAGCAGCAAACGGTGTAGTTTCACCACTAGATTTAGGTTCTGTAGCATCTGATTTATTTGATGTCGGTGTTACAGCGTTTAGTTATGGTGGAGAAGTCTACGGATTTCCTTATGCAACAGAAGCTATTGCTATGTATTACAATGCAGACTTAGTCGATTCAGTCCCAACAACATGGGAAGACGCAAAAGCTGCTTGTGATGCTGCAGGGACTGAACTTTGTGTTGGAGCACCAGGTGGTGGAGGAGGCGGAGACGCTTACCACAACCATCCATTTGTCGCATCAGCTGGAGGTTATGTTTTTGCTTCTGAAGGTGGATTCGATGCATCAGACGTAGGTTTAGATAATGCTGGAGCTTTGGCTTCTGCTGAATATCTAGATGGACTTGTAAAAAATGGAACAGTTGCATCCACAGACTACGGTGGCTCAATGACTGCATTCCAAGAAGGTCGTTCATTATTCTGGATGACTGGTCCATGGGCTAGAAATGATGCTAGTGCAGTTAACTACGGTGTTGGATTAATTCCTCAGTTTGATGGAAATGCAGCTACTCCATTTGTTGGTGTAAGAGGTGCAATGGTTTCATCATTTAGCGATAAGCAAGTTTTAGCTCAAAGCTTTATTCTTGACTTTTTTGCAACTGTTGAAGTTCAACAAGCAATGTATGAATCTGATCCAAGACTACCTGCTACAAAATCTTTATTTGCTGTAGTAGAAGCTGCGGATCCTGTAGCAGCCGTATTTGCGGCTAGTGCTGCAAATGGTATTCCTATGCCTAATATTCCAGAAATGGGAAGTGTATGGGGACCATTCGGTGACGCTTTGTTAATTATTAGAGACCAAAATTATGGTACAAATGAAGAAACAGGCGTAACAGTTAGCAATGCATCTGATGCTATGAAATTAGCAGCAGAACAAATTCGTAATGCAATTGCTGGCGGTTAATTTTTAATTAATCAATATTAAATTGGGGCTCTGTTGAGCCCCAATTTTTTTAATGATATATTTAAGTATGACTCTCTCAAAAATTTTTAGGTATACCTTATTAGCAATATTCAATGCATTAATTGTTTATGCTGTGCCTCTTGCTTTAACATTTGAATCTTGGTTCTTTTTATCATTAATTTTAGTTATTGGCATTTTGGTAAATATTGTTTACTTTACTGATAGATTCCAACCTATGAAATGGATACTTCCAGGTATGATATTTATGTTATCTTTTGTAGTATTTCCTGCTGTTTACAATACATACGTTTCATTTACCAATTGGTCTACAGGACATATCCTTACCAAGACTCAGGCAATTGGTGTTTTGGAAGATAGAGTTTTTACACCAGATGATCAAAAAGGACTCGAATTCGAAATGTATATTCTTCAAGATCTAGATTTAAATTTTTACTATGTCGCTAATTTAGATTCTGAAAACATCCTATTTGGAAAAGCAGTTTCAGATGATGAGATTTTTTCTACATCCTATGCAACCCATGAACCTTCACTTTTCATTGATGGTGAATTTTCTACACCAGATGGCTATTATCAACTTTCTGGAAAAGAGCAAATAGCTAATTCAACAACCCTGCAAGAACTTTCACTAGTAATTGATAAAAACACAAGAGCACAACTATATAAAATTTCTGTTTTTGGTGCCTCTACAGGTCGACTAACCTCCACTTCTCAGCTCTATACATATGATGAGATGAATGATGCCTTATTTAATAATGCAACCAATACGCTATGTCCAGTTGTAAAAGATAATTTTGAATGTGAAGGTAAAGAGATAGAACCAGGATGGAGGGTTTATGTAGGAGGCGAGAACTACAGTAAACTTTTTTCTAGTCAGAGGATTAGGGGCCCTTTAGGTGTTGTTACTAAATGGACATTTCAATTTGCTTTGTTATCTGTCATTTTTTCATTTGCAGTAGGACTTCTTTTAAGCATGATATTAAACAAGGATGGTTTAAAATTTCAAAGAATCTACCGAGCTGTTTTTATACTTCCATATGCAATACCAGCATTTGTCTCAGCTCTTGTATGGAAAGGATTATTAAATCCTGACTATGGTGTTATTAACTCGTGGCTAGGTCCTTTATATGAAATGTTAGATATAGAGCCTGTTAAATGGCTCAAGACTAAAGAAAGTGCTAGATCAGCTGTTCTTCTAGTTAATACATGGCTTGGTTTTCCTTATATGTTTTTAATTACCACAGGAGCATTGCAATCCATTCCGAAGGAACTTATCGAAGCTGCAAAGGTTGATGGTGCAACTGGAATTCAATCATTTTGGAGGATAACTTTTCCTTTGCTGATGGTCTCTATATCACCATTATTAATTGGTTCATTTGCATTCAATTTCAATAACTTTACTTTAATATTCCTTCTTTCTGGAGGAGGTCCTCCAATTATTGGAAGTGAGGTATCTGTTGGGTGGACCGATATTTTGATATCCTTTACTTATAAGCTGGCAATTTCTGGAGGTAGAGGAAATCTTTTTGGGCTTGCATCAAGTGTTACAATAATTATTTTTGCACTCGTACTTATAATTTCAGCTATTTCATTTAGATATACAAAACGATTGGAAAGAATTTATGGAAACATCTAAATTTTTAAATTGGGTTAAAGAATATGGCTGGAGACATTTAATAGCATTAATATTTGTAACATTTGCTGTTTATCCAATTTTATTTGTTGCAACAAATTCGATTGCAGATTTTGCAAACTTAACTAATTCAAAATTAATTCCAGATGGACTTACTTTAAAACATTACAAATTGCTTTCTTCAGATCCATTAGTTCCTTATTTTAAGTGGCTTTACAATACCTATAAAGTTGCTTTAATTGCTGCATTCTTTAATGTTTTTCTTGGGACACTAGCAGCATATGCGTTTTCCAGACTCCAGTTCAAGGGTCGAAGAGCAAGCTTATTAACATTAGTAATTGTTCAAATGTTTCCATCTTTTTTAGCATTTGTTGCAATATATCTTTTGTTCTTTCAAATCAGTGATATTGCGCCATTTATGGGGCTTGGTACACATATTGGATTAATTCTTGTTTACCTTGGTGGATCAATAGGATTCAATTCCTGGTTAATTAAGGGCTTTATGGATACCATATCACCTTCACTTGATGAAGCTGCAAAAGTAGATGGTGCTACTGATTTCCAAATATTCAGAAGAATAATAGCACCGCTTTCTAGACCAATATTAGTTGTAATTTTTGTCATTACATTTATAGGAATTTATTCCGACTTCATACTTGCCGCTATATTCTTAAAAGATAAAAATTTATGGACAGTTGCAGTTGGAATAAATACAGTTTTTATAGATGATTTCAACGCTGACTGGGGAGTAATCGCTGCTTCATCAGTTATAGCAGCAACACCGATTGCAGTTCTATTTATCTTTTTCCAGAAGCAAATTACAGGGGGATTAACTGCAGGCTCTGTAAAAGGATAAATCCTATTATTTAATAGCTCATTTAGCTTTTTTTAATTAAAATTGAGTATCAGATTCATGGGAGGATATTTTGTCTAAGTTACACGATTATTTGAAATCACAGGAAAATTTAATTACAGCTTCTGTTGATGGTAAAACGCTTTTAGATTTTATTGATAGAAATGCAGAAGAGTATCCAGATTATCCAGCATTAAATACTCCAGCTAATAGTGAATACTCAGCTTGGGATTCAATATCTTGGTCAGAATATAGAGATGTATCAAAAAATTTAGCGGCAGGATTAATGTCTCTCGGACTAGGTCCAGGCGACACTGCATTTATTATGTCTAACAATACTAAAGAACATAACATTTCTGATCTAGGAATTGTGTATTGTGGAGCCACTCCATCTACGTTATATAAACAATTAAAATCGTCCCAGATTGAATATGTAGCAAACCTCATGGAAGCCAAAGTTGCAGTAGTAGGTGATCTTGAATTATTTGCAGAAGTAAATGCAGCAAAAGAACAGTGTCCAAAATTAGAAGCGATTGTGCTCATAGATGGTTATGAAGATAATAAAGAACTTGATTATGTTCATAGCTACCACGAGTTAGTTGAAAAAGGAAAAGAACTAAATCAAGAAGATAGCTCAAAATTAGATTCAGCTATTGCTACTGTTACTCCAGATTCTCTAGCTTGTTTAATATTTACATCTGGAACAACAGGAAAACCTAAAGGCGTGATGATTTCTCACAAAAACGTCCTATGGACAATTGAAAGCTTATTTGGTCAAATGATTCCTGCAACCAAATTTCCAAGGATTGTCTCTTACCTACCAATGGCACATATTGCTGCAAGGGCTGGTGACCACTATCAAGCTATTTACAGAGTTGGTCAGATATTTCCAGTTCCTGTATTAGAAGACATGAGAGATGCGCTTCCTACAATCAAGCCGTCAGTATTTCTTGCAGTACCAAGAGTTTGGGAAAGGTTTAAAGGTGGTTTACAGGCAAGAATTGAAGAAAATCCTAAAAAAGATTTAATAGACAAAGCAATTAAGAATGGCTTAGAGAAAGTAGATTATGAACAAAGAGGTGAAAAAGTTCCTCTTGGCGTTAACTTAAAAGATAAAGTATTTGCAAAACTAGTCTTTTCTAAATTCAAAGAAGGACTTGGAATAATGAATACGGAATACTTTGTTACTGCTGCAGCACCTATGAATAAAGATGTTCATAGGTGGTTTCATGCAATAGGTATAGATATAACAGAAATATATGGAATGACAGAAGACACTGGACCTGCAACAATTGGTGTTCCCGGAAATGCTGCTGAGTCTTTTTCAAAAAAATTAAAAGTTGATGGGCTTGAAGTTCCAAGCGTTCTCAATCCAATTGGAAAAGTTGGCATTCCAATACCTGGAACTGAAGTAAAAGTATTAGATGATGGCGAGCTTTGTATTAAAGGAAACCACGTAGCACAGGGTTACTACAAGTCTGAAGAACAAACTAAGGAGACTTTCGATGAAGATGGCTGGCTTCACACTGGCGATCTTGCAGAAGTTGACGAAGATGGATTTGTAAAAATTATAGGTCGTAAAAAAGAAATTCTAATAACTTCAGCAGGAAAAAATATTGCCCCTGTTGAGATTGAAGATCTTGTAAAACCACATCCTTTAATTGGTCAAGTTTGTGTAGTTGGAGATGGCAAAAAGTTCTTGTCAGCTCTTATTGTATTAGATGGTGACGGAGGTGCAGAGACATGGGCAACAGAAAATGGTATTGAGTACTCTCTTAAAGATATGGCTAAAAATGAAAAAGTGATACAAGCTGTTCAAGAACAAGTAGATGAAGCAAATTCTCAAGTTGCAAATGTACAAGGTATTAAGAAATTTGTAATTTTAGATAAAGAATGGACTGACTCAAGCGGTGAATTAACACCAACTTTGAAATTGAAGAGAAATGTTATTGCTGAGATGTATAATGATGAGATTGAATCAATGTACGAAGGAATCGAATAATGTCACAAGTATCTTTTGAAAATAGGACAGTAATAGTAACTGGTGCCGGTAACGGATTAGGTAAAGCATATGCTCTTGATTTAGGTTCACGAGGCGCAAAAGTTGTTGTAAACGACCTAGGTGGTGCAGTAGATGGATCAGGCTCTGGTAGCACTCCAGCAGATGAAGTTGTTAACGAAATAATTGCAAATGGAGGAGAAGCTGTTGCCAATTATGATTCTGTTGCAACCAAAGAAGGTGGAGAGTCTATTGTACAAACTGCGATTGATAATTTTGGCACTGTTGATGCAGTTGTTAATAATGCAGGTATCTTGAGGGACAAAAGTTTTGCAAACATGTCCGAAGAAGAATTGTCTTTGATTATAGATGTACATTTGAAAGGTACTTTTTTTGTTTCACAGCCTGCTTTTAAAGTGATGAAGGAAAATGCATATGGCAGAATTGTTAACGTAGCTTCACCTTCTGGACTATTTGGTAATTTTGGTCAATCAAACTATGGTGCAGCAAAAATGGGCATAGTAGGTTTAACAAATGTATTAGCTATTGAAGGGGCAAAATACAATATCAAAGTAAATGTAATTGCTCCAACAGCATACACAAGAATGACCGAGGCACTCCTTCCTGAAGATGTTGGTAAATTGTTCAGTGCAGACTTAGTTACACCAATGGTTTCATATCTAGCATCAGAGGTTTGTGAACCTAGTCATGAAATCTTTGGAGTAGCTGCTGGTCGTTTTGCTCGTATTGGAATTATTACCCATAAAGGTTATGTAAATACAAGTGCATCTGCCGAAGACATAGCTGATAATATTGAAGAAATAAGAAATATTGAAAATGGCACATATCCTCTTAGTAATGAGGATGAGCTAATGATCATTCAGCAAGCTGTACAGGGTAATCAATAAGATAGATTTGATGTATAATTCTCTATGGTAAAAACTGAAACTAAACATTCTGATGCAGAACAGCTGGTAAGAAGCAAATTAGATGAATTAATTGAATTCAGAAGTCAAACAGATGACATTAAAGAATTTTGGGGTAAACAATTCGATCTTGGACTTGCGTGGGTTCAGTTTCCAGAAGGTGCTGGGGGATTAGGGTTAAACCCAAAATATCAACTTATAATTACCGAAACTTTAAGAAATGAAGGAATTTCTCAACAAAACAGAGTTGCAAATATTCTTGGTATAGGCATGGGAGCACCAACTATTGTTGAGTATGGCACTCCAGAACAAATTCAAACATATTTAAGACCAATGTTCACTACTGAAGAAATATGGTGCCAACTATTTTCAGAGCCAGGTTCAGGCTCAGATTTAGCAAGTTTGTCAACTAAAGCGGTGGATGATGGTGATGGATTCATTGTAAATGGTCAAAAAGTTTGGACAACTCTAGGACACTTAGCTAAATGGGGATTAATTGTTACAAGGACAGACCCAGATGTTCCAAAGCATAGGGGATTAACATTTTTTATTGTTGATATGGAGTCCGATGGTGTAGATGTTAGACCACTTCGTCAAATAACGGGTGAAGCAGAATTTAATGAAGTTTATTTTACAGATGTGAAGATACCAAAAGAAAATATTTTAGGCAGCCTTGGAGATGGTTGGAGGGTTTCGCTTGCAATATTAATGAATGAGAGAGTTGCTATAGGTGGAAATGTTCGTGAAAGAGGAAGTGGTGCACCTGGTCATTTAGTTCAACTTTGGAACGATAAAGAACTTGATGATCCAGTTTCAAGGGATAAGTTAATAAAACTATGGATTGAACAGGAAGCAGTTAGGTTAACAAATGTTAGAGCATTTGAAAATAGAGAAAAAGGTACACCTGGTCCAGAAGGCTCTACTAGTAAATTATATGAAGCTGAAATTAATAAAGCATCATATGAATTTGGTATGGAAATGCTTGGCAATGATGCTTTGCTATTCCCAAGAGGTTATGAGTTGACCCAACCCGAATTAAATTTTGAAAATGAGACTTTTGGCTTCACAGATACTCAGAGTTTGTTTCTCAGGTCTAGAGCTAATTCAATAGAAGGCGGCACATCTGAAATAATGAGAAATATTATTGCTGAAAGGGTTCTAGGACTTCCAAGTGAACCAAAACAAGATAAAGATAAAGCTTGGAAAGATATTCCAAGGTCTTAATAAATTACGCTAAATAGCCCTTCATTACAACTTATCATTATTTGATTTTCTACTGATTCATTTCTTAGCGTTTTAGAACTACCAGCTTTAATATTCTCTTCATTTAAGTTCCACTTAGCTCCTGAGATAGTCAATTTATTTAAATTTGTTATTGGTACGACACTAAATTTTGTACCTTCATTCAGAAAAATTGACATATTATTTTTAAAAACAATAGTTTTATTCATGTAAAGCCAAGTTACATTTGTAGCGAATTCATAATTTATTACTAATGAAAAGATAGAAAACAAGTGATCTATTTCACCCTCTTCTCCTCCTATTATGAAAATATTTTTATCTTCTGGCTCATTAATACTGTCCAAAGAAAGTTCGAAGTCTGTTTTATCTTTATTTGGCTCATAACTTATTAAATCTATATTCATGTTTTCTACTTTTTTTAATAAATTGGGTGTAATTGAATCAAAGTCACCTAGAACTTTTGATGGAATTAAAGACCTATCAAATAAGTGAGCTGTACCATTATCAACTCCAATTATTTCATCAAAAGTAAGTTCTTTTAGTTCGTAGCCAGTTGAGCAATTGCCACTTAATGAGATGAGAACGTTATTCATATATCAATTATATATAGCTACTTTAATTTATTAATTTCTCACATATCTCAAATTGGTTAAAATATATAGATATGAGTGAAGAATTTAAATTTAATATAGGCGATGAAGCAGTAAAAACTATTATTGATCTACGAGATCAAGAACCTGGAGATAAAGAATATGCATTATTCTTACAAATTGATGGAGTACATGGAAATCAATTTACTTACGATCTTAGTTTCCTAGATATAAATCAAGCTAGATCTGATGATAGGAGAATTGATTTTGGGGATTTACCTGTAATAATTGCTTCGAAAGATATTGATAAATTCGATGGTGCCAGCTTAGATATGTCCGAAGATCCAGATGCACCAGGTTTAACTATGGATAATCCTAATACACCAAGCCCTGCAATGATTGGTAATCCTGCAGACCTTCCGGAATTAAAGGGAGAATTGGCTGAGAAAGTTCAAGCAGTTTTAGAAAACCAAATTAATCCAGCTATTGCCTCTCACGGCGGTGCAGCACAATTAATTGGCGTTGAAGGAAATGATATTTATTTAAGACTTGGTGGAGGTTGCCAAGGCTGTGGTATGGCACAAGTAACACTTACCCAAGGTATCGAAGCCTCTTTGCGTGAAGCAGTTCCTGAAATAGGAAATATCATAGATGCTACTGATCATGCGGCTGGTGAGAATCCATATTTTGCCTCACACTAGACACTTATAACAGTTTTACCTATATTTTTTCTGGTTAGAAAGTTTTCTAAGGCTATGGTAGTTTCTTCTATTTTGTAATTATTTTTTGGAACAATATCTAATTGTCCATTTTCAACGTAGGAAACCAATTCTTTAAAATCTTCTGCAGTTTCGTGTGGAGATGTGTTTGTCCATCGACCCCACCATACTCCAACAATTGACACACCTTTAACAAGTGTTAAATTAAGGGATATTTTAGGTATTTGTCCATTAGCGAAGCCAATAACTAGTAACCTACCATTAAAAGATGTTGCTCTTAGTGCTTGTTCAGACACTTCGCCACCAACAGGATCTATAACTATATCTACACCTTTGCCGTCGGTCAATTCCTTCACTGTTTCTTTTAAATCAACCTGATCATATCGTACTATTTCATCGCCACCCAAAGATTTGACATATTCTGCTTTATCTTCGGAACCAACAGCACATATAGTTCTTAAACCCATAACTTTTGCTAATTGAATTGAAGCAGTACCAATTCCTCCAGAAGCACCAAGCACTAAAAGACTTTCTCCACTTTGAGCATTTGCACGTCTTTTTAGGGCATAATAAGAAGTGCCATAGTTGATAGGTAAACTTGCTCCAGCTAAAGAATTAAAATTTTCGCTAACCGGAATTACCAAATTTTTATTAATAGCAACGAATTCAGCAAACCCTCCAATTGGAGGAATTCCAATTACTTTTGTTCCCACAGAGATATCTACATTTTCACCTTTGTCTTCTATAATTCCACATACTTCATTGCCTGGAATAAAAGGTGGATCAATTACAATTTGGTACTTTCCTTGTACTAACAGCGCATCTGGAAAATTAACTCCAGCAACTTCAACTTTAATTAATACTTCATCTTTACCAATAGTTGGTTTATCTACTTCATTTATTTCTAATAAATTTGGCTCACCTAATTTTGTACATACGACTGCTTTCATTTTTCCCTCTCAATAATTCCCGACAACTTTTTTGCAAAATCTTTTTTTTCTTCGATATCTATTCTTCTTCTAATCTGCACTCTTTGTGCTTGTGGAGAGCCCGCACCATGGAGTGATTCTGTTAAATAAGCAACCGCATTTCTACCTAAGGTCATATTCTCAATCAATCTTAGAATTTTTACTCGATCTTCTGAGTTGATATCTTTTTTTCCTTTTAAATATTTTTTTAGATCTTCAGACATAGTTCCCTCATTAAAATCTATTCCTGATGGCATTGATCCAACTAATCCACCTGCAAGGTCTTGTGCAATTCGTCCAATCTCATATGTTTCCTTTGTTACATGCTGTTTACATACATTTGCCAAAAGATCATCATTAATGAAGTTTCCTGACTTAGTGCTTGAACCCTGAAGTGATGAAGCAATGCCAGTAGCATAAATTGTTTCATTGAGCTTATTCATTTCAACAAGCTTGTCTTTAATATGTGATGCTTCTTCAACACCGTTGTACTCTGCAATAGTAGCTGCTGCACCTATAAGTACATCGCCAACGCCTGATTTGCATACATAGGATCTTCTATGATATGTTGTAAATCTCTCAACTAACATAGATGCAAATTCATACTCACCATTCATAAAAATGTATTCATTTGGTATGAATACATTATCAAAAATTACCATTGCTTCTTGCCCGGCAAAATATTTATTTCCAACATCGTATTCACCAGGCTCCATACTTCGTGTATCGCATGACTGTCTACCATAGATATAGGTTATTCCTTCTGCATCAACTGGGATTGCACCCACTACTGCATAGTCGGTATCTTTATCAGATAGTCTCAAGGTAGGCATTACAACCATCCAGTGTGAATTTATACATCCAGTCTGATGTGCTTTTGCACCCTTAACATAAACACCATCTTCTGTTCTTTTAACAATTCGTAAATACACATCTTCATCTTCTTGTTCGTGTGGTAATTTTGATCTATCACCTTTAACGTCTGTCATTGCACCACCAATTACCAAATTGTATTTATGCATTTCAGTTAGAAAATTAATAAAATTTTTGTGATATTCAGTATTGTGTTTTTCATCAATCTCAAAAGTCACAGAATGAAGTGCATTGAACGCATCCATTCCAACACATCTTTGAAAGCAGGTACCAGTTAGTTGACCAAGCTTTCTTTGCATTTTATTTTGTAAGAATAGATCCTCATTGCTTTCTGCAATGTGTAAAAATCTATTTATTTTTTCGCCAGTATATGGAGACGTTGCTGATGCTAATTCTGGTTCTCTAACAGCTAGCTCATATGTTTCAGCCATTGCTTCAATGCTTGGTCTAATAATTGGATGATCTAAAGGTTCCTTTATGAGTTCACCCATAAGGTAAATTTTTAAATTTCTATTTTTAATTGAATCCAAATAACTGTTTTTGTCAGTAATTTTATTCATATTTAATTATACGTTTAGATTTTATGCCAAGTCTTTTAAATACTTGTTAATTTATATGACTTCAAATAATCCAGCAGCACCCATTCCACCACCAACACACATTGTGACAACTACATATTTTGCACCTCTTCGTTTACCTTCCATAAGAGCATGCATTGTCATTCTTGCGCCGGTCATTCCGTATGGATGTCCTATAGATATTGAGCCGCCATTTACATTATAAATTTCATTATCTATACCTAAATAATCTCTGCAATACAAAGCTTGTACAGCAAAAGCTTCGTTTAGTTCCCATAAGCCTATGTCATCAACACTTAAGTTATATTTATCGAGCAATTTAGGAACAGCATATATTGGCCCAATTCCCATTTCTTCTGGTGCTAAACCTGCAACTGCCATTCCTCTGTAATAGCCAAGGGGAGTAAGGCCTTTGTTTTCAGCAACCTTTGATTCCATTACAACTACAGATGCAGATCCATCAGATAACTGAGACGCATTTCCTGCAGTTATATACTTTCCTTCACCATACACTGGGACTAATGATGACAGACCTTCTAAATTTGTTTCTGGTCTGTTGCCTTCATCTTTTTCTAAGATAGCTTCTTGCTCAGAAATTTCACCGGATTCTTTGTCTTTAACTAACTTAGTAGTAGTAGTTGAAATGATTTCATCTTTGTAAAGGTCTGCTTCTTGTGCAGCTGCTGTTCTTTGCTGACTTTGAAGGGAGTACTCGTCTTGACTTTCTCTTGTTACATTATATTTTTCAGCAACATGATCAGCAGTCTCAATCATTGGCATGTATGCATGTTGTGCGTGAGCAGTAACATTAGGATCAATATCTACCCTAAAATCTGCAGTCTGTACGAGTGAAATAGACTCAACTCCTCCAGCTACAACAACATCCATGTTATCTGTTACAACCTGTTTTGATGCAGTCGCAATTGCCATCATTCCGGATGAACATTGCCTGTCGATTGTCATGCCTGGAACATTATCAGGAAGTCCAGCTGCAATTCCAGCTAATCTTCCTATATTGATAGCTTGTGAACCTTGTTGCTGAGCACATCCTAAAACAACATCTTCAACCTCTTTTGGGTCAATTCCAGCTCTTTCAACAGCTTCTTTTATAGAATAAGACGCCAGGGTTGGGGCCGCGGTATTGTTAAACGCTCCTCTATAAGCTTTACCTATTGGTGTTCTAGCTGCTGATACAATTACTGCTTCTCTCATTTATTTACTCCTATTTTTTATTCACTTACTACATACATCGCTAAAGCTTCAACTATTGCAGCTGGCTTATCTTTGCCCTCTATTTCAATAGTACAAGTTGTTTTTAATAGCCATCTACCGTTTCTCTTGTACTGTACATCAGTTAAAACATTTCTAGCTCGAATTTTACTATTTACAGGTACTGCTTCCATAAATCTAACTTTGTCTGCCCCATAGTTTATTGCCATCTGTAATCCTTCAGGCATATAACCGATGTCTGCTTGTAGATAGGTAAGAAGACTTAATGTAAGGTATCCATGGGCTATTGTTGTACCCCATGGGGTTGCCTTGGCCATTTCGGGATCTACATGTATGAATTGGTGATCGTTTGTTGCTTCTGCAAATTGATTAATTCTTTCTTGTGTTACTTCAAACCAATCAGAAACACCTACTTCTTCACCAATATGACTTTCTAGTTCACTTGCTGGAATAACTTTCAAAATATCTCCTTAAGTAGATTCTTATTTGATGCTTTTTTTGCAAAACTTAATGTGCTTTGTCCAAATGCATCTACATCTTTCTTATCAACATTACCATAATAACCAAGTGAATACCTTACGTAGACCCCCTCCATTATCATTGCATGTTTCCAGAAAGATAGCCTTGTATAGAATTCAATATCATCCAAACTAAGGTTTGATTTAGATTCATAAATATCAATTATTTCTTGCCTACTTGGAAATCCATCGCTTAATGAGGGTGAATAAATAAATGGAGTATCAGTTTCATTTTTATTGGACCAAGAAGCAATGACAGTTCCTATATCAGCTAACGGATCTCCTAATGTACAGAGTTCCCAATCGACAATAGCTGCAACAGAGTTATTATTGATTCTTACATTATCCAATCTATAATCACCATGAACAATACTTACTTTTTGCTGTGTGGGGATGGTATCGAATAGTAATTGTGTCGCAACATCTAATTCAGGAATATCTCTTACTTTTTGTGCATTAAATTGTTTAGTCCATCTGTTTAACTGCCTCTCAACATAATCTTCATGTTTCCCTAAATCATTTAAATTAGAATTTTTCACATCAAAAGTGTGTAATTCAGCAAGTGTTGTAATGAATGAATTCGTAATTTCTTTTTTATCATTATTGGAATAATTATCTGCTACTAAATTATCTGCAATAGTTACACCATCAACATATTCCATAATGTAAAAGTCATCATCTGAAATATTTTTGTCAGTGCATAAAAGAATGGGCTTTGGAACTTTTATATTATTTTCACTCAATTCACTAATAATTCTGAATTCACGCTGCATGTTATGTGCAGATTCTAATTTATCTCCAAACGGAGGTCTTCTTAAAACGTAGCTATTTGAATCGTCAAAGATTTTAAAAGTAATGTTCGATCTGCCTACTTTAAATTTTTCAAATCTAAATTGGTAATCCAATTCAACATTGGAAGTTATAAAACTTCTTATTTTTTTATCAAAAAATTCCATTAACAAATATCTTATGATTTAATTCTCTTGGTCTCAAGTTAATTGATAGAATAAAGCAATGGATTTTAAATTTTCTCAAAAGTCATTAGATCTTCAAGAAAAGATGAATAAATTTTTTGAAGAACATATTTTTCCCAACGAAGAAGCCTACGAAAAAGCAATATTAGATTCAGGAGACCCTTTGCACATTCCTGAATTACTTGATGAATTAAAAGAAAAAGCCAGAAAAGAAAATTTATGGAATTTATTTTTACCCGACAGTGAATACGGTGCAGGACTAACAAATGTTGACTATGCACCATTAGCAGAAATAACTGGACAGGTTTGGTGGGCACCTGAGGTATTTAACTGTTCTGCTCCAGATACTGGAAACATGGAAATACTTGCAGAATTTGGAACACAAGAGCAAAAAGACCAATGGTTGACTCCTTTACTAAATGGTGATATCCGTTCTTGTTTTGCCATGACAGAACCTGATGTTGCTTCATCTGATGCGACAAATATTTCAAGTTCAATAGTTTCAGACGGGGATAACTATGTTATTAATGGAAAAAAGTGGTGGACTTCAAATGCAATTAATCCACGTGCCAAAATATGTATTTTTATGGGTATTACAAATCCTGAAAATCCTCCACACACAAGGCAAAGTCAAGTTCTTGTCCCAATGGATACAGAAGGGATAACTATAGTCAGACCCATGCATGTTTATGGATATGATGATGGATACACTGGTCATCCAGAATTAAATTTTGAAAATGTAGTTGTACCAAAATCAAATATTATAGGTGGCGAAGGTATGGGCTTTAAAATTGCCCAAGCGAGACTAGGACCTGGAAGAATTCATCACTGTATGAGAACAATTGGAATGGCTGAAAGAGCTCTTCAACTTATGATAAAGAGAGCATTGTCTAGAGAAACTTTTGGTACAAAAATTTCCGATCATGGTGTAGTGCAAGATTGGATTGCAAGATCTAGGATTAAAATTGAAGAGGCTAGACTTCTTACTTTAAAAACAGCATGGTTGATTGATAACGTTGGTAAAGAGCAAGCCAAAATTGAAATATCTGCAATAAAAGTTGGAGTCATCGAAGCTGCCTCCTATGTAATTGATAAAGCTATACAAGCACATGGAGCTATGGGAGTTTCTCAAGATACTCCTTTAGCAAAAATGTCAGCTGGAGTTAGAACGTTAAGAATTGCTGACGGCCCAGACGAAGTACACCTAAGATCTATTGCAAGACGTGAAATAAACAAACACACATGAATGAAAAAATTGCGGTAATTGGTGGGGGACAAATGGGAAGCCAAATTGCAGCTTTAGCTGCTATGGCTGGTTACAAAACAAATATTTATGACGAAAATAAAGAAAATTTAGAATATAGATATAAATTTGTTGAAGAAAATATCAAAAACTTAATAGACAAAAAAATATACACCGAAGATAATTTAGTTTCTTACAAAGAAAATCTAGATCTCAATTATTCACTTGAAGATGTTATAGAGGGAAAAACATTTGTGATAGAAGCTGTAGTTGAAAGATTTGATGTTAAGCTTGAAATTTTTAAACAAATTTCTCAATCGATGAATCAAGAGGTTGTAATGGCAACTAATAGTTCTTTTATTCAAGCTTCTGAAATCTCAAAACATTGCGACCATCCCGAAAGGTTTATAAACATGCATTTTTTCTATCCACCAATAAGAATGGATTTAATTGAAATTTCATATCCATCCAACGTATCGAAAGAAGTTTTAGAACGCACCAAAACTGTTAGTGAAAATATGGGTAGATCAGTGGTTGTACTTAAAAAGGAAACCCCTGGGTTTATTGTAAACAGAATGCTGGCAGCCTTAGTAGATGAAGCTTATGAACTTTATGATGAAGGAATTGCAGATTTTGAAGATATAGATCTTGCTATTAAAAAAGGGCTAAATCATCCTTTAGGCCCATTTGAACTTTCTGATTATTCAGGATTAGATATACATTATTATGCTAAATTGAAAAAATTTGAAGAATCTGGTGATCCAAAAGATGAACCAAAAAAGTTTCTTAAAGAAAAAGTTATGAATGGTGATTTAGGAGTAAAATCTGGTAAAGGCTTCTACGAATACAAAGAAGACTAAATTATTCGAAATCCTCGTCTTTTAGATTAAACATTACTTCCTTGTTTGGCTTTATTACAAGCACAATTCTTTCTGTTTGTATGGGGAATGGATAAGGTTTCTCCCAATATTTTTGTGATAATTTATCAATATTGTCTCTTGCATCTTGTCCAGTGATTTCTCCGACTACTTCACCTCTTATTTCAACAAATTTAAATGGGTTATCATGCTTCCAGATCATAACTGTGACTCTAGGATCTTTTAAAACATTTTTGTATTTGAATCTATGTATCTCTGTATTGATTAAGATATTTTCACCATCCGTATCAACCCACATCACATGTGTTTGAGGAACACCATCTTTAAACAGAGTTGTTAGCGCTGCATAATTTGGGCCAGATGCCATTTGAATTGTTTTATTGTCTAACCTCATCTGTTAAATTATAGTTTATGAAAGTTGTTTTGCAGAGAGTTAAAAGTGCTTACGTCAAAGTTGATTCAGATGTTATTTCAGAAATTGAAAATGGTTATTTACTTTTATGGGGGATTGAAGATGCAGATTCTGAAGTTGAAAGTGAAATACTTATAAATAAAATTTTAAATTTCAGAATTTTTTCTGACGAAAATTTAAAAATGAATAAATCAATAATAGATGTATCAGGAGAGATACTAATTGTTAGTCAGTTCACATTAGCTGGAAAATTTCTAAAAGGAAACAGGCCTTCCTTTGTAAATGCAAAATCTTCAGAAATAGCTGAAGAGATGATTTTAAAAATTGTTGAAGAATTTTCTAAATACGTACCTGTAAAAACAGGAAGCTTTGGAGCTATGATGGATGTAGGTTTAATCAATGATGGTCCAGCAACTTTTGTATTAACTGCTAGAAATGGACAATTAATAGATCAAGCAGACTGAAGTTTAGTTTTTTTTCCTATTTCCTTTTTATCAAGTTGTTTATCAAGATAATATTCTTCTCCAGCCCATAAATGCAATCCAAGTCCAAGCTTCATTGCACATCTTTTAAATGAATCTGATTCTGCATGTTTTGCATTACTGCCATCATTTTTTTGATCATGCTCTACATCGCCGATAGATGTTACTGTAACTAATTTACCATCAATTTCGACGGTTAATTTTCCAAAGCAACCAACAACAGATCCTGTAGTTTCTTGTCTAATTAACTCAACAACTTCCCAATCAAAAGGACCACAAACTTCTAAAAGACGTTGTGTAATTACAGGGTGTGGCACATAATTTCCGAATTTACCCTTAGGTGCCTTTTTAATCCAATCTTTTGGAAATTTTCTAGATAGTTCATACAATTGTTTCATTTTCTTCTCTCCATTTCTTTCAAACCTTTTGCCCATACCGGAGCAGTATCATTGCTTGTTTTAATAACTTGTAATTTAGGCTCTTCATCCCACACTTTTTCTATAAAAGTATCTCTTGCTAATTGTTTATCCATACCTTTTTTTTCTGCAACCGCATCCAAGCCTCTTAATTTAGGAACAAAAGTATTTCCACAAAGCGCTTCCAAATTTTCAATATCATCTTCTGAGAGTTTTTTACTAGTAGCCCAATCAATTAATCTTTTTAAATCTATTGTTTTTGATTTATAACTTTTTGAGTAATTAAATACAGTATCAGATATTTTTATTGCACCTTTTTCCTGAACATCGAGAGCAATTTTATTATCAACAAATTTATTTATTTTATAAGTACTATCTTTTGCTTCTAACGAAACCCCTCTAGCAATAAACAATTCTTTTGGCTCTTCAATTGATTGCAATTCGGTATTTTCTAAAGTTTCTTCACCACTTTTAGCGATATCCCAGATCAAATCTTTCATTTATTCTCCTATAACTTATGCTGCTTCATCATATATTCTATGACAATCACATCGGTCATTATGGTCTAAACAAATAAAATTTGCTTTTATCCCAGATCTTTCAAGTAATTTAAGTATTTCTTTTTCTTTCATAATTTATAATTTAGAAATTCAGTGTGACAAAAAAAATAAAATATCAATCTTTCTAACAAAAACCTATATATGATGAGCTAGTGATAGTTGAAAATAATCTATTTGACTCACATATGTATAAAGAAGTCATCAGACAGTATGATGAAGTTTCTGATTTAATCAATCTTGATTCAAATATAAGAGAAAGGCTTAAATTACCTCAAAGATCTCTTGTAGTAACTTTTCCATTTAGAAGAGATGAATACGATGAAGTTGAGACAGTAATTGGATATAGAGTTCAACATGTATTATCAATGGGCCCAACTAAAGGTGGTATTCGATACGCGCCAGATGTAAATTTAGGTGAAGTTACAGCTCTAGCTATTCTCATGTCTTGGAAGTCTGCAATTGTGGGATTACCTTATGGTGGAGCAAAAGGTGGAGTAGCGATAGACCCCAATCCTCTTACTAGAGCCGAAAAGCAACGAGTTACCAGGAGGTATACAGCCGAATTATTACCAATTATTGGTGTTGATAAAGACATACCTGCTCCTGACCTTGGTACAGATGAGCAAACAATGGCATGGATTATGGACACATACAGTAATTTTGTTGGTTCACCTCAGCCTGGGATAGTCACTGGAAAACCTGTTTCTCTTGGTGGATCAATAACTAGAAGGGAATCGACTGGTAGGGGTGCAGTAGCTGTTGGTCAAGCTGCTATGGAAAAATTAGGTAAAAGCTATAAAGATTCAAGAGTTGTAATTCAAGGGTTTGGAAATGTTGGAAGGTATGCAGCTCTAGATTCATATGAAAGGGGTGCAAAAGTAGTTGCTGTAAATGATTTGGGAGGTGCAGTGATGAACAATGATGGTCTTAATATCCCTGAACTTTTTAAACATATAGCTAAAAATCCTTCAGTCAGCGGCTTTTCAGGTGGAGAAGAATATGATGGGGAAATTCTTGAAGTTGATTGTGATGTTTTGATACCTGCAGCTGTAGGAGGAGTAATTACTTCAAGTAATGCAGAAAAAATTAAAGCAAATGTAATAATTGAGGGTGCTAATTCACCCACAACTTTAAATGCCGATAAAATCTTAAGGGAAAATGGCGTAGTGATAATTCCAGATATCCTAGCAAATGCTGGCGGTATTACTGCAAGCTATTTCGAATGGGTACAAAACACACAAAATTATTTATGGAAAGAAACTGAACTACATGAGAAATTAATTGATGTAATGTTAACTGCATTTGAAGAAGTTTGGACCATTTCCCAAAAACAAAGTTGTGATTTAAGAACAGCTGCACTCATAAAAGGAATAAAGAGAGTAGCCGCAGCAAAACTAACTAGAGGCTTATTTCCGTAAAAGTTTTTCTATTTCCGCTTGGATATTATTTTTTTGATCCTCTAATTTTGATAACTGATTTTTAATCTGCTCTTTGTCTTTACTTCCAATTGGACTTTCTTTTGGTACTTCATTTTCGTTTTTAAACATATCTAGTACCTCAATTTCTTCTTCTAAATCTGAAATGGATTCATTTATCATTCTTAGCTCTTCAGTATCTGGAGGGTTATCATTAAATACTGGACAAATCGGTTTATAGTAACACCAGTCGCACAGTGTATTTTTTATTGCCGGAAAATCATCATTCTCATAAGCTTTTTTGATATTCTCCCAAATTTCAAGAATTTCTTTTTTTGATTCTATTAAGTCTTCTTCTTTAATTTTTAATGTATGAATAGTGGAGTTTTTGAGATATATTAATTTCAATTCTGCAGGCATTTCTCCAAGTTCTTCCTTTATCAATAAAGCGTATAATTTAAGTGCAAAAAATCTTGGCTCTTTATATTTAGCCATTGGAGCTTTACCACTTTTATAATCAACAATTATTAGTTCGCCTTTTTCATTTCTATCCATTCTGTCAAGAATTCCTCTTAAATTTAAATCTTCTATACTTCCTCTGACCCAACGCTCTCTCTCTAAGGGATCAAAACTCGTAGGATCCTCAATTGTCATATAGTTATTAAGCAGCTTTAGTCCATCAACACCCCATTCCCTCTCTTCTTCAACGGAAGAAAAAAGATTATGATGTTCATCTGTTCCTCTAACTTTCGTCCATGCTTCACGAAATAAATTATGGAGTTTTTCAATATTCCTATCTTCTTTAGGTAGGTCAAATAAGTCTTCGAGAGCTTGATGGACGGTTGTTCCTTTAGCCTGAACCTCATTTGTTGGCTCTTTCAATTTATCTACATTTGCAAATTTAAATTGCTTTGGACATGTTTTAAATTGAGATGCTCTTGATGGAGATAAATTTTTAATCATACATAAATTATATCTATATTATTTTGAATATTTGTAAAATGTAATAGTGACTAAGTTTATAAAAATATTACAAATTATAGGAATCATCACTTTTGTAATGTATTTTGTGATTGGAATGCTTTACAACTCTTTTAGTTGGTTTAATTATCTCTTTAATTAACCCTGTAAAAATATAAAACTCACATTTGCTAGAGTAAAAAAATGGAAAAAAATATAAAAGTTGCAATATTGGGCGTTGGTAACTGTGCTAGTTCATTTGTTCAAGGAATTGTTCATTATAGTAATTCCGAAAATGAAGATGGTTTAATCTCTGATGTCATTGGGGGATACAAGGTCTCCAACATTGAAGTTGTTGCAGCATATGATATTAATACTACAAAAGTTGGTAAAGATCTTAGTGAAGCGATTTTTGCTGAACCAAATAACACAATTAAATTTTCTGACGTTCCAGAAACTGGTGTCATAGTTCAGCCAGGAGTTGTAAATGATGGAGTAGGTAAGTTTGTTAAAGATATTATTACAACTTCACCCGATTCTGAGAATTTTGAAGATTCACTTAGAGATTCAGGAGCTGAGATACTAATAAATCTTCTACCAGTAGGATCTGACAAGGCTGTTAAGTTCTATGCCCAATCTGCTATTAACGTAGGCATTGGATTTATTAACTGTATACCAGTTTTCATAGCTAGAGATAAAGAATGGTATCAAAAGTTTAAAGATGCTGGAGTTCCATTGATCGGTGATGATATTAAGAGTCAAGTTGGAGCAACAATTGTTCATAGGGTTTTAGCTCAATTATTTTCTGATAGAGGTGTAAATCTTGAAAATACCTATCAATTAAACGTTGGTGGAAATATGGACTTTCTAAATATGCTTGAAGAAGATCGTTTAGAAACTAAAAGAACAAGTAAAACTTCTTCAGTTACTTCTGTAGCTAATAAAGGTAAAGGAATTTCATCTGAAAATGTAAGAATTGGCCCATCTGATTATGTAAAGTGGCTTGAAGATAGAAAGAAAGCATTCATTAGACTTGAAGGTAAAGGATTTGGAGGTGCTCCTCTTAATTTAGAAGTTCAATTAGAAGTATGGGATTCACCAAACAGTGCAGGAGTTACTATCGACGCCGTTAGATATATGAAGTTTTTTAAAGAAAAAAATGATTTAGACTCTTTAGATTTAGTTTCTGCTTGGCTAATGAAAGCACCATTCAAACCAATAAAAGATGGAGATGTCCTAAATCAGCTTCATGAACTCACTCATGTTGAATCTGACTAAATTACAGATTCACTAAATATTTCTAGTACTTCTTCTACCTGTTCAAGTGGTGTAGTTAAAGGACCCATAAACCTAATTACGTTTCCAAACTCACCACATGAAACAAGGAGTAAACCATTTTCTTTACAGTTTGAGATAATTTGTTGAGTTTTTTCTTTATCAGGGTTTTTAGACTCTTTATCACTTACAATTTCAACACCAATCATTGGTCCGTAACCTCTTACATCTCCTATAAAATCAAAATCATTCATTAGGTTTGATAAAACTGCATTCATTGTTTTTGCTTGTTTGTTAGCATTTTTCAAAATATCCTCATTATCAAATGCATCTAATACACCTAATGCTGCAGCACAAGACACAGGCGAGGCTCCAAATGTACTTCCTATACCTGCCTCATGAATAGAATCCATTATCTCTGATTTACCTAATACTGCAGCTAGAGGAAAACCGCCAGCAATTCCCTTTGCTAATGTAACAATGTCTGGCTTTACCCCTACAGTCTCTGCACCAAACATATTTCCAGTACGTCCATAACCTGTCTGAACTTCATCAAAAATTAATAAGATATTATTTTTATCGCAGATATCTCTTAGTTGTGATAAAAAATTACTTGAGGCTGGAATATATCCACCCTCTCCAAGTTCAACTTCAATCACAATTGCTGCTGTGTTATTAGGATCAAGTTGATTGTTGAGTACATCTTTGACACTCATCAATGCATCTTCATCTGAAATATCTCTATAGCTATATGGATAAACAGCATGCTTTACAAATTCCGGAAATGGTCCAAAGCCTTCTTTATAAGGTTTGTCCTTTCCCGTTAAACCCATGGCAAGGTATGTTCTTCCATGGAATCCACCTTTGAAAGATAAAATTGCTTTTTTATTTGTATAATATCTTGCAATCTTAACTGCATTTTCCACAGCCTCGGCGCCACTATTGACCATAAATGTTTTAGTTTCAGAATCTATGGGATACCTATTATTTAGTTCTTCGGATAGTTTTACTGCGTTTTCATGTGGTGCAAAAGCAAAACAAGAGTGTGAAAAATTATCAAGCTGATTTTTGACTCTATCAACAACTCTAGGATGGAGATGGCCAGTGTTTAGAACAGCATATCCTCCAACATAATCTAAAAATCGATTACCTTCAGAATCCCAAATTTCAGCATTTTTACCCTTAACAATAAAATTTTCTAAGGAGCTGTACCAGGCACTTGGAACATTAGATTGTATTTGATCATTCTGTATGTATACCATTACTAGTTCACTGTAACTGAATAATTATTAATACTCAATTTTGTAACTACTAAAATAAAAATATGGAATTTTATTTTCTAGAATTACCTTCATATATAAGTCTTTTTATTTGTGGCTTTGTTGGGTTAATATTTTTAATTATTCATTTTTCTAAATTTGAACTTTCTTTTAACATTTCAAACAAATTAATCTTGCTTTCTTGTTCATCTGTACTCTTGCAAGTTTTAGTGGTTGTTTACTATACACAAAACAATGAAATAGGCTCATTTAGCTTATTTTATAATATTGTTAATCTTTTCATTTTGACATTTCTTTACATTTACAGAAACGAAATGAAAGTTAATTATCATCTTTATTGGTCATTTGCATTACTCTTTTTGATGGGTATGGAAATCAGATCAATACAGACAATAGGGCTTGGACTTAACTAATGGCATATAAAATATTGAAAGATGACTTAACATTTGCAAATGTAAATTCTGATAATCCTAAAGTGTGTTTTTTACATGGATGGGGTACAAGTGGTAAAGATTTTAACAAGATTGAATCACATTTTGATTTTATAACTATCGACATTCCAGGGTTTGGTAAGTCTGTACCATTTACAAAAAGTTTTTCACCAAAAAGCTATGCAGAGTACCTTTTTAAATTAATACCAGAATCAGTTGATGTTATTGTTGGTCATTCTTTTGGAGGAAGAATAGCAGCCCACCTCTCACAAATGCAAAATTACAGAAAAATAGTGATTATTGCATCACCACTTATCAGAAAAATTAAACCGAACAATGGTTTTTCTATTTTTAAATTATATAAATTTATGAATAAATTAAATATTATTAGTGACCGAAGGCTTGATGAATTAAAAAATAAATATGGTTCTGAAGATTACAGAAATGCCAATAAAGTTTTAAAAGATACATTAGTTATGGCAGTAAATGATGATTTATCAGCGATACTTCCACAAATCTCTTCAAAAGTTGAACTTATCTATGGACAAGAAGATTTGGTTGTTCCTGTAAAAGTTGGTATTGACTCAAGCATAATAATCCCTGATTCTCAATTAACGATAATTCCTGACGAAGGTCACAATATGCTTAGAAGTAGCGCAGAAAAAATTATAGAAATTATAAAAAGATGAATTTAGTTTACATATTAGTTTTAGTTTTTCTTACTTTAAGCTCATGCTTGAACTCAATAAGATGGGGTAGAGTTGCTCAAAGAGAACACTATATTCCAGGATATGTCACAAAATTTTATTTTAGATGGGTTAGATTAGTCCCTTTTAATAATCTTTATTTTTTTCTTGCTATCATCCTGGCTTTATTAAGTTTATGGTCACCTTACCCAGCATTACTATTATCAGTATTGACTCTAGTGACACCAATTGGTTTAGATTTTAAGCACAGAACTAGCAAAGTAAACATTACCGAAAGACTTAAAAGATTAAATATAATTTATTGTATTTTTGTAGTTCTAATTTCTATTGTGTCATTATCCATGGACCTTGGTTATTTTCTTGCATTAGTTGTTAATTTATTTTCTTTTTATATATATGACCAAGCTCTGAGATTTACAAAGAACTATGAAAAAAATACATCTGAAAAATTTATTGTTGATGCAGAACAAAAAATAAAAAATTTTGAAGGCCCAATAATTGCTATTACTGGGTCTTACTCAAAAACTACAACTAAAAATATATTAGCTCAGATCCTTTCTCAAAAAAATAAAACATTTGCTACGCCAGAAAGTTTTAATAATCGACTTGGTATAGCAAAGGCAATCAATGAGAATTTAAAAAATAATGATGAAATTTCAATCATTGAAATGGGCACATATGGTTTTGGAGAAATCAAAGAAATGTGTTCATGGGTCAGACCTCACATATCAGTTATAACAGGCATAGCACCTGTTCATCTTGAAAGAATGAAAACTTTAGAGAACATACTCGATGCAAAGTCTGAGATAGTTGATTTGACTGGTTCAGTAGTTATCAATGGTGATGATTCACTTTTATTAAATCAAGCAAGGTTATGGACAGCTCAAAAGATGGTTATAGATTGTTCAACGACTTCTGAGAGAGCAGCTGTTTTTGTGGATTACAAAAATAATGTACATAGCGTTTTTATTGGAGGAGAATTTATTGGAAATGTTGAAGGTCCTAAAATCCTTCAGTTGTCTATTTCTTTGTCAGTTGGAGTTATGGTTGCACTTGAGCTTGATGTTAAGTCTTATCTCGAAAATCTTGGTGAGTTAGAAAAAACCGATCATCGACAAACTATTCTTCAAGGAAGTATGGGACAAACAATTATCGATAATTCTTTTAATTCGAATCCTATCTCCTGTATCTCTTCACTTGAAACTTTAGAGGATCTTAGTACGGAAGGTAAAAAGTATCTTATAACTCCTGGAATGGTCGAGCTAGGTTCTGAACAGTTTAGTTATAATTATGAATTTGCACATTTTGCAAGTGAAATTATTGACGAAGCTCTTATTGTAGGTTTTACTAATAAAGGACCTTTAATGCTTGCATTTGAAGAAAATAATATTCCAGTAAAATATTTTAAAAATAGAGATTTAGCTGTTTCTTATCTAAACTCTGTTGTGAATGAAAATGATATTGTATTATTTGAAAACGATTTACCAGATCATCATCCCTAAAATATGACAGAATCAATTGCCGTAATATTTGGTGGCCCATCTGACGAGCATGATATATCTATATTGACCGGACTACAGTCCTCCAGGATTTTATCTAATAAGTATGATGTTAAAAATATTTATTGGTCAAAAGACAATAAATGGTATTTGGTTAATAATGCCTTAGAATCAATAGATTTTGTTGATAATGACGATATTTTCAAGAAAGAATTAACGATAAAATATGATTCTGAGCAAGGATTTTATTTAAAAAAGAAAAAAATTTCATTTGAAGTAGCAGTTAATGCTTGTCATGGAGGGCCAGGGGAAGATGGAACACTTCAAAGTTTGTTAAGTTTACTAAATATTAACTATACAGGTCCCTCATTGACTACTTCACAGATAGGTATGGATAAGTACGTTTTCTTTACATTAATGAAAGAAATTGGAATACCTGTTTTAGATAAACACTTAGTTAGCAAAAATACTAAACCTAATTTTTCTGGACCTTATATTTTAAAACCTAGATTTGGAGGATCCTCTATAGGAGTAGAGGTTGTTGAAGACTACGAAACAGCTTTAAAACTCTCTAGAAATTCAAAAATTTACAGTCAAGGAGCAACAGTAGAAAAATTCCTTGAAAACTCTAACGATCTTCTTATTGGAATCAGGACATACCCAAACTTAGATTTCTCAGAAATTGAAAAACCAATTAGGACAAGTAGTTTTGAATTGTTTTCATACAACGATAAATATCTTGATAATGGAGGATTAGAAGGATCAAAAAGAGAATTACCTGCAACTATTAGTACAGAAGTTGAATCTCAAATTAAAAAAATACTTACATTGTTCGTTGAACAAATTGAAATAAGAGGAATATCAAGAGTAGATTTTTTACTTCACAATGAAAATTTATATTTAAATGAAGTTAATACAATTCCTGGAAGCCATGCATTATATCTTTGGCAAAATATTGGTAAAAGTAAGTTCGAACTTTTAAATGACATGATAGAAGAGGCTAAAATTAGTGTTACCCATTGGAGCACAGAGGGATCAGACGGAATAGCTTTAAAAAGCGCTAAAGACATACAAAGCAAATTAGGTTAAAAATTTATGAATGGTATTTATTGGGACTGTGATGGCACTTTAATGGATACCGAAACATCATATGGTTTAGCGTGGAAAGAACATCTAAGTGAATTTGGACTTGAGATATCTGAAGAGGAAACTAGACAATGGGTGGGTATTGACGATAGATTAGTTCACAGCTTTTATGCAAAAAATGTTGATCTAGAAAATTTTGAGAAAACTATGGCATCTCTTGGAAAAATTATAGAAGGGACATTGAACGAAAAACTACTGTTTAAAGATGCAAAAATATTACTTGAAGAGACAAACAACAGGGGATGGACGTCAGCATGTGTCTCTGCAAGCCCTTATGAGTTATTAAAAAATAAATTAATAAAAGCAAATATTTTTGATTATTTCTCATATGTTATTGGTGGTGATCAAGTTGAAAGAAATAAACCATATCCGGATATATATAATAAAGCGATCAGCGAACTTCAAACTACTAAGAATATAGTTATTGAAGACAGTCCTCCTGGCATTTCATCTGGAACGGAATCGGGTTCTTTTGTAGTTGCAATTGATAGAGGTATATTTTCAAAAGATGAATTAAATAAAGCTGACTTAATCGTTGATAATTTATCTATAGATATCATAGAAACAGTTTTTAATAGCCTTTAAACATTGATGAAATTCAAAATAAATTACAAAACTGACTTAGGCGCAAAAATAGACTAAGACAAATTTAAAATTAATACAGGTATTTTACGTTTTGTTCTCTGTTGGTAATTGGAATATCCACCATTATTCATGTAATCCATTTTTAACCACCAGTCTTCACGCTCTTCATCAAATACTTCTTTTGCGACTGCAGTGTATTTCTTTCTTCCAATTTGAATTTCACATTTAGGGTTAGCTTTTAAATTATGATACCAGCCTGGATTAGTAGGACTTCCACCTTTAGATGCTACTAGACAAATCTCATTACCTTCTTTCATGAACACAAGAACATTTTTTCTTAACAAATTAGTCTTGGCACCAGTTGAGAAAAGAATTAAACACGGCCTTCCTTGTAGAAATTTTCCTATTCTGCCATTTGAATAAATATAAATATAATTGTGAAAAAATAAGAATGTAAAAATTAAATATCTTCTCATATATTTAACTTTATCTTTTTTCTCCATGAACTGAAACTTGTTGGATAAAAATTAATGGGATCTGCAAGTCGTAGTGCTGGGAATTCTATAGATGGAATATTTCTTTCTGTAATTTTTTTGTATTTTGGCACTGGTGCAAATGTTGATGCAAAATTTTTATTTTGTAAATAATCAACTGGATTGGTTAAATGTACTTGCAGCTCCCTTTTGTTATTTATTTCTTTAAGGCAATCAAGTAAAAAATTAATTCTCTTTGTTGATAATTGCAATTTACTTAACAGCTCTTTATCAAATATAAAAATTACTGGTAGTTCGTGATAATGACTCATTGCTGGATCATTGTCTCCAATAGATTCACCTGTAATCCATACAAAGGATGGTTTAGTACTGTTATTTTCTCTTATGTTTTTTGGACCAAAAACTTTTTCTTCATCTACTTTAAAATCATTATTTAATTTTTCAGAAATATTTGTTTGTGGCCATTCTTGAATAGGGCAGTCATATTTTAATTCACAATTATTACATAACTGTGATGCCCTTTTTTCAACTTGGAATTTGGAAAATCCATATGGCTTTCCTGTTTGAGACCCCATGACCCAATGCCATCCCAATCTGTTTGCAAAACGAGACCCATCTAATAAATGTTGAAACATGTAGTCTTCAAATTGATTCCAGTCGTTACCTACCCTTAAAGAATTATGAGATGCATACCACATTCTTGTTTGATTAACCATATAACCTGTTTTTTCAAGTTCTTCTTCAATAGTAGATACACAATTCATGTTTTTATAAATATCTGCATCAGAATCAGGATTTTCTATTTTGTAATTTAGATAATTTCTTGATTTTTTACCAACTATTGCATATAAATGTCTTGAAAACTCTTGCCAAAGCAACTCATCTTGGAACTTAGTTTTATCTTTGTATTCAAATTTCTCTACAGCTTTCCATACATCAGAGAGACTAAGTAGTCCATGTCGTATATAGGGGGATAAATAAGATGAACCTCTTGAATCTTTTGGGTACACATTGTTTCTTTTTGTAGCGTATTTATTAATGTTTAGTTGATTTAATGCATTATCTGCATTTGACTGGCCACCCAATAGAAAGGGAATTGTGTAATTGTCACAACAAAGATCTTTAAAATAATCATTGATTATTTGTTCATTTTCTAATTCAAGGTTTATTAAGGACATTAAGTCTTTTTAGTACTTGTCTTGTCCAATTCGTATATTTTGAACAGTTGGGATACCTTCCCTGTCTTCTATTTCAAAATTTACTCTTTGACCTTGTCTTAAAGTTCTAAAAATAGAGCCTTTTAAGGAACCTGGTGCAAGAAAAACTTCAGATTTATCAGTATCAAGAATTATTATTCCATTACCTGTATTAGGATCGTAAGACTTTACGACACCCTGTGACATTAAACTTTAACTACTTTCCCTGCTTTTAGACAAGAAGTACATACTTTTACCTTTTTTGTATTTGTATTATCAGCAACTCTAACTGTTTGTATATTCGCAGACCACTTTTTACTAGATCTTTTATGAGAGAAAGTAACTTGCTTTCCAAACCAAGGTCCCTTGCCACAAATTTCACATTTTTTTGCCATGTATTTCCTTTAATTACAAATATAACTATAACTAATTTATTAATTTGTAGGTACTTTCATTTTAAAACTTTTTAGGTAATGTTTGATTGTGGTTGAAAGAAGTTTAAGTTACTTAGATAATATAAAGTTAGATTCTTTAAAAGGATTTGGTGAGAAAAGATATTCAAATCTTAAAAAGAGTAATTTATCATCCATTACAGATTTAATTAGATTTTATCCAAGAAAACACATTGATAGATCAAAAATAAAAACAATAAATCAAATTGATCAATCAGATATTGAAAAAGAAGTAACAATGATTGGTACGATCAGTAATGTTTCAGTCTTTACAACTAAATCAAGATTAAGGATAACAACGCTTTCAATAAAAGACAGCACAGGCTTGGTAAAAGCAAAATGGTTTGGACCACAATATATAGAATCCAGATTTAAAGAGGGTGAAGATGTTGCTCTTTCTGGAAAGCCTGAAATTAAAAAAACTGGATCAATAGAATTTAAAAATCCCACAATTGAAAAATTTGCTGATATAGACGAACTGAGCGAGACGGGATCTTTAATTCCTATATATCCAAAAGTTGATGGTGTATCTAGTGGTGTAATAAGAAAAGCAATAAAAGACGCATTGTCAATTATTGATACACCTAAAGAAGAGTTTGAACCTGGAATTGAAGACATGCTTACTAGTGAGGTTGTAGATAGAAATTCAATTTTTTCTAGAACTGAAAGTTTTAAATCAATTCATTTCCCTAAAACCATTGAAGAATTCCAAAAAGCAAGAGAAAGGCTTGCTCTTGATGAATTTATTTATTTACGCTCTATATTTGAAAATTTAAAATCTGAATTTAAAAATAAAAACAAAGGGCCAAAATATATTTTTGAAAATTCATTAATAGACACTTTTGTTGCAGACTTACCATTTCAACTCACAGAATCTCAAACAAAAGCCTATAAAGAGATTCTAGAAGATTTAAAAAATGATTATCCAATGAAAAGACTTCTTCAAGGCGATGTTGGCTCAGGAAAGACAGTTGTGGCTGCAATTTCTATATATGCTGTAATAAATTCAGGTTACCAAGTGGCACTAATGGCTCCAACTGAAGTATTGGCTGAACAACATTTAAATTCATTAAATGAATTTTTAAAAAATTCAGATATAGAGATTAATTTTCTTACTTCCTCTGTCAAAGATAGAAGCGAAGTAATGAATAATATATCTGATGGTAAGCCTGGCTTATATATAGGTACTCATGCCTTAATTCAAGACAAAGTATTTTTTAGTAATTTAGGACTCGTAATTATTGACGAGCAACAGAGATTTGGTGTTGACCAAAGAAAAAAATTAATTTCAGATTCAGAAATAACTCCCGACCAACTTGTTATGACTGCAACTCCAATACCAAGAACCACTGCTTTATCTATATATGGTGACTTAGAGATATCCTCAATTAATGAATTACCTCCAGGCAGAAAGCCAATTATTTCACATTTATATAGTGGTTTAAAAAAAGACAATGAGAAAGTTTTTGAAAAGTGCTCTAAACATTTAGATGCTGATTCGCAAATATTTGTAGTCTGTCCCTACATAGAAGAGAGTGAGTCTTCTGATATACAGGCAGCAGAAAAAGTTTTTTTGGAATATTCTAAAAAATTTACAGATTATAAGGTCGTTCTTTTACATGGAAAGATGTCCTATGAGGAAAAAGAAAATATAATGCGATCAATGCAGGAGGGCTCTATAGACATACTTGTCTCTACTGTAGTAATAGAGGTGGGTATAGACATTCCAAACGCCTCTCTTATGATTATTGAAAGTGCAGAAAGATTTGGTCTTAATCAATTGCACCAGCTCAGAGGAAGAGTAGGTAGAGGTGAAAAACAATCAGAGTGTATTTTTCACATTACGAATAAAAAATCTCTCAGCACTATCAGCGAAGAAGGTGTGAAAAGATTAGAGGCTATATCAACAATGAGTGATGGATTTAAATTATCAGAGATAGATTTAGAAATTCGCGGTGAAGGAAAGGTAACTGGTAAAAACCAATCAGGTAGGTCTGATTTAAAAATTGCTGATTTACGTTTTGATTATGGTTTACTTATTCAATCTAAAGAAATCTATGATGATATCAATAGTTTAAATTCTTCGAATAAAGTATTTGAAGAAGCAAAATTGTTATTTCCGAATTATTTTCAAGCAGACGGTACTACATGAGAGTTTTGGCAGGCATTTACAAGTCTAAAAAGATTGAAACAATTAATAACGCAGATACAAGACCAATGATGAGTAAAGTTAGGGAAGCTATTTTTAACTCAATTCAGTTCATGGTTGAAGAAAAAGATGTTCTTGATTTATATTCTGGTTCTGGAAGTTTAGGCATTGAAGCATTAAGTAGGGGAGCAAATTATGTTACCTTTGTTGAACTCTCTAAAGAATGCATTTCAATACTTAAGAAAAACGTTGAAAATATGTCAAGTAATCTAAGTATTGTAAATTCGCCCGTATATTCCTTTATTGAAAATTCTATTAATAAATATGATCTGATTTTTTATGATCCTCCTTTTGAACTTGATTCAAATCAAGTAGATGAAGAAGTTTTAATCATAGAGAATATTTTAATTGATAGTGGTCTTTTAATTATTCATAGACATAAAGCTTCTGAGGATATAAAGTTTTCAAAAAATTATGAATTACACAGGGAAAAAAACTATGGGCAAAGTAAAATTCTTATATTGAGGAGAATATGAAAATTTTAATTCCTGGTTCATTTGACCCACCTACTAATGGACATATTGATGTTATAAATAGATGTTCTGAAATATTTAGTGAGATTATTGTTGGAGTCGTTGTTAACCCTTCAAAGGAATCTTTATTTACACCAGAAGAAAGATCAGAAATGCTTGAAAAAATTTGTAATGAAAAAACAAATGTCAAAGTAAAAAGTTTTGAAGGTTTATTAGTTGATTTTGCTACATCAGAGTCAGTTGATGCTATTGTCAAAGGATTAAGAGCTATGACAGATTTTGACTATGAATTTCAAATGGCACAAGCTAACTCGACTTTAAAAGGATTTGAAACAATATTCATACCCTCTTCTCCTGAATATGGATACCTATCAAGTTCCATGGTGAAAGAAATTCATTCATACGGTGGAGACATTAAATCTTTGGTTCCTGATTATGTTTTAGAGAGAATGAACAATGCCTGAAGCAGAAATTAATTTTGAAGATATTGCAAAAGGAAATGTCAGAATTGACATAGTTGATAAACTAGAAAACCTAAGGGCAAGTCTCGAATCAAATTCCCTTACTGGAAGAGTCAATAAAAAAGAAATTATAAACAATATAGATGAAATAATTGACACAATTCCTGTAGAACTTCGAACTGCAAGATGGATTGTAAGAGAACAGGAATCGTTTATTACCAAAGCCAAAGATGATTCAAAAGAGATTGTTGAAGAAGCTAGGCGTGAATCTGAAAAACTTATTCAAGAATCATATGTTTTACAAGAAGCAGTTATTGAAGCCAATGCAATAATTAAGCAAACTGAACTTGAAGCTCAATCTTATAGAGCAAATATTGAAGATTCAGTAGATCGTAAAATGGAAGAAATTCAAAGCAAAATTAATCAGTTAAAAGATTTTTTAGATCAAGAGAGAACAAAACTTAGACAACCACGCGATATAGAAAAACCATAAAATGAAATTAAATACCAAGATTAAGTCAATTGACCTAATCTCTTCAAAAGATAAAATACAATTCGACAATGAAGGCACATTTCCAATAAATTTCGGTAATAATTTTATTGATGAAAATGAGCAAATTAAATTCCAATCAGAAATTGAATTAATTGAAGATAGGCTTTCTTTTTCAATTGATGTTAATTTCAGATATCAAAGTAATTGCGGGAGATGTTTAACGGCTTCAAATAATGAAGATAGAAGTTCCTTTTCAACAACTTTGAATATAAAAGAAGATAACGACTATGAAATAAATTATGATGATGAATATTTTGACTTATCACCTTTTATTTCTGAGATAATTATCGAAAAAATGGACATAAATTTTGTATGTTCACAAAAATGTAAGGGGCTTTGCTCATTTTGTGGTATAAACAAAAATAATTTAAGCTGTAATCACAATGAAAAAAATTCAAAAGAAAGTCCATTTTCTTCTCTAAGTCAGCTAGATTTGTAGTTTGAAAGGAATATAACCATGGCAGTGCCAAAGAAAAAAATGTCTAAATCTAGAACTAGACGTAGAAAAGCTACTCATAAAGTTTCAAAACCGCATTTTGTAGTTGACCCAGAGACTGGTGTTGCAAAACAGTCACATAGGGTTAATCCTACAGATGGAACTTATAACGGTCGACAAGTCAAAGAACCTGAAGTAAGCTAAAAAAAATATGAATACTATTGCCGTCGATGCAATGGGTGGTGATTCAGCACCTGTAGAAATTGTTAAAGGTGCAATTAAAGCAAAAGAAAATGGCGTCAATGTCGTACTGTGTGGTGACGAAAATTTAATCAAACCTTATCTAGGCTCAACAGAAATACCTGTCTACCATTTTCCTCAGGTAATTTCAATGGACGAGGATCCACTTAGAGCTGTACGGTCCAAAAAAGAAGCATCTATAAATGGATGTATGCAATTATTAAAAGAAAAAAAGGTTGAGGCAGTATTTTCTGCGGGATCTACCGGTGCAACCCTAATAAGTGCAATTACAATTTTGGGAAAGCAAAGAGGTGTAATTAGACCTGCAATTGCTTCAGTCTTGCCAACTATTGAAAGAAGTGTGATATTACTTGACTCAGGTGCAAGTTTAGATGTTAAACCTAAAGTCCTTTATCAATTTGCAGTCATGGGATCAAAGCTTGCTGAAGCTCTTTTTGACATTGAATCTCCGAAAATAGGAATTTTAAATAACGGCGAAGAAGAGTCTAAGGGTAGAGAACTTGAAAAATCTGCCTTTAAACTTTTAAATTCGAGTTCTTTAAATTTTGTTGGAAATGTAGAAGGTAGAGATTTTGCAACTAATAAGGTTGATGTATTTGTTACTGATGGATTTACAGGTAATGTTGTATTAAAAACTTTAGAAGGAACTGCAAAACTTCAGCAAAACCTAATATCTGCCTCTCTAAAACAAAATCTATTTAAACCTTTTTTACCATCAGTCAAGAAAGCTTTAAAACCTGTGAAGGATCAATTAAACCCTGATAAAACAAATGCTTCTTACTTATTAGGCGTCGATGGTTTAGTAACAATTGGCCATGGTTCTTCTAAGCAGGAAGCAATTATGAATGGTATTCAATATACAAATGAATCCATCAACAAAGATTTTATTGGTAAGTTTTCTGATGCCATTAAAGAGTTATGAGTAATTTAAAAGAATTAGAAAAGAATATTGGATACAAATTTAAAAATGTAACTTTTTTAAAGATTGCTTTAACCCATAAATCATATTTAGATGAGTACCCGGAATTACAATCAAATCAAAGATATGAATTTTTTGGTGATGCAATACTAGATTTTGATCTAACTGAATATTTGTTTGAAAATTATCCTGAATTGGACGAAGGAAGTCTCACCAAAATTAGATCGAGCGCTGTTAATCAGTTTTATCTTGTTGAACTTGGAAAAAAAATAAACATTGGTAAGTATCTTTATTTAGGTTCAGCAGAAGATTCGACTGGAGGAAGACATAAAGATTCAATTATTGAAGATGCTCTGGAAGCTTTAATTGCTGCTTTATATTTTGATGGTGGCCTTAAAGCTGTAAATGATTTTGTTTCAAAATTTATTTATCCAAGCATAAAGGATTTATCTCAAAATCCTGGACAAAAAGATTACAAAACAAGATTACAAGAATACTTTGCTAAAAAGGGGTTAAAAGTAATCTATCAAGATAGTTCAAATGGTCCTGACCATAATAAAAACTTTTCATCTGAAGTTTTATTAAATGATGAGGTAATTGGCGCTGGAGATGGAAAATCTAAAAAAAGTGCTCAACAATCTGCTGCAAAAGATGCTTTAGCAAAGTTAGATGCCTGAATTACCCGAAGTTGAATCTATACGAAGGGTTTTAAAAAATTCTTTAATAAATCAAAAATTACAAAAATATAAAATATTTGATCAACGAATAAATAGATTTAACACTGTCAATCCTAGAAACTTAGGAGTTTTGCTTGAGATATATAGAAAAGGAAAGATTTTACAATTTAACTTTAAAAACAATTCTATTTTTTTTCATTTAGGAATGAGTGGAAGATTAGATCTAAATGGTATAAAAAATAAACATACACATGGAATATTTTTTTTTGATGAAGACGTTTTGCATTATGATGATATTCGAAAGTTTGGATATATAAAGATTCTTAAAAATGATCTAGCAAATAAACAATTTGCCATTCTAGGTCCAGACGCACTTTCATTGTCAAAACTAGATAAAATCTTTGTGATGAATAAAGCAAAAAAAAGTTCGACGAGTATTAAAAAATTCTTATTAGATCAAAAAAATATAAGCGGACTAGGAAATATTTATGTTAATGAAATTTTATTTCTTGCTGGCATTCATCCACATTCAGTATCTTTTAAATTAAAAGACACAAATTGGAATAATATATTTTTATATACAAAGAAAGTATTAAAAAAGGCTATTAAAAATAATGGAACAACCTTAAGTGATATGACTTATGTTCTACCACAAGGTGTATATGGTAACAACCAAAATAATTTGTATATTTATTCAAAAGATAAGTGTTTTTCATGTTTAAATAAAATTGATAAGATATTTATAGATTCTAGAGCTACTTATGTGTGTAAAAAATGTCAGAAGATAGTAAATTAACAGTTAATTTATATAGGGATGGTTCTATAGAGTCTTCTCATGAAGTAAATTTTTACTCAAACAAAAAACAATATGACGATTATTTTTTTCCTAGGTCTTCAGTCAAACCAATGCAAGTGATCCCTTTATTGCTGGAGGCATCAAATCAAAATATTGAATTTACTTCTGAAGAGATAGCATTGTTTGCAGCATCACATTCTGGTCAAGTTGAGCATATAGAACTATTAAAAGAAACAGCAAAAAAATTTAAAGTTGATTTAGATAACATAATTTGTGGGCCACAGCGACCTTTTCATGATGAAACTGCAGATAATTTGCTAATAATAGGTGAGAAATATACTAAGTTGCACAACAACTGTTCTGGCAAGCATTTATCAATGTTGATATTTTCTAAATTATTATCTGTTAATAGCAGTAATTACTATGATTTAATTCATAAAACCCAAGAAATCACAAAGCAGTACTTTATCGAAATATTTGAAAATGAAGATATTGGATTTGGTATTGATGGATGTGGTCTGCCAGCAATTAATTTAAATGTAACAAATTTTTTAAACTCTATAAAATTTATGCAAAAAACTCGAAGTGCTGAATCTTGGAATAAAGTATTTCAAGCTTATTTAGCTCATCCAGAAATAATAGGTGGCGAAAATAGAACGGATACAAATATAATAATAAATTCAGAACGAAAACTTTTAGCAAAATCAGGTGCAGAAGGAGTATTGTTTGTTACTGATAATAGCGAATCCTTTATATTTAACTGTACAGACGGTAGCAAAAGAGGAGTAGATTTGGCTGCTTCTTATTTTTTATATTCAAATGGCTGGATAAATAAAAAGCCTTTTGAATATCTTGATAATATATACACATCTAACAGGCAAAATACGCGTGCTGTAGAAATAGAAGTAGTTTAAAAAAAATTCAAAAATAAGAAATTTAATCCAATTATTACTAATATATAAGTAACAACAGGGTAATAAATGTATTTAAAATCATTAGATATTAATGGGTTCAAGTCTTTTGCAGAAAAGACAACTATTCAATTATCAGACGAAGTAAATGTTATTGTTGGACCTAATGGTTCTGGCAAGTCAAATGTAGTAGATGCAATATCTTGGGTATTAGGAACCCAAAGCCCCGCCACTCTTAGAACTAACAAGATGGAAGATGTGATATTTGCTGGTACTGAAAAATTATCAGAAAAAGGATTTGCTGAGGTCTATTTAAATTTCGAAGTTGATGAACAAAAATTTAACGGAAATAGTGAAATTTCCATAGGAAGAAAACTGTTTAGAGATGGTACTTCTGAATACTTTATGAATGGCTTAAATTGCAGATTGTTAGATATTCAAGAGTTTTTAAGTGACGTAGGTATAGGTAAACAGCAACATATCATAATTTCACAAGGTCAAATCGCTGAAATATTGAATTCAAAGCCTGAGGATCATCGATTAACAATTGAAGAAGCTTCAGGAATTTTACCTTTAAGGTCGAAAAAAGAAAAAGCGCTTAAGAGAATTGAATCTGGTGATAAAGAAATCAAAAGAGCTAAAGATGTTTTACGTGAGATTAGAAAACAACTGAAGCCTCTACAGGAACAAGCTGAGCAGGCAAGGCTTCATGAAGATGTAACTAATCAATTAAAAGATAGAAATATAAAACTACATACTTTGCTTTATAGAAAATTTCAAAATGAATATGAAGATTTAAAAATTAAAGAAAATGAACTTTCAAATTCAATTGATTCTATTGAGTTAAAAGTTGAAAATTTGAAAAAAGAAAAACTTAGAATAAATAATGAACTTGGCGATGGAGTTTCCATTGGCTCTACATTTAAAGAATATTCTTCAAAAATTAACAATGTTACTGAACAATTAAGATCAATTGCTCAAGTGGCAAATGAAAGAAAAGATAATTTAGAACGTGAAGATTTTAGGAATATAGAGCAAATTAATAAAATTTCAAAAAAAATAGATCAAAATTCAGATCAAATAAATATGCTTTCTAATCAGTTGGTGTCTAAACAATATTCATTAAAGAATCTTCAATCAACTTATGATGATTTAAAAACTCAACTCGAGTCTGTTATTAAGAAGTCTTCTGCATCAAAAGAAGTAAATGAAGCTTTGCTAGAAAATGAAATTAAGTCATTACAAAAGAACATATCTGAAACATCACAAGATTTAGGAGTACTAAATCTTGAACTTAGTAAGTGGGAGAGCGATGTTAAAAATTCAGAAGACCTTTTACAGAAATTTAATAATGATATTAAAAGCACTGAATTTAATATTTCTTCTAAAGATGAATATGTTACTTTTCATCAAAATATCTTGAATAGGGAATTCAACTCATCAAAAGAAAAAATAGATCAAATAACTTCTAAGAATGAATCTATGGAAAGAGAATTAAGTCAAAAAGAAGTATTGCTTTCTGGAATTAATCAAAATGAAGAGTTCAAAATTGATATAAATAATCAGAAGATTGATTTAGAAAAACAGATTGAAAATTTAGAAAATCAAATAACTTCAATTTCTAACCAATTAGTTACTTCTCAAGAAAGAATCAAAAATCTTACGGAACAAAATAATGAATTTCTTAATGAAAAAGAAAAAATTTCATCTACTAAAAATGCCACTTCAAAATCAGATTTAGAAAAACTTGTCTCTGAAATAAAAGACTTTATTACATTTACAAATAAAACTAATAATTTATTAGCTCAAAAATCTGAAGAGTTTGATGATAAGTATGGAAATACTAATAAAAAAATTCAGAAAATTGATTCAGAAATTGAACAGTTAAATAAAAATTATTTTGATATAAAAGAGGAAAAAACCGCAGTAGTAATTAAACTATCTGAAAATCAAGTTTCTACTTCATCTCATTTTTCTACATTAAAAAATATTTATGGTTTGAATCACGAAAGTCTTGTTCTTGTCCAAACTGATGGATTGATTCAACATATTTTAGAAAATGAAATAAAAAATTATGAGACTCAATTAGAAAATATAGGTACAGTAAATTATTTAGCTAAAGAAGATTTTGAAACCTTAAATTCAAGACATGAAGAAATAACAGGAAACATAGAAGACTTAAATTTAGCCAAAAAAGAATTGAATTCACATATTAAAGAAATTGAAAATGAAATATCATTTAGAATTGAGTCTTCATTTAATTCAATTTCGGTACATTTTTCTGAAATATTTGAAACTTTGTTCCCTGGAGGAAAAGGATCTTTGTCATTCACAGATAAAGAAAATATTTTAGAAACTGGAATTGATATTTCGGTACAACCTAAAGGCAAAAAGGTTAAGAAATTAAGTTTATTATCTGGTGGGGAAAGATCTTTAGCTGCAATAGCATTCTTGTTCTCTATATTTAAGTCATTCCCAAGCCCTTTTTATATACTTGATGAAGTTGAAGCTGCACTCGATGATGCTAATTTACATAGAATGATTAACTTATTAAAGCATGTAAAGGGAGATGCTCAATATATTATTGTTACACACCAACAGCAGACTATGCATGCTGGTGATGTTTTATATGGAGTCACTATGGAGCCAGGCTCTGGATCAAGAGTGTTTACAAAAACTAAAGCAGATTTTGAAGAATTGATAAACAAATCATGAACGATCAAGAATTAGCTCAATTAGCTAGAGATACTGCAAAAAAAGCTTATGCACCATATTCAAATTTTAGAGTTGGAGCAGCACTTATTACAGATTCAGGAAATGTATATACAGGTTGCAATATAGAAAATGTATCCTATCCAGCAACTGTTTGTGGAGAGGATGTAGCTGTACTCAAAGCCATTTCAGAAGGTGAAACAAAAATTGATATATTAGCTGTAGCATGTATTGATGCAGATGAAGAAGCAATATTTCCTTGTGGTGTTTCCAGGCAGCGAATGTCAGAGTTTGGTGTTGAGGATGTAATTGTTGTTCACAAGGACAGTTTTGAAAAATATAAATTCGACGATGTGCTCCCGTACAATAATAAAATTCAGTTTAAAGATTAAATATTGTCGTTCAATTTAGGTATTACACTTAGCGTGTCACCGACTATGCCTAAATCTGCTAATTGAAAAATAGGAGCTTCCTCATCCTTATTAATAGCTATCACAAATTTTGAATCTTTCATACCAACTTGATGCTGAGTTGCTCCAGAAATTCCACATGCAATATATACATCTGGCTTTACAGTTTTTCCTGTTTGTCCTACTTGTTGTGAATAGGGCATCCAACCAGCGTCAACTATTGCTCTAGTACCACCAATAGCTGCATTCAATTTTGAAGCTAAAGTTTCAATTAATTCTAAATTTTCTTTGTCGACCATGCCTCTACCAGCTGATATGACAACTTTAGAATCTTCAAGCTGTGGACCAGATTTTTCTTCAATAAATATATCAAAAACTTCTAAATCGCTGCCGTCTAAATCAATAGTTTCAAAATCGTCATTAAAATTTACCTCAACAGGATCAAATGCTTTTGGTCTTATTAGTAATAGTGCTTGATCTGAATTAATTTTTGTTTTGTATAAACTTTCTCCACCATTTATTGAATTCACGGTAGATACATTTCCTGATGCGACATCAAAATCAATAACATTTGATACTGGACTACTGTTTAAATCTACAGACAAAAATGAAATTAAATCCCTACACATGTATGTTGAAGATCCAAGAATTAAACTGATTTCCTCATTTTTAATCATTTCAGAAATTTTTGTTGCAGCTTTTGATAAATTTAATGAATTGTTTTGCCTTTTGAGATAGGTTTGTTTACAAAGATCAAGACCGATTGATGGATTTTCATCACTACCGACAGTTACAACCTGAACATCTAAATCTAAGGACTTTGCTTTGCCTAATATTTCCAAAGTTCCAGAACTTAGATTGTTGTTTATAATTTCACCAATTATTAAAGTTTTCATATTACTTTTAACTCTTTCAATTTGTTTACAATTTCTTGATAGGCTTCACCTTCATCAATAATTTTCTCACCGGATTTAGAATTTTCGACTGTTTCAATGTCTATGAATTCAAGATTCTGAGTTGTGTTAATGGTTAAGTCACTGATTGAAACCTGTTCTATTGGTTTGGACTTAGCTGCCATAATATCTTTAAAGTTTGGGTATCTTGGTTCAACCCCACCTGCAGTTACAGATATAACACATTTTTCAGGCATATTTATTTTTTCAGAGCCTTCTACAGTCTGTCTAGTTAAAGTAACGTTATCATTAATTTCAACTGCTTTTACATATGAAATACATTCTAAGTCAAGATATCTTGAAACTTGCTGTGGAACCGTGCCAGAATAACCATCTGTGGATTCAGTGCCAAATATTACAATATCTGCCGACAGAGACTTTGCTAATTCACTAAGAACATTTGCAGTCATTAATGAGTTCGCACCTTTTAAGGATTCGTCATCAACAAATACAGCTTTGTCTGCTCCCATTTGAAGTGCTTGTTGAAGACCTTTCTGTGTTCCAGATGGTCCCATTGAAATTATTGTGACTTCTGCATCAAATTTTTCTTTTAACTGGAGAGCAACTTCAATTCCATATCTGTCGGTATCATCTAAGACTTGTTCTTCAGGTCTTTCAATTGTTCCATTACTGTAGGTAACATCATTTGCTGGATCAGGAATTTGTTTAGCACAAACTGCAATTTTCATATCTATATATTAATTTATGTTTTTAATTATCTGAATTTAATTCAGATAAAAATTCCTTCATAAACCCTTGTAGTTTTTGTTTTGACTTATCAGCAATTTCAACAACTTCTTCATGGTTTAGTGGATCTTTACTTATTCCTGCTGCAAGATTTGTAACTAGAGAAAAAGCACTGATTTCCATACCAGCATGTTTGGCAATTATTGCTTCTGGAACAGTAGACATCCCAACTAAGTCAGCTCCAATATTTTTTGCATATTGAACTTCTGCGGGCGTTTCGTACGATGGTCCCGTGAACCATGCATAGATACCTGTCTTAAATTCAAAATGATTTTCTGATACCTTTTCGGCAAGTTTTAAGAAATTTCTACTATAAACTTCAGACATATCTGGAAATCTTGGACCAAATGTATCAAGGTTCTTGCCAATTAATGGATTATCTCCGGTTAAATTTATATGGTCCGTGATTGAAATTATATCTCCCGGAACATAATTATCTGATATACCACCAGCTGCATTTGTTAGTACAAGATTTTTTACACCAAGCAATGAAAAAGCTCTAATAGGAATTACGAGGTCTTGGATAGGGTATCCTTCATAATAATGTGCTCTTCCTGACAAAATTGCAGTTAATTTATTATTAATGGACACTAAAGATAATTTACCGGCATGTCCTTCAATTGATGGAGTTAAAAAATTAGGAATATCTGAGTAATCTACTTGGCTTAATGGTTCATAGTTATCCTCAAAGCCCCCCATCCCTGAACCTAAAACAATCATTGTATCTATGTTTTTATTATTGGTAAAAGTACTTATAAAGTCTTTAGCTTCGTTTATTTTTTCAATCATATGTTTACAGATTAATAATCTATATTTGATTTAAAAAGCTTTTACCAGGGAATATATTTTCTAAATTAAAAAATTCTGTAACAGTAGAGGCTATATTTGTAAAGCTTTCAACATCGCCAATATAATTTGCTTTACCGTTATTTTTATATGCAACAAACGGAACATATTCCCTTGAGTGATCAGTTTTTCCATCTGTTGGGTCTGTGCCGTGATCTCCAGTTAAAATAAGCAAGTCATTTTCGTTTAATAATTCAATAACTTTTCCTATTCCTTTATCTATTATTTGTAAACCTTTGTAGTAACCATCAGGGTCTTCTCTGTGACCATACAACATATCTAGATCTACTAAATTAACAAAAGTAAATTCATTATCTCCGGATTCAACTTCTTTTAATAAATAGTCAATACCATTTTGATCGCCTTCAGTATGTACATAACTACTAAGAAATTCAACACCAAACAAATCAGAAATCTTTCCTATTCCATAAGTTTTTAAATTATTTTTTGATACATAGCTTAGAAGAGTTTCTCCAGGTGGGTTCATTCCATAATCTTTCCTATCATAAGTTCTTTCAAAAGCGTTAATTGGACCTTTAAATGGTCGTGCGATGACTCTTCCTATATTGTACTGATCGCAGTGTTTTCTAGAAATTTCACAAATTCTATAGAGCTCTTCAAGACCGCATACATCTTCATGCGCAGCTATTTGAAAAACTGAGTCACCAGATGTATATAAAATAAGTTCTTTGGTTTTCATGTGTTGTTCACCAAGGTCTTTAATAATTTCAGTACCTGAAGCATGAATATTTCCAATAAATTTAAAATCAATTTCATCCTCTATCTTGCTTATAAGTTCATGAGGAAATCCATCTGGAAACGTTTTAAATTCCTCTGTTGTTATTAAACCTGCTATTTCCCAATGTCCTGTGGTTGAGTCGTTTCCTATAGATACTTCAGAAAGCCTACCAACAGTTGCTGCATGTTCAGTACCTAGTCCTAAAACATTAGTAATCTTTCCAAATCCTAATTTATCAAAAGTAGGTAAATCAACACCTTGAACATGTTTTGCGACATTACCAAGTGTATTTACACCTTCATCTCCATATTGTTTTGAATCTGGTGCTTCACCAACACCTAAAGAATCTATTACAACAAGAAAACACCTTTTCATTAGGTTGTTCCGAAAAGCCTGTCTCCCATATCACCTAATCCAGGAACTATGTACCAATTCTCATTAAGTTTTTCATCTATTTTTGCAGTTACTAAGGTAATGTCACTATGTTCCTTTTTTAATCTTTCAATACCTTCTGGAGCAGAAATAACTGTTAAAGCAATAATGCTTTTAGGATTGTGTTCTTTGACCTTGTCTATTGCAAATGAAAGTGAACCACCAGTAGCAAGCATAGGTTCTAGAATAAAAACATTTTTATTTTCTAAGTTTGGTAAATTCTCGTAATAATACTCAGGCGTAGCGGTCTCTTCATTTCTTTGTACTCCGATGTATCCAAATGATGTACTTGGTAATAGGTTCTTAACACCATCAACAAGGCCTAAACCTGCTCTTAAAACTGCTATGGCAACATTCTCATTTTCAATTTCTAAACCATCAATACTGGTTAAAGGAGTCTCTATAGGCTTTACTTTTGTTGATATATTTTTTGTACCTTCAATAAAAAGCAGATATGACAATTTAGAGGAATATTCTCTAAAATTTTCAAAATCTGTTTCCTTGTCTCGAATTATTGTTAGATAATGATCTTTTAAAGGATGTGAAATTTCAATTACTTGCATCAAAATTAGGTTAGCAAAACATTAAATCTTTTCTAGTTATTTTTATGAAGAAGTTAATCTATTTAATGTACATTTTATGTCTCACTTCATGTAAGATAATGTATTGCAATTTAAATAAAGGAAATTAATGCCTGTAAGAATAAGACTTGCTCAAAGAGGTAAGAAAAAAAATAGAACTTTCCGTGTGATTGTTGCTGACTCTCGTTCACCAAGAGATGGAAAATTTATAGAAGATTTAGGTTATTACGATCCACATCACAACCCATCTATGGTTGAAATTGATGTAGACAAAGCTGTTGCTTGGTTAGATAAAGGAGCACAACCTTCTGAAAGAGCACAAAAAATATTAGAAATTTCAGGTGCATGGGCACAATGGCGTTCGACTAAAGGAGAGGTTGTTTCCATACCACAAGCTCCCGAAGAAAAAATTAAAAGTAGTTCAAAAGCTAATAAAAAACAACAAGAAGAAAATTTAGACGAAGAAAACAATAATGAAACTTCTGAAGTATCCTCTGATAAGGAAGAAGAATAATGGCTTCAGGTACAATTGTTAAAAATGTTGTTGAGTACATCGTTAATCAGATTGTAGAAGATACTAAATCAGTAAAAGTTGATGTTGCAGACTCAGATGATGAAAATGTAACTATAGAGGTTAGAACTTCACCTGATGATATGGGAAGAGTCATTGGTAAAAGAGGAAGAGTTGCAAGAGCAATCAGAACTGTTGCACAAGCTGCAGCTGATGAAGAAGGCTTACAATCTTCTGTAGAATTTATTGACTAATCAAAACTATTTTATTGTAGGTAAGTTAGGTAAACCACATTCCTTAAAAGGTTTTCAATATATAAATATTGAATATTTTTTTCGCAATTTCGATTTAAAAGAAATTACATTACAAATTAATAGTGTAAATTTGGTTGTTGAGCAATTTAAAAAACATTTAAAAAATAGAAATTTAATCAAATTCAAATCTTATGACACGATTGAATCAATTAGTAAATTAAGAAATATGGATGTAAAAATTAATAAAGACTTACTTGATTCATTTTTTAATGAAGATAAATTACCTTGGCCAGGTTTTTTTATTGGGCAGGAATTAAATAATAATTATACGTTGTTAAGTTATGAGGTGCTTAATAACATTTATTTCTGCAAAATTAGTGGCATAGAAATGAGTGTCCCATATAACAGTAATTTTTTTATTTTTGAAAACGATAATTTAACTTTATTGGATAGTAGCTTAACTATTTAACCATTCAAATAATTTAATACTTATATTATCTTCAAGCATATTCTCAGGATGCCATTGCACGCCTACTGCATCCCAACCATTTGTGACTTCTATACCCTCAATAACACCATCAGATGATTTAGCAGTAATTTCTAAGTCTTGACCAAGTTTGTTTATTGCCTGATGGTGAATTGAATTGACTTGTATTTCATTTTCTTGAATTATTTTATATAATTTTGAATTACTTTCTACATTTACATCATGAACATGTGAACGTGCATCATCAAACGGTCTGTCGTGTTTGATTTTAGTAAATCCACTATCCTCAAGATCTTGATAAAGTGTTCCACCTTTATAAACATTTAGTAATTGATGTCCTCTACATATAGCAAGAGTTTTTACATTATGTTTTTCTGCAGATTTAAGCATAGTCAACTCTGTGCTATCCCTATGGTCCGAAATTCTTATTGTTTTTTCAAGTTTTTCTTCTCCATAAATATTTGGATTAATATCACCACCACCTGAAATTACTATTGCATCAAATTTTGATACGTCTATTGTTTCTGAATTTTCGTGTGGTCCAAAAATTACAGCAGTATTTCCATAGTTGTTACATGCTTTAACAAAATCATGATTAATTACAACACATGGAATATTACCAGGCGCCATGTCTACATTTTTAAGACCAGTGGATATTCCTATTAATTTACTCATCGATAAAAACACACTGTACTTCTACACATACATTTAATGGTAAGCTAGCAACTCCTACAGCTGATCTTGTAGATTTTTCACTAAAGTATTCTGAAAGTTTATCTGTGAATCCGTTAAGAACTTGAGCGTGATCTCCAAAATCTTCATTAGCATTTACAAAACCAATAACATTCACAGGCTGCAAGTTATCAATAGACCCGTGTTTTTTAATTGTTGCAATTGTAAGTTCAGCGCATAACTCTGCTGCTTTATAAGCTTCATCTATTGATATTTCAGTTGGCACCTTTCCTATATATTTCTTTTGTTCTGTAATAGGTACATGTCCAGATGTGTAGACATAGTTTCCAATTTTTTTATAGGTTACATAATTTCCAATTGCTTCCGGAGCGATTGGAAGGTTTTTATCCATTATTTAATAGATTTCCGATTAAATCTACAACCCTATTTGAGTAACCCCATTCGTTGTCGTACCAACATACAACTTTGACATGATTTCCTTCTAATAATTGTGTAGAAGATGCATCATAAATACTTGAATGTGGATTATTTAAAATATCGGTAGATACAAGAGGAACTTCAGAGTACTCTAAAATACCTTTCAGCTCGTTATCTGCAGCTTGTTTTACAGCTTTATTTACATCATCTATAGATACAGATTTTTCTAACTCCACTACTAAATCAACAACACTTCCATCTGGCACTGGAACTCTCATCGCCATGCCGTCTAATTTACCATTCAATTCAGGTAAAACCATACCAACTGCTTTAGCTGCGCCTGTTGAAGTAGGAATTATATTTTGGGTAGCACTTCTGCCTCTTCTGAAGTCACTATGTGTTGTTTCTGCCAGTGCCTGATCGTTAGTATATGCATGAACGGTAGTCATAAGACCAGATTTGATTCCAAAATTATCATCCAGTACTTTAGCTATCGGTGCTAGACAGTTTGTAGTACATGAAGCGTTAGAGACGATTTTATCATCTGGCTTCAAGTCATCGTCATTTACACCTAAAACTATTGTTGCGTCAATTTCATCTTTGGGTGGTACAGTCAGCAATACTTTTTTTGCACCAGCATCTAAGTGTTTATTTAGGGATTCATTATCTCTAAAAATTCCAGTTGATTCAATTACAACATCCACATCTAATTCGTTCCATGGAAGCTCAGCAGGATCTTTTATTGAGGTAAGTTTAATAACTCTATCTCCAACTAAAAGATTGTCTCCATCAACTTGTACATCACTATCCAAAATGCCCATTACAGAATCATGTTTTAAAAGATATGCAAGATTTTCATAATTACCGAGGTCATTAATTGCAACAACATTTATATCAGAATTATTTTCAACAATGATTCTTAATATAGAACGTCCAATTCTTCCAAAACCGTTTATGGCTACATTACCCACTTATAACACCTGACCAAGCTTTTTCACTGTATCGACAATTCTAGCTGCATAACCCCAACCATTATCAAACCAAATAATGAGTTTAATTTTTTTATTATTAATACCCATTGTTGCTAATCCGTCTACTAAACCAGAGAGCGTGCTTCTTACAACATCAGAAGAAACAATTGGATCATATGTAAGTCCGATTATGTTTTTTAAATCAGAATTGGAAGCATCCTCAATTATTATATTAATATCTTCAATACTTGTTTCGTTTTTGATATCAATTGTCAAGTCAACTGTACTTCCGTCAGGAATTGGTACGGTCATAGAAGAGGAAGCTATCTTTCCTTGAATGAATGGAAGAACATTTGATATAACTTCAGAAGACTTAGTAATACTTGGAATAATATTTTCACCAGCTGCTCTGTTAAGTCTGAAACCTTCACCTGCTACATCTGCTAAACGGTTTGAATTTGAATATCCATGAACAGTCGTGAGAAATGCTCTTTCAACCCCAACTTTACTATCTAAAGCTTTAAGAATAGGTGCAACAGCATTTGCTGTATTGGAACCTAAGGAAAATACACTTGAGTTTAAATCTATAGCTTCATCGTTTGCACCTGGCACATATATTTGTATATCTTCAAAATTTTCGGGAGTTGAGGCAACGATAACTTTTTTACAACCTTTTGATAAATGTTTATCAACTTCTTCTTTAGTCTTTGGTCTACCAGTTGCAAGAACTACGATGTCAGTGTTTAGTTCATCCCAATTTGCTTCGTCACCATTTTTCCAAGAATTAAATATGATTTCTTTACCATTAACAACAATACCAGTTTCAGATTCCTCAATTTCTGCATCTAGCTTTCCGTAAATTGAGTCGTACTTTAATAAATAAATTAAGTTAGCTTTATCAGCAGTGTCAGAAATAGATACAATGTTTATATCTGTATCACCCAATGTTTGCCTAAATAGATCTCTACCTATTCTCCCAAAGCCAACTAAAGAAACATTTGCCATTAACCCTCACAAGATTATTGATTAATTGTTGTTACAATCAACTAATAATATACCTTAAAACCAATATTTATGACAGAATTAACTAGAAAAATTAATGATTCCATCTTTGGAGAAGTTTCAACTGAAGAACTGTTGGCTAATGCTTATGAGAAGAAAACAAATTACTTTGGCGACAATATTACATATAGCCCTAAAGTATTTATTCCACTAACAACAATGTGTAGAGATAATTGTGGATATTGTACATTTGTAAAATCTCCAAAAGAGGGTGGAACTTATTTAAATCAAGAAGAGGTTCTCTCAATAGCAGAAGCTGGTGATGAAGCTGGTTGCTATGAAGCTTTGTTTACTTTAGGAGATAAGCCGGAGCTCAAATGGGATTTTGCTTTAACCCAACTTAAAGAATTAGGCCATTCCTCAACTCATGATTATTTAATTAGTTCTATGAAGGTTGTAAATGAGAAATTTAATCTTTTCCCTCACGCCAACCCTGGTTTAATGAGCAAACAAGAGATAAAGGAGTTAAAAAAACACTCACCATCTGGTGGGGTTATGATTGAGTCATTTTCAAAAAATATATACGATAGGGGAAAAGCTCATTACAAAACAGATACTAAATATATTGATTTAAGGTTGGATACCCTTAACAATGCATTAGAAGAAAAATATCCAGTCACAACTGGATTACTTCTTGGTTTAACCTCAACAAAAGAAGAAATTGTAAATGATATATCAAATTTAATTGATTATGTAAAAAAGAACTCTGCAATTCAGGAAGTAATATTACAAAATTTCAGAGCAAAGAAAAATACATTAATGAAGAATAATTCTGAAATAACAAATGATTTATTTTTAAGAATCATTGCCACAACTAGAATTTATGCCCCTTCACATATATCTCTTCAAGTTCCACCAAATCTTTCACCGGATATAACAATATTTTTAAAAAGCGGCATTAATGATTTAGGTGGAATATCTCCATTAACTATTGATTGGGTAAATCCAGATCATTTATGGCCAAATATAAATAAATTAAAATTAGATATTTCAAGTACAGGTCAACTCTTAAAAAAGAGATTACCCGTTTATCCAGAATTTATAAAAAAAGAATGGTTAAATAGTAAAATTTTTGAAAAAGTTAATAATATTATTGATACAGATGGATATCCAAAAGAACACAATGAACAATAACATTTCTTTTCTTCGAATCAGACCATGTGATAACGACAACGAAATATATTTAAATTCAAGAAAAAAAGAGGGAACTTCTACATTCTTAATAAAAAGTGATGTACCAGTAAATACGGATAATTTACATAATAAGGAATTTCAAACAGTATCAAAGGATATCACTATAAATGCAGACGCATGGATGGTTACTGACGAAAACTGGAAGGAGTTTAAATCTGTACATCCAAAAAGATTGATTTACATTTTTAAAAATAATATTGAAATCGCATTAGAAGTTATCGATAGACTAAAGCCACACACTATTTTAATTTCTACTAAATCAGAACTACAATTCCTTAAATCTATTAACTCAAAAACAAGTTTTATAACATCGACATACGTTGAAACAATTGAGGAAGCAATTGAATTTGCTAATGCAGGAGTTTCAGATTTACTCCTCAGGGACTGGAGTTCCGAACAGATATTAGAACTTCAAAACCTAGAAGGTCTAAATTTCTATGAGCGAACTTTGCTTTCTCCCGTATTTTCTATTGATGAGGCAAGAGAAGAATTTGATAAAGAAAGATTTTTTAGATTCTTAAAAACTAGAAATGTCAGAGGCTTTAGAAGAGAAGAGACAAGTTGGTCTCCTGGTAGTGGGAAAAATATCCCAAATTTAAATAATTTTGTTTTTAACAATAAAAGTCAAATCAACCATTCTGAAATTGACTCATTATTGAAAAGGGTATTAGATGGATATCAAATTAATAATGATGATTTAAGAGTATTGTTTAATACCGCAGGAGAAAAAATAAATGATATTGCAAATGTTGCTAACGAGTTAAATTTTTTAAAAAACGGAAATAATGTTTCTTATGTAAAGAATAGAAATATTAATTATACGAATCAATGCTATTACAAATGTGGTTTCTGTGGATTTTCTAAAGGTCCTAATAGTTTAAATTTAAAAGAAAAACCATACAACATTGATATACAAGAAGTGGTTGAAAGAACTGTCGAAGCATATGATATGGGTGCATCAGAAGTTTGTTTACAAGGCGGCATTCATCCTGACTATACGGGAGAGTTTTATTTAAAAATGGTAAAAGATATAAAAGCTTCTGTTCCAGAAATGCACATTCACGGTTTCACTCCTTTAGAAATTTGGCAAGGTGCAGAGACTATTGGTTTGAGTGTTGAGGAGTATTTAAGGCTGTTAAAAAAAGCTGGACTAAACACACTTCCCGGAACTGCTGCTGAGATATTAGACGATAGAGTTAGAAAATATCTTTGCCCTGATAAAATAACTTCTTCGCAATGGGCATATGTAATGGAAGTAGCTCATAACTTAGGGATAAAATCTACAGCAACAATTATGTTTGGTCATATTGATGATATAGATTCATGGGTTAATCATTTTTCATTAATAAAAAATGTTCAAAGCAAAACAAATGGATTTACTGAAGTTGTACCTCTTCCTTTTGTTCACATGGGTTCTCCTATTTACTTACAGGGTAAAAGTATGCCAGGACCTACTTGGGATGAAGTTGTTCTTATTCATTCATTAGCGCGAATTTACTTTGTAAATTCAATAGACAACATTCAAGCAAGCTGGGTGAAATTGGGTCATGATGGAGCAGGCAAACTCCTTCATGCTGGTGTTAATGATTTAGGTGGTACTTTGATCAATGAAAACATTAGCAGAGCTTCAGGAGCAGATCATGGGCAAGAAACAACTGAAGATCAATTTATTCAAATAATTGAGTCTGAAAATAAAAATCCAATTTTGAGAAATACTTTATATACAAAATTTAGCGATACAAAAAATTCTTTAGAAAAAAAATGAATTCTTACAATGTAATAACATTATTTCCAAATCTAATTGAAGAATGGAAAAATGCCGGGATTATTAATCAAGCATTAAAAAATAATTTAGTAGCTATAAATTCAACAAATCTTAGAGATTATGGCATAGGAACATATAAACAAGTTGATGATGCTCCATATGGCGGTGGGCCAGGAATGGTTTTGATGCCAGAACCATTAGACAAAGCTATAACTTCCAGCAAGGCAGATATTAATGTTTTTCTAACCCCATCAGGACAACAGTTAAATGAAAATCTTATAAGTGAATTACTTGAATACAAGTCAATTAATTTAGTATGTGGTAGATATGAAGGTTATGATCAAAGAATTTTAGAAATTCATTCTGATTATGAAATATCAATTGGCCAATCTGTTGTTTCCGGGGGAGAAATCCCAGCTTTGTATTTATTAGAAGCATTGATTAGGAAAATCCCAGATGTGTTAGGAAATCCTGAATCATTAAAAAGTGAAACTTTTACAGATAATAAAATTGATTATCCTGTCTATACAAGACCTGAAATCTTTAAAAATAAGAAAGTACCAGAGGTACTTTTGTCCGGAAATCATCAAAAAATAGATGAATGGAAAAAGAATAATTTAAAAGACATATAAACTTAATTTAATTATATAATTCTCATCTGGAGCAACTATGGACTTAATAAAAAGCATTGAAAACGAATTCTTAAAGGAAGACTTACCTTCCTTTGGTCCTGGAGATACTGTAAAAGTTAACGTAAAAGTATCCGAAGGAAATAGAGAAAGAATTCAGACTTTTGAAGGTGTAATTATTGCTATTAATGGTGTAGGAGTAAATAAAACTATTACAGTTAGAAAACTTTCTTTTGGCGTTGGTGTCGAAAGAATTTTTCCTGTTCATGCGCCAATTGTTGACTCTATTGAAGTCATTAGAAAAGGTAAAGTAAGAAGATCTAAACTTTATTATCTAAGAGATCGTGTTGGTAAATCAGCCAAAATAAAAGAAGATCGTAATTAAACTTTTATTATTATAAAGAAGTTAATTAAGTCATCACTAATAATCGTTCTAGCTATTGTTGCGGCTACATTAGTCAGAACTTTTCTTGTACAAATTTATTTCATTCCATCATCTTCTATGGAACCAACCTTACAAGTTAATGACAGAGTTTTAGTAGTAAAGAATACCTTTATAGAAACAGATATAACAACAGGTGATATTGTTGTTTTTTATGGTCCGCAAACACAGTTTGATGAAAATTATTATGACCAATTTATAGAGTCTTTACAGATTTGGAAACTAACAAATGATCAGACTTATTTAAATACTGCATTAATTAAAAGAGTTATTGGTACTGGTGGTGATGAAGTTGTTATTAATCAATCAGGTGAAGTATTTGTAAATAACAATAGATTTGTAGTGCTTAATATTGAAGAGGGTAGATACTTCAAAGACCAAACATATGTTGTCCCTGATGGAGAAATATTTGTTTTAGGAGATAACAGAATAAACAGCCAAGACTCTAGATACATCGGAACAATACCTTACAACAATATTGTTGGGAAAGCTTATTATGTGATTTTCCCATTTGAAAATTTTACAAATATAAATGATTGAAGATAAAGTTTGGTCAGAAGATCCAGCTAAATACATAATAGGAGCAGATGAAGTTGGCAGAGGTTCTTTTGCTGGTCCAATATGTGCTGCAGCGGTAAAGATTAATTATTCACATTTAGCACTATTAACTAACGTAAAAGATTCAAAAAAACTTAGTGCAAAAAAAAGAGAAGAAATATTTTCAATGGTCGAAGAAAATAACATTGAGTATTCATTTAATGAATCATCAAATACTTTTATTGATCAATTTGGAATCAAGAACGCTAATGAAAAAGTTTTAACTGACTCAATCTCAGATATTTACACTGGCAATGAAATAGTATATGTTGATCATTTTAAAATTAACGACTTTAAATCTATCTCTGTGGTTCGAGGAGAAGATAATTGTAGAGCAATAGCTTTAGCAAGTATTATCGCAAAAGTCCTTAGAGATAATTTAATGATCAAATTTTCAGAAAAATACCCTGAATATTCATTTGAAAAAAATAAAGGTTATGGAACAAAAGATCATAGAGAGGCTATTTCAAAATATGGTTTATCAAATATTCATAGAAAATCTTTTAGCTTAAAGCCCATATAACAACAATTGCCGTAAGTATGAAGGCAAAAATAATATTGATATAGTCAGTTTTATTTGCCTTATAAGGTCTATTTGGATCAAATCCCATAACTACATTCTAAATTAAAATATATTAAACTTGAAATATGGTTCTTGAATCAAAAATTGAAAACGATATTAAGTATCTATATTTTAATGATGAAGCTTCTCTTAATGCTATAAGTTCAGGAGATTGGAAATCATTAAAATCTGAAATTGAATATTTTGAAAAAAGTGATCAGAAGTATTTAGTAATTAAACATATTAATGGTAATTATTCTGCTGGAGCACAACTGGGTGAAAATATTAACTCCTTAATGGAAGATGTATCAAATGCTGCAGAAACTTTATGGAATTGTAAAAAACCAGTAATCTCGCTTGTTAATGGTATTGCTGCTGGTGCGGGTTCGAATATGATGCTTTTAAGTGATTTTATAATTGCTACACCAGAGACAAGATTTATTGAAGTTTTTGTTAGGAGAGGCTTAGTTGTTGATTTTGGTGGTTCATGGGTTCTACCACGAATTATTGGAATTCAAAAAGCAAAATCTTTAATGATGACATCAAATGAAATTAATGGTACTGAGTTAAATAATCTTGGTGTTTTACATAAGTTATGTTCTTTGGAAGACATGGATAAAGAATTCGAATCATTAATAGAAAGTTTAAACAAACAAAGTTTCATATCTATATGCATGATTAAACAACAAATAAGAGAAGGTTTGGACAAAACATTCAGTAAATCGTTAGATTTAGAAACAGAAAACCAAAATAAAAGATTTCTTCATTCAGATGCAGCTGAAGGAATGTCAGCATTTTTAGATAAAAGACCACCAGTTTATAAAAATACATTAGATGAATAAAAAATATGTATAATTATGCATTTATATGCATTTTTATGCAATAATCATTACTTAAGAAAACGGAGGTTTACTAAGTGAAAACTAAGAAATCACTCCTTTTAATTTTTGTTCTCGCATTGGTTGCAGCTGCGTGTGGAGGCGCTGACGCTACACCTTGTGATGAGGTAGAAATTACAACAGGAGAAAACGGATTACCTGATCTAGGTGGATGTGAATTTACATTTGCTGTAGAAAATGCGTATCTTCCATTTAACTATATTGATGCCGCTGACGGTGTAGCAAAAGGTTGGGACTATGATGTCTTTAATCACATGGGTGAGTTGATGAACTTCACACCAGTTTATATACCTGCAGCATGGGATGGAATGATACAAGCAGTTGCTGACGGTCAATTCATGGTCGCAGGTGATGGAATTACTATCACAGCTGAAAGAGATGAAATCATCGACTTTTCAGATGGATATATTAATTTAGCACAAAGAGTACTTGTCGCAGTTGGAAATACTGAAATTACAAGTATTGATGATCTCAAAAATGGAGACTATACAGTAGCAACTCAAAAAGGTACTACAAACTATGAGTTTGCAGTTTCAGAACTTGGAGAAGATAAAGTCCAAGCTTTTGATGATTTTAACTTTGCAATCCAAGCTGTTATTTCTGGTGATGCAGATGCATCAATTATTGATGAAACAGCTGGTTTAGGTTATATGGGAGCCAACAAAGACCAAGTTAAATTGGTTGGTGGTGACTTAACTTCAGAGCAACTCGGTTTCGCATTTCCTAATGGAAGCCCATTAGTTGATGTTGTAAACAAAGGGTTGGCAGCTATGAAGGAAAGTGGAAAACTTGCAGAAATCAATGCTAAGTTCTTCTCACCTGACTTTTCAGTAACCTATGATGATATCGCAGAATGTGATGAAAACATTCCAGAAGAATATCTTCCAGAGGACTGCGAAGTATAAGTAAAAGTTTACTTATATTTAAATTTGTAATAGGCACGGATATCCGTGCCTATTGCTTTACTATGGATATAAATGAAAATAAAAAATCTTCTTAAACCAGATAATTGGTGGATCATTATTCTAAGTGGAGTAATAGCTTATATGCTATTCATGATCTATTCCGAACCTGAATACAACAAAGCTTTTAATTTTATACTGCCCGGGCTTACAATTACTTTTCTTTCAACATTTATATCATTCATAATTGCCTTATTTCTTGGTTTGATTTCTGGAATAGGAAGGATTTCCAAGAATAAATTTGCACGAACAATCTCAAGAACATACATCGAATTTATACGTGGAGTGCCCGTTCTTATACTTATTTTTACAATTGCTTTCGTAGTAGTTGTTAGAGCTGCCGAATTTTTCAACATTAATAATGGTAACGTTCCAATGTTGGTTAGAGCAATAATTGCACTTTCAGTATTTTATGGAGCATATATTGCTGAAGTGTTTAGAGCCGGAATTGAATCTGTACCTGTAGGTCAAAGAGAGGGTGGTGCATCGTTAGGCTTATCTGAAAGACAAGTAATGAGACATATAGTCTTGCCTCAAGCTTTTCGTAATATGCTTCCTGCACTCGGAAATGATTTTATTTCTATGATGAAAGACTCCTCACTGTTATCAGTTTTAGCAGTAGAAGATCTAACGTATAGAGGCAGGTTATATTCTGGAAGTACATTTAGATTTGCAGAAACTTATCTCGTTCTTACTGTGATGTATTTAATTATTACACTCATCCTTTCTGGATTACAAAGAAGACTTGAGAAAAGACTTGAAGCTAGATAATAAAATCAATCAAAAGGAAATTTTAAATCAATATTTAAATGCACTTGAAAAAATTAATAATTATTCGCCAAACACTATTAAGTCATACAAAAATGACATTACTCAGTATTTGAATGAAGAGAACAAAGTTGGAGAGTTTTCAAATTTTTTAAAAATCTGTTCTAAAAAAAATTATTCAAAATCTACTATCAACAGAAAAATTACGTCTATTAGGTCTTTTTTGTTTTGGAGCTCAGAGAATGATTATTTTGAAAGAGACCTAATTAAACCAGTTACAAGTTTAAAAACAGATAAAAAACTTCCTAATGTACTAACCGCAAATTATATAAATGAACTACTAGATTCTTTACCTGTAAGTGACAATAAAGAGATTAGAGACAAAGCCATATTAGAACTAATGTATTCTTCTGGTCTTCGAGTTAGTGAAGTAAGCAATCTTGTTATTAAAGATATTAGAAAAAATAAATCTATTAAAGTTTTAGGGAAAGGTAATAAGGAGAGAGTTTTACCAATAACTGAACGTGCATTTAATAGTATTAATAACTATTTAAGGATTGCTAGGGAAATATTTGCTAATGAAAAATCTAATGACTTTTTATTTTTGGGCATTAGGGGCGGGAAATTAAGTGATAGGGAAATAAGAAGAATTGTAAAACTTAGAGTTGGAACTTTTCCACACAGTCTAAGGCACACTTTTGCAACACATCTTTTAGACGGGGGAGCAGATTTGCGAATAGTTCAGGAGCTTCTTGGTCACAATGATCCAAATACTACTCAAATATATACACATGTATCAAAAAAGCAATTGAAGAAAAAATACAAACAATCTCACCCAAGGGGTTGATTAATACAGCATTAATATTAGAATTTTTAAAGAAAATAGACACCACATTTACAAGTTTCCTTGGTGAACGAAAGTTTGGAAACCGCTTAGGCAAGGAATGTGGGATGAATTAACCAAAGGAGAAATTAGATGTCTACATCAATGAAAGATCTGCTTGAAGCAGGCGTGCATTTTGGCCATCAAACTCAAAGATGGAATCCGAAAATGGACAAATACATTTATGGCGCAAAAAGCGGCATTCACATTCTTGACTTAAGAATTACATATGAAGCTATTGAACAAGCTCAAGACTACGTTCAAAAATTAGTAGCTAACAGTGGAAAAGTTCTTTTTGTTGGAACTAAACCTCAAGCTCAACAAGTTATAGAAGATCAAGCAAATAGAGCGGGAATGCCATATGTGAATTTTAGATGGCTTGGTGGAATGCTTACAAATTTTAAAACAATCATTAAAAGAGTTGTTTATTTGAAAGAATTAGTATCTCTAGAATCTTCAGGTGAAATTAATGCATATACAAAATCTGAAAGACTAAAAATAAAAAGAGAAATTGAAAAATTAAATAAATCAATTGGTGGAATTGTCAATCTAAACAAACTTCCAGATGCATTATTTGTTGTAGATCTTGCAAACGAAACTACAGCTATTACAGAAGCACAGAAATTAGGCATACCTGTTATAGGATTAGCTGATTCTAATGTAAATCCAGAAGGGATAGATTTCCTAATTCCAGGAAATGATGATGCAATTAGGTCAATTGAACTTATAGCTTCAGCAATAGCAGATGCTTGCTTAAAAGGTTCGGGTAAAAGAGACCAAGTCGAAAATAAGGAGAGTGAGTAATGACAATCTCAGCTTCAGACGTAAAAAAATTACGTGATATGACAGGTGCAGGAATGATGGATGCTAAAAAGGCTCTTTCAGAAAGCTCTGGTGATTTCGATAAAGCGGTTAAATTTTTAAGAGAAAAAGGATTAGCAGATTCAAAGAAAAGAGCTGATAAGGAAGCTAATCAAGGAACAATTGGTGATTATATACATTACCAACAAGATAGAGCCGTATCAGGAGTGTTAGTTGAACTCGCATGTGAAACTGATTTTGTTGCCAAATCTGAAGAGTTTAAAAATGTTGCAAAACAAATTGCTATGCATATTGCTGCATTAAAACCAGAATTTGTAAATATTGACGAAGTACCTGAGTCAAGAATAGATGAAGAAAAAGATATAATTCAAAAACAATCAGAAAATGAAGGTAAACCTGCAGAAGTGATTGAAAAAATTGTTGAAGGTAAAATTTCATCTTTTTATAAAGATTATGTTTTAAATGAACAAACTTTCTGTAATCCAGATTTTTATGAAGGCCAAGTTGGTACCATGATTGAAGAACTTAGTGGTAGATTAGGTGAAAAAATTTATATTAAGAAATTCTCTCGAATAGAAGTAGGAGCCTAAATTATGAGTAGGATTCTTCTCAAACTTTCCGGAGAATCTTTTGCAGATCCGGTATCAAATTTTGGTATACAACCAGAAACTATTGAAAGAATCGCTTCTGAAATAACAGAAGCTAACAACAAAGGTATTGAAATTGGAGTTGTTGTTGGTGGTGGAAACTTCTTCAGAGGAGTACAAGAATCTGCAAAAAATATGGCACAAGCTAATGCTGATTATATGGGAATGTTAGCAACAGTAATCAATGCTGTAGCTTTAAAAGATGCTTTAGACAAAAATGGAACTCAAACAAGAGTTCAGTCTGCAATCACAATGACAGCAGTTGCTGAACCTTATATAAGACTGAGAGCTATTAGGCACTTAGAAAAAGGAAGAGTAGTGATTTTTGCAGCAGGCACTGGTAATCCTTATTTTACAACTGATACAGCCGCATCTTTAAGAGCCGCTGAGATAGAAGCAACCTTAATGCTTAAGTCCACAAGAGTGGATGGTGTTTTTGATAAAGATCCTGAAAAAGATACAGATGCAAAAAAATTCGATGAGATATCTTATAAAGAAGTTGTTTCTAGCAAACTTAAAGTGATGGATCTTACGGCTATTACATTATGCGAAGAAAACAAAATGCCTATAAGAGTATTTGATGGCACAACAACTGGAAATATATACAAAGCTTTAACTGGTGAATCTTTAGGAACATTAATAAAATAGATTTATGTCTGAAACATTAATCAAAGAAGTTGAGAATAAAATGCTCACTACTATAAATCATCTAGTGGACGAGTTTGCAACAATAAGAACTGGAAGAGCAAACCCAGCATTAGTAGACAAGCTTACAGTTGAATATTATGGAACAAAAACACCTCTTCAACAACTCGCAACTATATCAGTTCCGGATCCAAAGCTTTTAGTAATTCAACCTTTTGACAAAAATTCATTAGATGAAATTGAAAAATCAATATTAAATGCTGACATAGGTCTTAATCCAACAAATGACGGCGAAGTAGTACGTATACCTATTCCGGCTCTTTCAGAAGAAAGAAGAAAAGAATTAGGAAAGGTTGCATCAAAAGCATCAGAAGATGCAAAAGTATCAATTAGGACTCATAGAAGATTTGGAATTGATGAAATATCTAAATTAAAAGATGATCATTCTGCTGATGAAATTAAACGTTTAGAAACTCAAGTACAAGACATCACTGACAATTTTGTAAATAAAATTGATGAGTTGCTTACGGTAAAGCAAAATGAACTTCTTGAAGTTTAATAAGTATTTACAGTCTGACAACGATGGAACATTTTGGCCCGGTTATATTGAAATCCCTGATGAGGAAAGCTTGCCAAGCGAATATGACACAGGCAATGAAGAAAAAGGAAATAGGTTTACATCAAATCCAAGGGTGTTTACTGGATTAGGATTACTATTAGTTGTTTCCCTTTTGTTTTTAAATAAAACTTCAGCTTTTATTTTATTAATACTTATTGCTTTAATTTCTACGAAAGAATGGTTTGATATTTTTGATTATGGAGTAATAATTCCGTATCCTTTACTGCTGTATGCATCTCTTGCACCACTTGTAATTGCATACTTTTACGGTCTAGAAAATATTCATGTACCACTCTTTATTTTCCCGATAGGTGTGATTGTCTACACAGGAACTTTTGTAACTTATGGGATATATGAAAAATTTGGAAGTTCATTCTTATTTTTGATTTGGTTTGGTACGGGTTTAGCTTGCATAGGTTATGTGCTTCAAAATGTTGGAGCTTTATTTACCTTTTTGGCTCTTATTTCTATATCTGTTTCTGATATTGCTGCGTATGAATTCGGTAGACGATATGGTAAAAGAAAACTGTATAAAGAAATTTCACCAAATAAAACAGTAGAGGGTTTCTTTGCAGGTTTAATTACTGGTTCATTAGCTATGTATATTGTTTTAAGTAACAATTTTGAAATAGAAACTATCCCAACTTTACTGATTTCATTAATCTTTATTTTATTTGGTGTATTAGGTGACTTATTTGAATCAAGAATTAAAAGGTCATTAGACGTAAAAGATTCGAGTGATTTCTTGCCAGGTCATGGGGGCGTGTTAGATAGAGTAGATTCTCAAATACTTAGTTTTCCTGTTTTAGTTCTTTTTATACAGTTTTTAGATTTAATTTAATAAGTGTAATAATTAATATATGAACGCATTTTTAACAATTGCTTTATTAACGCTTTTTGTAGTTTTGCATGAATTAGGTCACTATATATCAGCAAAAAGATCAAAAATAGCAGTTTCTGAATTTTTTGTTGGTTTTGGACCAAGGTTATTTTCGTTTAAAAGGAATAATACAGAGTACGGACTTAAAGCCCTTTTACTCGGTGGTTATGTAAAAATTCCCGGTATGGATGAAAATGAGTCTGTTGAGGGTTATGATTCAGATGAACTTTTCCATACTGCTTCTTGGACAAAAAAACTTTATATTGCTTCATCAGGAATAATTGTAAATTTTGTGTTAGCTTGGTTAATTCTTTTCTCAATTTTTACCTTTTATGGCGTTGAGCAACCAACACTCCAAATTGAAACAATTGGAGTGTCCTCAACTGATTCATCTTCAGAGGCACCATCCTCTAAAGCAGGTCTAAAAGAGGGTGATATAATAACAAGTTTTAATGGCAACCAAGTTACAACCTGGAGAGAACTAGTTGGCTATATAGAAGAAAATCCTAATTCAAACGTATCTATTGGGTACACAAGAAATGGTCAGAGTTATGTTACAACTGCAATTTTAGAATCAAGAGTAATTGCAAATAATGAATCTGGTTACCTTGGTGTCTCTCCAAAAATTGAAAATCAAAAGATGGGTATTATCGATTCAATTTCTGCAACAACATTAGTTGAAATTGATATGACTAAAGCAGCAGTTGAAGGAATATTTACATTATTTAGTCCACAAAATTTACAAACACTTTTAGGAACATATAGTGGGGAAGTTGTTCCAGACGAGGCAAGACCTCTTAGCCCTATAGGTTTAGCTCAAGCAGGCAACCAAATTGCTGAAGGTGGATATGTAAATTTATTTACCCTCTTAGCATTTGTAAATATATTTCTTGCAGTTTTCAACTCTATTCCACTTGTACCCTTAGATGGAGGTAGAGTCGTACTTGCACTTTATGAAGGGATTACTGGTAAAAAAATACCAGATAAGAAACTCTATCCTCTTGCTGCTGTTGTAATTGTTATTTTTGTATTTTTAGGAATTACAGCTTTTTACTTAGATATCACACAACCAATTAGATTATGAGTGAAAGAAGACAAACATCGCAAATCCAAGTTGGAAAAGTTGGAGTAGGGTCTGACTATCCAGTATCTGTTCAGTCAATGACAACTACGAAAACTAGAGATACTGATGAGACTTTAGGGCAAGTTTATGAACTAGCTAATAATGGTGCAGATATTGTTAGAGTTACATGCAATGAAATAGAAGCTGCAGAATCTCTTGTAAAAATTTGTGCAAGAAGTCCTGTACCAATTGTTGCAGATATTCATTTCCAATATAAATTAGCTCTTGCAGCTGTTGAAGCAGGTGTAGATGGTTTAAGGCTAAATCCAGGAAATATTAGAAATGAAAAACAAATTAAAGAAGTAGCTAGAGAATGTTTAAATGCAAATATCCCGATACGTATAGGAGTTAATGCAGGTTCCTTAGATAAAGATATTCTAGAAAAATATGGTGATGCTGTTCCTGAAGCACTTGTTGAATCCGCATTATTAGAAGCAAGATATCTTGAGGATGTTGATTTTCATGATATTAAGATTTCTGTAAAACATTCTAATGTCCCTTTAATGATCGAATCTTATAGACTTCTTGCCGAAACAGTTGAATACCCTTTACATTTAGGTGTTACCGAAGCGGGTCCTTTACCTGGTGGCTTAATTAAATCTATCGCGGGAATTTCTACACTTCTTTCTGAAGGTATTGGGGACACCATAAGACTGTCACTTACAACAGATCCAGTAGAAGAAGCCAAATATGGCCGACAATTACTCGAGTACCTAAATCTAAGAGAAAGAAAGTCACTTGACTTGATAGCTTGCCCTAGTTGCGGTAGGGCTGAAGTTGATGTAATAAAAATTGCTGCAGAAGCACAGGAAGTTCTTGAAAAAGAAGGCCTTCCAATTCAAGTAGCTGTTATGGGATGTGTTGTAAATGGTCCTGGCGAAGCGAGGTCAGCCGATCTGGGTATTGCTGCTGGCAAAAAAAGAGGACATTTATTCATCAAAGGACAGGTTGTAAAAGTTGTTGATGAGAAAGATATGGTTGGCGCCTTGTTAAAAGAAGGAAGATTGATTGCTGAGGAAGGCATCGATGCAAGACTCGCTGCTGCTGATGCAGATGCAGCTCAAATAGCTGAGGAAGATGTAAAAGAATTGCTAAATATACAGGGAGATATTAATAATTTTGATCAAAAGACAAAGTCGGTAATAGAGATTACAACAAATAAAGATATTGAAAATTAAAACCTTTAATATATAAACATGGTTGAAAAGCTTACTCCAATGTCAGAAGATTTTAATGAATGGTATACCGACATCATTCAACAAGCTCAATTGGCAGATTATTCACCTGTAAAAGGAACCATGGTCATTAGACCATACGGATATTCTATTTGGGAGAGTGTGCAATCATATTTGGATAAAAAGTTTAAAGAAACAGGGCATCAAAATGCTTATTTTCCGCTATTTATTCCAAATTCATTTATCCAAAAAGAAGCTGAGCATGTAGAAGGATTTTCTCCTGAGCTAGCAATGGTAACTCATGCAGGTGGAAAAGAGCTCGAGGAACCATTAGTTGTAAGACCTACGTCAGAAACAATTATTAATCATATGTTTGCAAAATGGATCAAAAGCCATAGAGATTTACCAATGTTGATAAATCAGTGGGCTAATGTTGTTCGTTGGGAAATGAGGACTAGATTATTCTTAAGAACATCAGAGTTTTTATGGCAAGAAGGTCATACAGCTCATGCAACAGAATCTGAAGCAACCGAAGAAGCTCTTAGGATGTTAGAAATTTATTCAGAATTTGCAGAAAATGCAGCTGCGGTATCAGTTGTGAAAGGTATAAAGTCAGCAAATGAAAGATTCGCAGGTGCTACCAGAACATATTCTATTGAAGCAATGATGAAAGACATGAAAGCTTTACAAGCTGGAACTTCACACGAATTAGGCCAAAATTTTTCAAAAGCTTTTGAAATTCAATTTTCAGATGAGGAAAATAATTTACAACATCCTTATCAAACTAGCTGGGGAGTAAGTACTAGATTGATTGGCATGATAATAATGGCTCATGGTGATGATAAGGGTTTAAATTTGCCTCCTAAGTTAGCACCACACCAGGTTGTAATTATTCCTATTACACCTAACGAGGATTCTAAAGGATCAGTATTAGACGCAACGAATAAAATCAGCGAAGAATTAGGAAAAAGTTTCAGAGTCTATGTAGATGATAGGGATAATATATCTCCAGGATTTAAATTTAATGAATGGGAATTAAAGGGCGTGCCATTAAGAATTGAAATTGGACCAAGAGATGTTGAAAATAAAACAGTTGTTTTCTCAAGAAGAGATGGTGTTAATGGAAAATTCAATATTAATTTCGATGATGTTGGTACTGAAGTCTCTGAAACTTTAGATAATATACATAATAATTTACTTGAATCGTCGAAAAATTTTCGTAAAGAAAATACAGTACATGTTGATTCATATGAAGACCTTATAAGTACACTTAATGGAGATCCAGGTTTTGTTACATGTTTTTGGGATGAAAATAGTGATGACGAAGATAAAGTTAAAGCAGAAACCAAAGCTACGCTTAGGTGTTACGTTTTAGATGAAGAAAAAACAGATAAAGCTGTAAATAATGAAAATACACAAGGAAAATTAGCTATTTTCTCAAAAGCTTATTAAAAATCCCTTTTAATAACTTTCTATATTTGATATAATAAAGATTGACAATTTAGCTACGTAAAGTGGGTGTCAAACCCGCTTTTTTTTATGAGGAGGTTTTTATGGTTTCTGAAAACGAAATCCAACAACAAATTGACTCATATCTAAAAGATGAAAATTTAGAGCTTTATGATCTTAACATTGTAAATTTTCCAAATATTTCAAAAATTGAAGTATTTATATATTCCGTTGAAGATGTAAACATCGACATCACTGCAAGATTAAATAGACAATTAAATAGATTAGTCGAAGATCTGGGGTTCGAAAAAGGCTCATTCGATATGATTGTTTCAAGTCCAGGAATTGAAAGAAAACTTAAATCCTTTAGGCATTTTGAACTTTCAATAGGAGAGTTAATAAAAGTTAAATTATTTGATCCAATAAATGATGTTTATACATTTGAAGGGGACCTTGTTTCAGTTGGAAAAGAAATTATAGTTTTAAAAACAGAGCTAACTGAAATTGAAATTAGTTTTTCAAACATTAAGAACGCAAAAATAGAATTTAAACAATTTAAAGAAAGAGTAAAGGGATAATTATGAAATTAGGAAGTGATAGCAAACAAGCAATTGAATCTTTAGCACTGGATAAGGGTGTCGCTGTAGAAAGTATGTATGAAGCTTTAGTGTCTGCTTTTAGATCTGCATATATGAGGATTCCTGGGGCGGCAGAAGAAGCAAGAGTTACATTAAATCCAGATAGTGGTGAAGTATTAATTTACGCTCAAGAATTAGATAATGAAGGAAACGTTATTGAAGAGTGGAAAGTAGAGCTTGATGAAGATGAATTTGGAAGAATAGCTGCACAATCCTTCAAGCAAATGATGACTACAAAAATTCGTGATGCAAAAAGAGCTACTGTTTTAGATGCATATATCGGCAGAGAGGGTGAACTTATTACTGGAATAGTAACTCAATTTGATCCTAGATTTAATCAAACAATTTTGGACCTACAAGATGCAGAAGCTGTTATTCCATCTGGTGAAAGAGTACCATTCGAGCGTCTCGAAAGAGGAAATAGAGTCAAAGCTTTAATTACTGAAGTAAGGGAAGATGCTAAAGGTATTCCAATTATCGTAAGCAGAAGTAAAGCTGAATTTGTCCAAAGAATGCTCGAATTAGAGGTTCCAGAACTAACTGATGGTACTGTTGAACTTAGAGCAATAGCAAGAGAACCGGGAAGTAGAACTAAGATTGCAGTTTTCTCTAATGATCCTAATGTTGACCCAAAAGGTGCATGTGTTGGTTCGAGAGGTAATCGTGTAAGGCAGATAGTCAATGAACTACGAGGAGAAAAACTTGATGTTGTTGAATGGAGAGAAGATAAAGTAAGGTTCATCAAAGAAGCTCTTGGGCCTGCTGATATTGACGAAGTTGAAATTGATGAAGATTTAAAAACAGCAAGAGTAGTTGTAAAAGATAGTCAACTTTCCTTAGCAATAGGAAAAGAAGGCCAAAATGCTCGATTAGCTGCAAAATTAACTGGATATAAAATAGATATAGAAGGACTTGGAGACTCTCCACAAATAGAGGAATCTGACGATGAAGAGAGTGCGTCAAAAGAGGAAGAGTAAATGGCTAAAAAGCGAATTCATCAAATCGCAAAGGAACTTGATTTAGCATCAGCTGACATTTTGCATCAAGCAAAAGAGCTTGGTATAGAAGTAAAAACTGCATCATCTGGATTAACTGAAGAGGAAGAAGAATTAGTTAAATTAGCTTTGATGCCAGAAGATGAACCTGAAGTTGAATCTGAGGAGGTCTCTGAACAAGAAGAAGCTATTCAGGTTGAACCAGAAGCAGAATCTGAAGAAGTTGTAGAAGATGACGTACAGATTATTGAAGTTTCCAGAAATTCATCTCCAGAAAAAATTAGCTCACTTATAGAAGTTGAAGCCACACAAATTGTTGGTGATTTAATGGGTCTAGGAATAATGAAAGCTATAGATACACCATTAGATGATAGTGATATAGAAAAGCTTTTTGAAAAGTACAATCTAATTCCTGATTTGATAGATGAAGTAACAATTTCAAGAGAAGATATTATTGAATTTCAAGATTTTGAAGACGATCCAGATAAATTAAATTTAAGAGCACCAATAATTACAGTTATGGGTCATGTGGACCATGGTAAAACTAGCTTGTTGGATTATATAAGAAATGAAAAAGTTGCAGATGGTGAGGCTGGTGGTATAACACAACACGTTGGAGCTTATAAAGTAGATACTGGAGAGTCTGGAATTACTTTTATTGATACCCCTGGTCACGAAGCATTTACACAAATGAGAGCTAGGGGTGCAAATGTTACTGATATAGTTGTTTTAGTAGTAGCTGCCGATGATGGAGTAATGCCTCAAACAATTGAAGCGATCAACCACTCAAAAGCTGCAGATGTACCTATAGTTGTCGCCATAAATAAGTGTGATCTACCTGAAGCTAATCCATCTATGATTAAAGCTGAGCTTACAAAATATGAAGTAATTTCTGAAGACTTAGGTGGAGATACACCTGTAGTTGAAGTTTCCGCACTTAAAGGTGATGGAGTTGATGATTTGCTTGAAACACTTGCACTCGTAGCAGAAATAGAAGAACTAAAAGCAAATTATAATACAAATGCTTCTGGGTATATTGTTGAATCACGCATGGAAGTAGGTAGAGGTAATGTTGCTACGGTAATAGTTACAAGAGGTACTCTAAAACAAGGTGATTTTCTTTATGCTGGTCAGGCATTTTGTAGAGTGAAGTCAATGTTTGATCACAATAATAAAACAGTAAAGTCTGTAGAGCCAGGCTCTCCGATAGATATTATAGGCTGGGATGAATCACCAACTGCAGGGGATCAATTTGTTGCTGTTAAAAATCAAAAAGAGGCTAAGGCAAAAGCTGAAGAAAATAAAACTAAATTAAAAGAGCATGACAACTCATCATTTTCAGTTGAGTCACGAGTTAGTGACATGATGAAACTTTTACAAGAAGGTGAGTTAAATACAGTAAATGTAATTTTAAAAGCTGACACCAATGGTTCAGTTGAAGCAATTAAAGATGGAATAAACAAATTAGCAACAGATGATGTAAATATCCAAGTAGTTCACTCAGCAGTAGGGGGAATTGTATTATCTGATGTTGATTTAGCCAGTGCTACAGAGTCACTTATTATTGGTTTTAATGTAAGACCTGATAGCCAGGCAAGAAACATGGCTCAAAGCAAAGGTATTGACGTAAGAACATACAACATTATTTATGAATTGCTAGACGATATTTCTGAAGCTGTACTTGGACAAATGACTATAAAAACTGAAGAAGCAATTATTGGTATGGTTGAAGTTAAAACTACATTCCGTGCACCAAAAGTTGGTGTAGTTGCTGGTTCTGTAGTTTCTGAAGGTAAAGTAGAGCTCGACGCAAAGGCACGACTACTAAGAGACGGTGTAGTAATTTATGAGGGTACCATTGTTTCATTAAGAAGATTTAAAGACAATGTTGAAGTCGTTAATGAAGGTCTTGAGTGCGGTATTGGTCTTTCAGATTATAAAGATATTAAAGAAGGCGACACAATAGAGATACTTGGAGAAGTAGAAGTTTAGAAAAAAACGATGAGTAATCAAACACGTGGTGGAAGAATAAATAGAATAAACCCCCTCATTCAAAAAATTATCTCAAGCGCACTTTTAAGAAATTCTGATCCAGTCCTAAACAAAGCAACTATTACTCATGTTTCTACTTCACCAGATTTAAAGAAATCAATGGTATTTGTTTCAACACTCGATGGTAATGAAGGCTCTTTAAAAACTGCACTTGAGAAAAATAGAACAAAAATTCAAAAAGTATTAGCAAGAGAAATGACAACTAAAAATGTACCAAAAATCATTTTTGAAGTAGATAGCACATTTAATAATGTTCTAAGAATCAATGAACTGTTAGATAGGACTGCTGAGAATGAGTAAACTTTTTGAAGACATTAAAGATTCTTCTAATTTAATTACAGGCCATATCAACCCTGACGGTGATGCTTTAGGTTCCGCTTTAGCTTTTAAATTAATACTGGACAGCAAAGGCATAGATTCCGACGTATCTTTTGATATGAAAGGTAACGTTCCCTCTAATTTAAATCATTTACCTATTGAATTGATTTTGGATAAGCCAAAGAAAAATTATGACAGTATATATGTTTTTGATTGTGGAAACTCAGAAAGGCTTGGTGATTTAGAAGATTTAGCATTAAATGCTAAAAGAGTAATTGTAGTAGATCATCATATCAATCCTTCTTTTGGTGATATTCAGATAATTGATTCAAAAGCGGCTAGTACTACACAAGTACTATTCAGAGAAATTCTTTCTGCAAATATTGACATCGATAAAAATATCGCCAATTGTCTTATGACAGGATTAATCACTGATACAGGTAGATTTCAATATTCAAATACAGATAATGAAGTATTTGAAATCGCATCAAAACTAATGTTAAGTGGTGCTGAGCTTACAAGTATAAGTGATAATATCTATGGGTCTATTCCTATGAATGCAATCAAACTACAAAGTGAAGTGTTAAACAGAATTGAATTACATAAAGAAGAAGAATTGGTTGTTTCGTATGTTTTACAAGAAGATTATCTCAATTACAACATTGAATCTTCTGAAACAGATTTTTTAATTGATTCTATTAGATTGGTGAAAGAATCAAGTGTGGCGTTATTGTTAAAAGAACAAGAAGATAAATCATTTAAAGGAAGCTTGAGGTCTCGCAATGAATTAGATGTGCAACAGATTGCTTCTCTGTTTGGTGGCGGTGGACATAAAGCAGCGTCTGGATTTTCTACAAATTTAAGTATGGAAGAAATAAAAAATAAAGTTAAGAATGCAATTAAGTCACAAGTCTAACTTTTATCTATTAGACAAACCAAAAACATGGACCTCTCAAGATCTATGTACTAAATTAAAAAAAAATTTTAAATTTAAAAAAGTAGGTCACTCAGGTACCTTAGATCCAAACGCGGATGGTTTAATGCTTCTTGCTACTAATGGGTATACAAAATTATTTGATTACATAGACAACACAAATAAAACTTATAAAGTAATTGCTATATTAGGTTATTCTTCTCCAACTCTTGATGTTGACTCAGAAATTACAAAACATGATGATATAAGTGCAGAACAGTTGAAACCTCAAATACAAGAATTTCTAACTAATTTGGTTGGTGAGTCTACCCAGACTCCACCAATTTATTCAGCAATTAAAGTAAAAGGAAAACGATTATATAAATATGCACGTCAAAATCAAGATGTAGAAATTCCTAATAGAAAAATATTTGTAGAAAGAACAGAATTGTTAGAAGCATTAGATAACAAAGCCACTTTTGAGATAACTGTTAGCAAGGGAACATATATAAGAAGCATTGTTCAACAATTAGGTGAGTATCTGAATACTTATGCAATAGTAGATACTCTTACAAGGACAGCCGTTGGTAATTTAAATATTAATCATAAAAATCTAAATACAAATGTTGAAGCTATAAATCACAACTCAAAAATAATGTCATTAGATTGGGCAGAAGTTATTAATCTGCCAAAAATTGAACTAGATGTGGAAATGCATGAAACAATTAAGAATGGTCAACTTCTACCTAGAAATATGTTTTCAAATGAAGAAAATTATATAATATCTATCGAGAACAATATTGTGGCAATTTATAAACCTTTTAATGAGAAATATTACAAACCAGAGAAAGTACTCGTATGAGAATATATGAAAATTTTACTTCCGACAATTATATTGATGATGATATTCCAGCTGTGTGTATCGGTGGATTTGATGGATTACATTTAGGCCATCAGGAACTATTAAAATATACAAAAGAATCAAGTAATTTATTTCAAATAGTTACTTTTGATACACTTCCAAAAAAATACTTCAATAATGAACATATGTTATTAACAACTAATAATGAGAAGATTGAATTATTCAAAAAATTTGAACCTAGTAATTTAGTATTTATTAATTTTGAACATGTAATGAAGTATTCACCTAAAACTTTTTGTGAGATGTTAAAAAACAATATGAAAGCTAAAAATATTTATGTAGGTAATGATTTTAAATTTGGTGCAAACCGTGAGGGTGACGTAAATTACTTAATTAAATATTTTGGTGAAGATTCAGTAAATACTATTCCTGATTATGAACACAATAATGAAAAAATATCTTCAACCTTGATTAAGTCATTTTTGAGTGAAGGTTTTGTTGAACAGGCTAATGAAGCTTTGGGTTATGAATATTCTTTAATAGGAACTGTTATCAAAGGTGATCAAAGAGGTTCTCAGATAGGATTTCCTACTGCAAATTTGAACATTGATAAGAGTATTCAAATACCCAAAAATGGAGTATACAAAGTAGACGTGCTCTTAAATGAATATCTTTATGAAGGAATTATGAATATCGGATATAAGCCTACGGTGTCTGAAGGCACCAAGCAAAGTTTAGAAGTACATATTTTTGATTTTAATGACGATATTTACGACGCTGATTTAACAGTATATTTTAAAAAATTTATAAGAGATGAAATAAAATTCTCAAGTATTGATGAATTAATTCAACAAATATCTAAAGATATTGAGGATATTAATAAAAATTAAATAATCTCACATTAGATGTAGCAGCTACTATTATTATCTCGAATGAAAACAAAGCAAGAAATTATAAAAGAATACGGTAAATCCGATACAGATACTGGTTCTGCTGAAGTTCAGGTTGCTTTATTGAGTAATAGAATTGATCATTTAACAGATCATTTGAAAACACATAAAAAAGACCACCACACAAGAAGAGGATTATTAATGCTTGTTGGTAAAAGAAAGAGATTACTTCAGTACCTTCAGAATCAAGATGTACAAAGGTATCGTGATCTTATAGATAAACTTGGCTTAAGAAGATAATAAATTTGACCTTGCGTTGTTAATTGAGAGCTTTTGTTGAAAGCTGACAATTAATAACCTTGGTCACGAAAGAGGTTATATGTCGATCGATAATGTAAAAGTAAACATTGGTAATGCAGAAATTGGATTTGAAACAGGTAAATTAGCTCTGCAAGCACCTGGTTCTGTAGTTGTTACATCAGGTGATACCACAGTTTTAGTGACAACAGTTGCTAACAAAAGTGTAAGGGATGGTATTGATTTTTTCCCTTTAACAGTGGATGTAGAAGAAAGAATGTATTCCGCTGGAAAAATTCCTGGAGGATTTTTCAGAAGAGAAGGTAGGCAAACGGAAAAAGCTATATTAGCTTGTAGATTAATAGATAGACCTTTGCGACCTTCTTTTAAAGATGGTTTTAGATGTGAAACACAAATAATTGCAACAGTTTTAAGTGTTGATAACGAAAATGAATATGATATTTTAGCTCTCAATGCTGCATCATTAGGTCTTCAATTAGCAGGGGTTCCACTTGAGTCAGCTGTAGGTGCTGTGAGAATGTCTTTAATTAATGACAACTGGGTAGTTCAAGCTACAAATACTGAATTAGAAGAATCAGTTTTTGATATGGTTGTTGCAGGAAGCCTAAACCCTAAAGGCGAAATAGATATTGTAATGGTTGAGGCTGGAGCAACAGACAACGCTTTTAATAAAATTGATGAAGGTAGTACTGCACCATCTGAAAATATTGTTGCTGATGGAATTGATATGTCCAAAGAATTTATTTCGAAATTAATAGAAGCTCAAAAAGAATTAGTTGCTAAGAGAGATGTACCTGAGGTTGACTGGCCTATTATTGAAGACTACTCAGAAGAGCTAAAGTCACAAATTAGTGAAGCATTTGGTTCAGACATTGAAACAGCAATGGCTATAACAGTTAGATCCGAAAGAAGTGAAAAGCAAAGTTCTCTTGAAGAGCAAGCTATTGAGAAATTCTTAAATGAAGATGATGACAATACTAAAGCAATTAAATTAGCTTTCAAGTCTATTGTTAAAAACACAGTGAGAGATAGAGTTTTAAGTGGTGGAGCTAGATTAGATGGACGAACTCCAACTGATATTAGAAATATATCTGCTGAGATAAACTTACTTCCAACTGTTCATGGTTCTTCATTATTTTTAAGAGGAGAAACACAGGTTCTGAATGTTACAACTTTAGGTATGTCAAGGCTTGAACAGATGTTAGATACTATTGATACAGTTACATCAAAAAGATATATGCATCATTATAATTTCCCTCCATACTCAACAGGAGAAGCTTACCCAATGAGAGGCCCAAAGAGAAGAGAAATTGGTCATGGTGCTTTGGCTGAAAAAGCATTGGTACCTGTTATTCCTCCAAAAGTTGACTTTCCATACACTATCAGAGTTGTAAGTGAAGCAATTTCTTCAAATGGATCTACTTCTCAGGCTTCAGTATGTGCATCCAGTTTGTCATTAATGGCTGCAGGTGTTCCTATTAGAGAACATGTTGCAGGTATCGCAATGGGACTAATTTCTAAAGATGATACCTATGTTACTCTCACAGATATCTTGGGTGCTGAAGATGCACTTGGGGATATGGATTTTAAAGTTGCTGGAACAAGAAATGTCATTACAGCATTACAACTAGATATGAAAATAGAAGGTCTGCCTGCTGATGTATTAAGAAAAGCATTAAATCAAGCTATGGATGCAAGACATCACATACTAGACATTATGGAAGACACTATTGCTGAACCAGCAGAAAGTCTTTCTGGTAATGCACCAAGACTAGAAACTATCGAATTACCTAAAGACAAAATTGGTGAAGTCATTGGTCCAAAAGGTAAAAATATCAAGAAAATCGAGGAAGAAACTGGATGTTCTGTCGAAATTGATGATGATGGTATTTTAACACTTGGGTCAACTGAAGAAGAAGCAATAGCAGCTGGTAAAGAAATGGTTATGTTAATAATCGATCCACCTGAAGCAGAAGTTGGGGCACAATATGATGGAGAAGTTGTAAGTGTTGCAACGTATGGAGCTTTCATAAATATTCTTCCAGGTAGAGATGGTTTATTGCATGTATCAAAATTTCACTCATCTAAAAGAGTAAATAATACTGAAGCAGTTGTATCAGTTGGAGACAAAATTAAAGTCAATGTAGATTCAATTGAAAATGGAAAAGTAAGTCTTTCGCCAGTTGAAGATTTAGAAATCCCTGAAGAAGCAGAAGGCGGAGATTCAAAAAATTCTCGTGATAGAAAACCTTCCAGATCTAGAAATGGTAATAGAAACGGTAGAGATAAAAAATCAGACAATGGGGGAAAGTCTTCAAACAGAAAAAGAGTTTCTTTTGAAGATGAATTTGAAAAGGGACTCTAGGTTACTTTCTATTTCCAGTTAATTTAGTTGGATTTGTAGGCTCTGTCGTTACATAAGCATCAGGATTGATTTCTGATACAATCTTTAACACTTGTTTAAGTTTTTTTCTTGGAGTTACGCACCATGCGATACTGACTTCTCCTTGCATGCCTTCTCCATTAATAATTGTTACACCAAAATCATTTTTTCTTAATTCTTCGGCTACTTGCATGCTGTCACTATCTTTGGGTGCAAATATTCTCACAACAATATCACCAATCGCTATTGTGTTTTCAATGTAAGATCCCATAATTGTTCCTGATGCAAACCCAAGCGCATAGCCAAAAATCAATAATGGATCATTTAAGTCTTGTATTACTCTTGAAATAGCTACTACCCATATAGCTGATTCGACAAATCCTAGAACAGCACCGAAGACTGGCTTTCCTTTATTTACATAAAGTACTCTTAACGTGCCTAATGTTTGGTCCAATAATCTTAATAAAAAAATTGAAAGAGCTGCTACTAAGATGTTCATATTCGTATTGTAAGTTTTTTATTATTTTATGGAGGCAGTTAATTCTTTATACACATTAGACATTTTTTTATATGTTTCTTCAACTAATTCATCGATAGTCTCTTTTGTATATTTTGAAATATCTATTGGTTCCAGCGTATTGATGATTGCTTTACCACTAGTCATAAATTTTCCACCTCTTGGCCATATGTCACCAGTTCCAGCAATGACAACAGGAAGGATTGGGATATTATTATCTAACGCAATATGAAAAGCACCACTTTTGAAAGGTAAAAAATTATCTTTCTTTGCTCTTGTTCCTTGAGGGTAGACCATAAGCGACCATCCATTATTAAATAGAGTTTTTGCTTGCTCATTTATACTTTTTCTATCATTTTTATCTGATCTATCAACTTTTATAAAATTAAAAGACTTTGCAGCAGTTCTAAAGAATGGCAGTTTGTACACTTCTTTTTTTGCCATAAACACCCACTTTATTTTAAGATATCGAAATTGCATCATCGGATCTAAATTTGATAAGTGATTTGAAATAACAACATAAGGCTGATTTTTTTTATAATCGTAATTTTTAATCAACGTTACCTTTGATCTCGCAGCCCACATCCAAGGTATCGTCCAGCTTTGTGCTATGTAATATTTAGCTTTTGTGAATTTGTTAAAAAGACCTACAAACCAAATTGAGTATGCAACTGGAATGGTGTAAATACCCATGATTAACAGATTGAACCATGTAAGTAATTTGTTCTTCAACATGTTGTAAGTGTAATGTAGAACTATCTAGATAATAAATTATGTTAGAAAAAATAGAATTAAGGAAGAAACTAAAAGAAATTTCATTGGTCAATGCTGAATACACTCAGATAGTTATTGATAGGCTACAAAATGTTATTAAAGATAAGATTGTATGTACGTATATTCCTCTTGAAAACGAAGTTAACATAAACATGCATCTAAAGGGTCAGTCAGTTTTGGCAACAACATGCCTTGAAGATGGAGAAACAAAAATATGCATTTATGAGGAACCGTTAGAAAAAAACAGTTTTAATGTTTTTCAACCAATTAATTTAAAAATAATTGATAAAGTAGACATATTTTTAGTCCCAGGACTCGGATTTGATAAAAAAGGTACTAGGCTAGGCAAGGGTAGGGGTATTTATGATCAGCTTTTATCTCGCCATTCAACATCTACATTTATTGGTATTACAGATAAAAATCATTTAATAAATGAAATTCCATCTGAAAGTCACGATATTCAAATGCACAGTTTGATAACTCATGATGAATTTATTGAAGTAAATTTATAGTATCCTATACCTATGGAAGTAAGTGTAAATGTTGGGTATTTTGGTCCTCATATATCAAGTGAAAAATCTTTAATCAAAGAATTGGATGAAATAGGTATATCTTGTATCTGGACAGCTGAAGCATATGGATATGACGCAGTCACCCCACTTTCATATTTTGCCGCATTAACAGAGAAATTAAAACTAGGATCTGGCATTATGCAGATTCCTGGTAGGTCTCCTGCTATGACTGCAATGACAGCCGTTACTTTAGATAAACTCTCTGGTGGTAGATTTAGATTGGGGATTGGGGTTTCTGGTCCACAAGTTGTTGAGGGTTGGCATGGTGTTGCTTATGGAAAACCATTAAAGAAAACAAGAGAATATGTTCAGATAGTTAGAGACATATTACAAAGAGATAGCAAAACTTCATTTGAAGGGGAGTATTATAACCTGCCTTATAAAGGTGATGACGCTTCCGGTTTAGGAAAGCCATTGAAGCTTATTGAACAACCTTTAAGAAGTGATATTCCAATTTATCTTGCAGCTATTGGTCCAAAAAATATTGAGCTTACAGCAGAGATTGCAGATGGATGGCTTCCTTTCATGTATTCACCGACTCTTGGTGATAAATTTTTTAATCAATTTTTAGAAAAAGGTTTCGAAAAATCAGGTGATCCAAACAAAAAAGAAAAATTTCAAATATCTGCTCCAGTATTTGCAAAAGTTTGTGACGAATCTGAGAGAGATGCATATCTCGCACCCGCTAGAAACAATTACACACTTTATGTTGGCGGTATGGGAGCAAAAGATAAAAACTTTTATTTTAATTTGATGTGTGAATATGGCTATGAGGAAATCGCTACACAGATTCAGGAGTTGTATCTAAAAGGTGAAAAAGCAGAAGCAGAATCAATTTTTCCTGATGAATTGCTTGATGACTTAACCCTTGTTGGCTCTAAAGAACGAATAAAAGAAAAGCTTGAAGATTGGAAGAACTGTAACGTTACCGAATTGTCTATAGCAATCCCATTAGATATAGAAACTATAAAATTTATTAAAAGTTGTTTGTAAATGGATGATCTGACACCAGAAAGTATTAATGTAGCAACGTGGAAGATTCCTAGTCCACTAGGCATAATTGGAAGTCACGCTAATGGAGAGTTCAATGGTATGACTGCAAGTTGGATAACCCAAGTAAGTATGGATCCACCATTGATCGGTGTAGGTATAGATAATAAAAGTGTTACTTTTAATTTAATGGATCAAAGTGATTTTTTTACTATCAACATGTTTTCACCTGAGTACACAAAAGTTTTTGTTAAATTTTCTAAACCTGCAGAATATTCTGAAGGCTATCTAAATAAAGAACCAATTACTTTAACTGAAAATTCAGTTCCTATATTTGATAATGCAACTGTTTGGTTAGAACTAAAAACTGAACAAAAAATAGATTTTGGTACTCATACGTTCTTTGTCGGTGAAATTATTAATTGTAAAACATTAACACCTGAAGAAAGAGTCGCGTACATGGGAGATACACGCATGAAGTACGGGGGAGTTCCAAGAGGAGGGCACGAATAAGTAGGTGAAGAAATATATTTACTTATTGATTTCAAATATTTCTTTATTTATTGTTTTTCCTCTTATTCGATTAATAAGTAAATCATTCTATGAAAAAAAGATCCTACCTTATGTCCTGAACTTAACATGCAATTCAAGGCCGATAGACTATCAAAGAAAAAAGGTTATTCCTGAAGCAAGTGGAAAAGTCTTGGAGATTGGAATAGGACCTGGATCAAATCTAAAACATTATGATAATCAAAAAGTAACAAGTATCTTAGGTATTGATCCGTCAAAAGAGTTAAATCAAATTGCACAAAAACGAGCAGAGAAGAATAACTTAAATGTTGAATTCTTAATCGAATCTGCAAGCAGTTTATCAGTAGAAACTAATTCTATTGATACTGTAGTAAGTACTTATGCATTATGTTCTATTCCAGAGCCTGAAAAAACACTACAGGAAATTAAAAGAGTTTTGAAGGATGATGGTGTATTTATATTTAGTGAACATGGATTATCACCTAACAAAAGAGTTTCATTTATTCAAAACATAACTGACTTCTTTTATCCTAAAATCGCTGGCGGTTGCCACACTAACAGAAACATTGAACAATTAATTTCAGATAGTGGATTTCAATTTCTTGATTTAAATAATATTTATCTTCCTGGAACTCAAAAATTTCTTGGTTACAACTACTGGGGTAAGGCAAAGGTCAGTTCTTAGCAACAGTTAATATTGCTTCAATACACTCTTCTGGGTTATCTTCTTGGACAAAATGTCCACCTTGAATTGTCTTGTGCGGTTGATTTTTACAACCAGGAACATTTTTAGTAAATGCTTTATCAACACCTTTGAATACATGATCTTGTTCACTAAAAACACATAAAAAGGGTTTGTCCCATTTTTTTAATTCCTTCCATGCGTTTCTATTAATTTCCGAACTTGGATCGTCTGGTGTAACTGGGACTATCATAGGAAACTGTCTCGCTGCTTCTTTATAAGATTCATCTGGAAACGGTGCGTTATAAGCATCAATTACGTATTGCTCAATTCCTTTAACAGTACCACCTTTTACAATTCCTCCAGCATGGAAATTTTCTACTGTCTGGGAGTAATTTTTCCAGCTTTCAAATGCTTCACCCGGTGGTACATCACCTGTTGGTAATCCAGTATTACTTAAAACTACACTATCGAATTTATCTTGGTTTTCTAAAACAAGTCTTAATCCTATTAATCCGCCCCAGTCTTGCCCAAATAGAGTTATATTTTTTAGATTTAAATCTCGTAGCCAAGCATTCATCCACGTTACATATTTTTCATATGTGTAAGCTGTTCTTTCAGATAGTTTGTCAGACTTACCAAAACCGGGAAGATCTGGAACAATAACTCTTAAATTATTTTCAACTAAAGGATCAATAAATTTTCTATAAATATAACCCCAGTCAGGCTCTCCGTGAAGCAATAGTACGGTTTTATCATTTTCTGATCCCTCATCTACATAATGAATTCTTAAATCTCCATACTCAGTATTTAATGTGTAGAAATTTTCTTTATAGTCCCATTCTTTAATACCTTCAAAATCTGACGGTTCGTTTTGTAGTATGTTTACCATACTTTTATTTTACAGATTATGAATGACGTTTGTTACAACACCCCAAACAAATGCTTCAGATTCATCTGCAATCACAATTGGATCAAACGCTTCGTTTTCTGGTTCTAAAATGATTCTTTTACCTTTTTTACGATATCTTTTTACAGTCAGTTCATTATCTACAACAGCAATAACCACTTTTCCATCTTCAGCTTTTAAGCTTCTATCTACAACTAAGATATCGTCAGGAAATATTCCAGCATTGATCATTGATTCTCCAGAAGCTCTTACTAAAAATGTTGATGCAGGATGCTTTACTAAATATTGATTTAAATCTATTTTGTCTTCTAAATAGTCGTCTGCAGGGGATGGGAATCCAGCTGCAACTTTATTACTATACATTGGTACTTCGTATAGCCCTTTGTTGATGACCTCAGAGATATACTTCACCTTACTCACAGGAATACGGACAGCTTTTGTCTGCTCTCCATACTTGCCTTGACCTTTTGGTCTACCGGCTCCTTTTCTTGCTCCACCTCGTGGCATAAAAATGTCTTTCTTTTTTCTTAGAATAGTGTACAGTATTCAAAGGAGTAAGTAAGTGAATAATAAAATTTTTGCCCTAGTGGACTGTAATAACTTCTATGCGTCTTGTGAGAGAGTATTTAACCCAAAGCTAGAAGGAAAGCCTATTGTTGTTTTGTCTAACAATGATGGATGCGTGGTTGCTAGATCAAATGAAGCAAAAGCTTTAGGCATACCAATGGGAGCCCCGTACTTTAAATACAAACAACTTATCAATAGAAACAAAGTTCATGTATTTTCATCAAACTACACTTTTTATGGTGATATGTCCGCCAGAGTGATGACCTCACTGAAATCTCTTGTCAGCGATATAGAGATTTACTCTATTGATGAAGCGTTTCTCGATATTAGTAGCTTTTACTACTGTGATTTAGAAGAGACAGCTCAAGAGATACGAAGATTAATCAAACAGTGGACAGGGATTCCAGTTTCAATAGGCATAGGCCCAACAAAGACATTGGCAAAAGTAGCAAACAGACAAGCTAAAAAATACACAACATCTAATGTCTTCGATATACGAGATCAGAGTGTAAGAGATGAGATTTTAAAAGACCTACCACTTGAAGAGATTTGGGGAATCTCAACAAGATGGGGAAGAAGGCTTCGAAGAATTGGAGTAGATACCGCTTATGATTTAACACAGGCAAATGCTCGTCATGTCAGAAAAACAATCAGCATTGTAGGGGAGAGGATACATCATGAGCTAAATGGGATTTCCTGTATTGGCATAGAAGAGGTGAAGAATAAGAAAAACATCATATCCTCTAAGTCATTTGGTAGAAAAGTAATGCTAGTAAGTGAGTTAGAGGAAGCTGTTTCCAACTATGTTGCTAGAGCGTGTGAGAAGTTGAGAGCCCAGGGTTCTAGAGCCCAAGGCTTGTATGTATTCTTAAGAACCAGTCCATTTGTCAACCCAGAGAAAAGATATAGCAACGGTATGAGTACATTTTTTTCAATACCAACAAGCAATACGTCAAAGATTGTCAAAGAAGCAAAACATCTAACACGAAAACTCTTTGTCTATGGATATGAATACCAGAAAATTGGTGTAATGCTGTTAGATATTACTGACGCAGAGAACGAACAGTATAGTTTTTATGAATATGAGAACTACGATCAATCAGACCGCGTCATGGAGGTACTGGACGGCGTTAATAGCAAGTATGGATCAAGTACATTGACACTGGGAGCACAGGGTATAAAAAAAGACTGGAGAATGAAGTCGGAAAGAAAGTCTGCTGCTTACACAACAAATATGCTTCAAATACCAGTTGTGAAGTAAGAAAAGTGTGAAGTAATCTGTTTAAATTAAAGTTATGGTTTTAGAGAATCCATATGCACACTCACTAGATGGTCTTGAAATAGAGGACCCAGTACAAAGCTTTTTTGATTACTGCAAGAAACGTGAATCTGTACGTGTAAAAAGAGAGTCAGGAGAACCATATCCTTGGAGCGATGATCCGATTTTACAAAAAGGTCGTTTTCTAAATGTTTTTAGAGAGGATGATAAAGTAAGTAAATCCATTATTAAATTTGCTGAACCAGCAAAAGAAGACTTACCTTTATTAATCCAAGCTTTATTTTTTAGTAGGTGGTGCAACAAAGATTTAACTATTGATCAACTAACGATAAATGATTTAGGTAATCCTGAAGCTTTAAAAGAAAAACTTCTTGGTTTAGAGCAGTGGGAGAATTTCACAGCGTACCCAGTAGAAGACTCATATTGGGGTGAAAAGCAATATAGCCGCATTGATGCTTCAACATTTAAATTTTATGAAAAAAAAGAAGAGTTAGCTGAAATAGTTTTAAATTCTAATAGAGATGTTATTACTGCAACAAACAATATAAATAAGCAATTTAAGATGAATAATGACTTCCCAATATTTATGGCTTTGATAGACATTGCCTGGTTTAGAGAAGATGTTATACCAATCACCACTGATGTTCCTACCGGTATAGGGGCAGAACCATATTTAGATAGGCTCCAAAATTTTCTTAATTTAAATAGCCATCAAGATGTAGGCCTTAAAATGATAGAACTTCAAACAGAGTATTGGCCTGAAGCCAAAAGAGAGTTTTACCCTATTGACATAGAGTATCAATCTTGTGAATGCCGAAAGTACTTTAGCTATGTTAATGGTACAAAAAAATTTGAAGGAAAAAATCTTTTTTCTATGTGATAAAATCACTTAGGATTTATCTAAACTCTTCCAGATATTTCTAGTAGATAAATACCAGACAAATCCGAATATGAATCCCAGTACGGGAAATAGCTTAAAGACAAAAAGCACACCATATACAGTTGCAAGGTATCCAATCATAAGGGTTGAAATTGTATTCATAAAAAAATAAAGTGAATAATCAATTCCAGCAATTCTTCCCCTGAGCCTATCTGGTGTCAGTACTTGTAATCCATATGTAGAAAACGCCCACTGTGAACCACCACCAGAGTGTCCAAGGATTAATAACAACACTGTTAGGTACAGTGATACCGAAAACGGTATAAAGAAATAAAACAAACCCCAGGCCATGATGGTTATGCCGATTGTGTTCAGTAGTTTTCCATCAGTGCTTCCAAAATAATATCTAATCGCAATAGGACCAATCAGTGCACCAACGCCTCTTGCACCAAACATAAGGCCTGTACCAAAGTCTCCAGTTTTATATATATCATAAGAGAGAACAGTAAACAAAGAGAGTAAACCGCTAGCTGAGATACTAAAGGTTGCTTTTGTAATAATTAAGGAAAAAATTTCTTTCTTTGATGCAGCATATTTAAGACCTTCTTTATAACTTATATCCTCTTCTTCATCTTTATCTTGAGATTTTTCACTCAAATTTTTCTTTATCGAGAAGACTATTAAAGCTGAAAGCACAAAGGTTAAACTATCGATTGCAAATAACATATTTCTACTGATTATTGTTGTTAAGTAACCTCCAAGACCAGCTCCTAGACCGGCCATCACACCCCAACTTGAAAAAAATATAACATTTGCTTCAGCTAAATTTTCCTTTTTAACAACGTTTGGCAAAGCTGCATCAGAAGTAGGCATGTATGGAGAACCTACAACAGAAAGCAATCCAAATGAAAACAAAATAAATACTACATTTTCAGTTGTGACTGAGTAAAGAATTAACAATACTGTCATTCCTGATAAGAACTCTGAGATTGCGATTATTTTTTTCCTATCGAATCTATCTGCCAAGTAACCACCAAAGCTTCCAAGCATAAATAATGGCGCACTCTGAACCACCAACACAAGAGAGGTTACAAATGGATTTTCAGTTAACTCGTAAATTATACCTAAGAGAGGCACGGTTAATAACCAATCTCCACCTAGTGTGATTAAACGAGCAGCAAATAGTTTTCGAAAGTTTTGGTTTTGCGTAAGTAATACTTTATATTTTTGAAAATTTTCCATTTGCATTTCAACTGTAACTGAATTGAGAAATAACTACTATACTTTAACAATAATGAAAACTGCACTCGTAACCGGTGGAACAAGAGGTATAGGTCTTTCCACTGCTCAAAAATTTATTGATCAAGGTTGGAATGTATACATCACATCTAGAAAAGAGGAGAATCTAGAAGCGGTACTTTCTGAAAATTCGCAGTTAAAGGGTTTCGTTGCAAGAGCGGATGATCTTGCTGCTGCAACTGAGACCTGTAAAAAAATTGTGGATGAAACAGGGTCTTTAGATGTTTTAATTAACAACGCTGGCACAAACCCTTCTGGTGGAAGCTTGATGGATGTTGATTTATCTGCAGTGCAGAAAACATGGGATGTAAATTTAATGGGTCCTTTAATGTGGACAAGAGAAGCTGTAAAAGCTGGTTTAAAAGAATCTGTTCTGAATGTTTGTTCTGTTGGTGGAATTAAGCCTGCGCACTACATGGGAGCTTACAATATTTCAAAAGCCGGATTAATTTATATGACAAAACAATTAGCAATGGAACTTGCGCCTGATATTAGAGTGAATGGTATTGCTCCAGCGGTGGTTAAAACTAAGCTTTCAGAAATGCTTTGGGCAGGTGATGAGCAGGGAAGTGCGGACCTTCATGCTCTTAAAAAACTAGGAGAACCAGAAGATATAGCTAGTTTGATTTACTTTCTTTCAAGTGATGATGCATCATGGATTACAGGCGAAGTTGTAACCATTGATGGTGGATTCCTTCTCTAATTAGCCAATAAAGTATTTAGCTAGTTCGTTATATAAAGGTATTCCAACAATGATATTGAATGGAAATGTGACACCCAAACTAAGTCCAAGGTATATAGCAGGATTTGCATTTGGTATAGCGTCTTTTACAACTGCTGGTACTGCAATATAGCTTGCACTAGCTGTTAACACCATAAGCAATGTTGCGTTGCCGACAGAAAAATTAAAGTTTAGAGATGCCAGTAAAGCAATAATTGAACCAATCAATGGAGTACATAAAGCAAAAACAATTAGGCTAGCTCCTTTGCCTTTAAGTTCTCCAATTCTCTTTGCGACCCTAGTTCCCATTACAAATAAAAACACGTATAAAACGTAATCAAATATTTCAACAATTATGAAATCTAAATTAGATAAAAGTGCTTGATTGACAAAATATCCAATAAACAATGATGAGATCAAAATAATATTTGGAAGTTCTAAAAATGCTGTCTTAATAGTTTCTAAATTATTACCTTTATTTTGCTTATTATGCGTAACTAAATAGAGTGCCATAAATATTGCTGGGAACTCCATCACAACTAAAACAGCAGACATGTAGTTATCAAAGTTTTGATTAGTAGTTGTAAGATATGCAATAGCTGTTACAAATGTAACAGCACTTACTGATCCGTAAGTTCCAGAGAGTGCGGCTGCATCGTCGCTATTTAGTAAATTTTTAAGATAAATGTAAGCAATAATTGGTATTAAAAGAGCAAACATTACTCCAAGTGTTAATGCACTAATAACTTCATTTATAAATCCATTTTCTTGAAGGCTTGCACCACCTTTGAGCCCCAGTGAAAGCAACAAATAATATCCCAAGTATTTAGAAATTGAGTTGTGAAGGATTAATTTAAATAGAGTTCCAATCAAAATTCCTGAAAGGAACAATAGTAGTGCTGGATTAAGTATGGCTTCCATTCAAATAAAAATGATAGTTAAGTAACAGATTTGTATTGTAGTAATAAAAATTATTTTATTTTTCTTACTAACTCTTCAACTCTATTGATGTCAACCCTTTTAGCAACATCATTATCAAATTTAAAACTAGTTCCTACAATTAGTATGTCTGCCAAATCTTGATAGGCATCGACATTTGTTGAGTTTACTCCCGATCCAATAGCAAGTTTTCCACTTGGAACAATGTTTCTTACTTTTTGTAAATCTTCAATATTTATTTCATGTCCAGTACCATCTCCTGTAACAATCACCACATCTGCACCAGCTCTATGAATCAATTCTTCTGCATGGTTTTCAATTTTTGAACCAGGAGGTGGTACAGCATGCTTAACAAATACATCAGCATAGATTTCTACATAACTATTGAGACTTGATTTAAACTGATTAACTCCGTGAGCATCACCTTCTATAACACCCTGATCGGTAAACATAGTGTTATTTAAAACATTGATTCTTACAAACTGTGATTTAGTAGCTTCGGCAATTGCAAGAGCTGCAATACCATCATTTCTTAGAACATTTATTCCAACTTTAATATCTCTTTCTATTGATAAATTTTCTACAACTGTAGTAAAGCTTGCAAGAGTACGTTTGGAAATATCATCTTTTACAAAAGGAGTGTCTCCAAAATTTTCAATTATGATTCCATCAACACCACCATAAACCAAGCTATTAACATCTTCTTGTGCTGAATCTATAATTTCATCAATAGATAACCTGTTAGAAGGGGAGCCAGGAAGGCTTTTTAAGTGAACTACTCCGTAGACTTGCATTATATTTTTACGTGATTAAATTTAACGAATTTTTTGGCAAAATCACCTTCAGTAGAAAGTGTAAGTTTATGTCCTTTGGGCACTCTACCAGTAACCACTCTACACCAGTCACTAGCATTTCCTTTTATACTATTTTCACTTTCTTCATCACCAAACTGCCAAGCCTTATATTCTGGTCCGATGAGCTCTATTCTTAAATCTTGATATTTAATTTTATTGACCTTACTTGCTCGTTCTGCATTTAACCATCCAAAAAGCGCTACGTGCTCAACGCGAACAGTGTCTTCGTAATCTTTTTTCATTGCATCATAAACATCTAAACTGTGTGCCCATGTCTCTGCCAATTTTGTAACTGCAAATGTTCTACAATCAATTTCATTTTTCCACCAAGTTAATTTTTTTCCTGGAGATGATTTAGCTAAAGTTTCAATGACAGATGCTCTAGACATTCTCCACCATTCAATAACATCTTGTGGTCTCATGTCATTTCCTTTTTTAATTGCTTCTTTTTCAAATTTTTCTAAACCCTTAGGCCCTTTATATTTATTAAAGTCAGTACCTTTTTTCTTTAGTGCATTGTGAGCAAGATCTTCAAGAGCTGCAAGATAGCTAACATGAGCTGTGATATCCCAATTTTTGTAAGTAGTTTTAGTATTCCAATTTCTAACAGGAATACTTTGAAGGTATTGATCTAATAATTGCTGTTCTGCAACGAGATTACTTAATATTTCTTGCACTTTATTAAGTTTACTTGAGGTCAACAATTAACTCCAGTGGCAATTTCATCAAAAAAAACTTTTTTTAAAATAAGTTTCTATTTATGATGCATTTATGAAGAAAATCTTAAAGTTTGTTCTTTTAGCCCTTGGATTGAGGTACGTTTTAAGGCTTATGGATGAAAATGTCGATATTAAGATCCAAATTAAAAAGCTTAGAAATGAATTAGCTAATTTAGAAACTGATGATTTAGAAAATAAATTAAAAGATTTTTTCAAAAAGTACGATCCGAAATTTAAAGATCAAGAAGAAAATCAGGAAGATTTTTAAATTAAGTAATCAATGTGGAGATTACTAGGCAAGTCAGCACATCTCTGGCCGGAATGGTTTTATAAGTTAATCTCAAAAATTCACTCCAAAATTATAAGATTCAATCACTCTTTCCTTGGTGAAAAAATAATAGGGGACCACATTCTCTTACTTGAAACTATTGGGAGTAAAACTAATCAAGTTAGAAAAACACCTTTAACTTATGCAAATTTTGAAAATGATTTTATAGTTGCAGCTTCATACAGTGGAAATGATAAAACACCAGATTGGTTTTACAACCTATCAACTGACAATCCCTATATCACAATAAACAATGAACGCTTTGAAGCTACCTACGAATTAATCGAGTCTTCTGAAAAAGAATATTACTGGAGTTTATTAGACGAAGTGTATCCAACGTTTCAAATGTACAGAAAAAGAACAAACAGAGATATCCCTTTAATAAAATTTTCTAAAGCTTAGGTTTTATAGAAGGCCCTTTTCTAACTATTGTGTTCCACAAAGTTTTGTAATGATCTAAGTCTTCTTTATTAACATGCGGTAATACAAAATTTTCCCAAGTATCTTTTAATGGATCTGCTGAGTCAGTGTAAACATCTAAGCCAATAGGTATTCTCTCTACTATTGTTCGCAAACTCATAGGGGTTTCTATGTTGATACTTATATCATCAGACATAAATGAGTTGTTAATTTCTGTTGCTAATTTAATGATTAGTTCTCTATATTCTTTTTGAAGTTTGGGATATCTTTTTTCAAAAATAGCATCTAATTGTTCTTTATTTGGAAAGGGTTTGTCCCATATGACCCACCTATCGGCAAATGCCTTATTTAATGACTGGGTACCCGCATAATCTCTCAAACTTGTTGGATTCATGGTTCCAAAAATATATGTATCTTCTCTTAAAGAAAGAACTTCTCCGTTTGGTAGTTCTAGTTTCCTATGTCTATCAAGTAACGAATGAAGGGCAAATAAAACTTCAGGACCTGCTGCATTAAGCTCCGACAGGTTAACAATTGCTGGCCCTCTTAGAGCTCTTGTTAGCTCACCATCTTGCCATCTGCTTTCAGTTCCACCCTTACCATCTCCATACAACTGAACAGAACCTAAAAGCGTTACGTCTCTAACTTCTCCTGATAAAGGAATTCTGTAATATGGAAATCGTAGTTTTGCTGCAAATTGTTCTATGTCATGATCTTTTCCTGTTCCCATATGACCCATCAATGCAATGTGTATAGGAATCTCATTTTTAAAAGATTTACTTTTTGAATTCATAACCTGTGCAAGTCTGTACTGCATACCTAGGTCTACATAAAATTCATCAACTTCAGGAATTCGATTATTACGTGAGTCAAAATCTTCTAATTTTTTATCTAATTTACATTCTTCTATTTCAACAGATTGTTTTTCATTATCAGGATTTATAAATTTTTGTGAACCCATTAGGCAACTCCAGATGTTAATTTAATGTTTTTAATAAGTATATCCTTTGTGATGTTTACTATGGAATGAATTAGCTGTTCAGGTTTTTCAATTTGTACATTATTAATATATTCTCTCCAAGAACCTCTATTACCTATTCCTATGCCTATTACATCAACACCATTTTTGGTCGCAAAGTTTATACTATTTTGAAGTTCACTCAACGACCCTCTAGTCATACCATCAGACAGCACAACCAACATCTTTGTATTCGAAGGATGGTTTAGTAATCTTTTTGTTGCATGCATGATATTTATTTCATCGATGTTAGTTCCTTTTTCAAACATACTTACTGGTGGAATTGAATCTTCACTTATTCCTATGTCAATCGAGTCTCTTAAGTTTCTTGAAAATTCAATTAGTCCTATAAATTGCTGATAGTTCTCTCTCCAAGAGTCTTTAAACTCTTTTATAAAATAATGATTTGCCGTACTATAAAGCTCTTGTGCTGAAGATCCGTAGGTTCTATTTAACATTGATGAAACTGCAAATTTTCTTTTATTGTATGTATCTTCATTTTCAGTATGCTCAGATGCAAAGGCTCTGTTAAAAATAGAAACTTCAAAATCGATATCAAGTTCAAAACATATTTGGGACAGATAACTAGCACCAATTAATGCTGAGGCTAAAGACCAAGGATGAAGTTCATCTTTATTTTTCTCAATCATAGAACCACTTCCATCAATTAAAAGCGATATGGCATATGATTTATTAGACAGTCTTTGTTTTTGTTCAAACATTCTCTCGTATCTGCCTGACGCAAGCATGATTGGAACGTGCGGAGATAAATCTCCTTGATCGAATCCACTAATTCTTTGTCTTTTTTGGTTGTGTATAAAGTAGGGTTTTATTTTGTTTGTAACTTTATAAATAGGTAAATTCCATTGTTGTAATAAAGATTCATATGTTTCAAGACCATTTTTGTATAAGTTTTTGTAATTGTTTGGAATTTTATTTTCAACGACTTTTGCAGTATTTCCTGAAGGAAAATAGATTGTAGTTGAGGCACCAACTTTGGATATATGATCATCCATTAGATTTAATTTATCATCAGTTGATTTAGACTCTGTCTGTCCAAGAAATTTCTGTAAAGTATTGCCTGTTGTCACATTGTTGGAGGAGGGGATAAGAACTTTACTTAAATCATTTACTACACTTTCATCAAGCGATTCTTCAATCTCTTTTTGTTCACCAAGTGTGTAGTTGTCTAAGTCTGGAAGAATATTATATCGTCTACATATGTCAACCATCTGAACTGTAGCCTCTATTAATTCAGACACATTTACATTTTCATAGTTCAACGTTTTTAAAATGTGTAAAGATTCATTCAAGGAATTTACGACAGGCTTTTTGTAGTTTTCAAATTCAGGATCTATATAAGAGGTTATTGAGTGAAATAATAATGAAAGATACTGACTAAAATTTCCAAGCTTTTTTATTTCTGAAAATGACTCAGTGTAAATATCTTCAAGAATTGAATTTAAACCTTCATATTGTTTCACAAAGATTTTTTCTTCGATTGAGTGAATTAAGATGTCAAAGACATATTTTCCAAAGGGACCTGTGAGTATTTCGAGAACATCATCAATATCTTCTACATCATCGAGTTCGTCAGGGAATAGTTTGTTTAAGGATTCAGAGTCTAAGCTATAGTTATTTGTTGCATGTATAGCTTCGTGCACAACTGTACCAATCATAACCTCATCTCTATCAAGATTTGTTTTTGAAATTGTATTAACAAGTATTGATGGATTTATTACAATATCATTCTTACTGTTTGATTTTGACCTTCCATATCGAAGAGATAAATCATCATTTTTCATTTGAGTCTGCAATAGCCTAGTAATTGCAGGTCTGATTTTTTCAAAATCTTCTACTATTTGGGCTTCGATGTTTTTTTTCTTTGAATTCATCTATTTATCATTATCATTAACAACTATAAGTATAAGGAATTATCAAAGATGAATGAAATCGCACAAAATACTGTTTTGATATCTGGTGGCGCGGGCTCAATGGGACTACTCGTTTCAGATTACATAAACTCAAGAGACGATTTTACTTTAACAGCAATTCATGATCCTAATTACAAAGGACAAGAATATAAAAGCTATAAAGATTTAACAAATATAGAAGAAGATGTTGTCTTAGAGTTTTCGCCTGCCACGGTAATTAACGAAAATATAGACTCACTACTTAATTCAGATGCTGATTTAATTATTGGTTCATCTGGTGTGAGCTCAGAAATGTTATCAAAACTAAAGTCAATCACAGATAAAAAAGTTATAGTGATACCAAACTTTTCTATAGGCGCTGCATATCAAAAGCTTTTCTCACTAGCTCTTTCTGAAAAATTTAATTCAGTAAATATTACCGAAAAACATCATGGAAATAAACAAGATGCACCATCTGGTACTGCACTAGATTTAGCAAATTCTTTGCCGTCAGAAATAAACTCTCACGAACAAGATGGTGACTTTTATCAAATTAATAATGTGAAAAACAAAAATATATATTCTTTGAGAGATGATAAATTTCTAGCTGAGCAAGAGGTAGATTTCGTAAATGAATACGAATCTTTTAATTTAGATCATAAAGTATATGATAGAAAAGCATACCTATATGGAGTAAAAGTTGTCCTCGATCTTTATCACGATTTAGAGGGTTTTAATCTAGGTTTAGAAAATTTAATAGCTAAGAAGATTAATATCTAAGTATGAGCGATTTTGGCAAGCTATTAACAGCAGTCATAACTCCTTTCGATAACAATGGGGTGCTAAACACTGATACTTTGTGGAGACTATGTAAAAAATTAGTTCACGAAAAATCTGACGGCTTAGTTTTATCAGGAACAACTGGTGAATCACCAAATTTAACAAAAGAAGATAGAAAAATTATCTATTCAACTGCTAAAGACTCTGTAGGAGATAAAGCAAAGATAATTGCTGGAACTGGTACATACTCCACTAAAGAATCTATCGAGTATACAAAAATGGCTAATGACATAGGTGTCGACGGCATAATGATTGTTACACCATATTATTCAAAACCATCTCAATTTGGAATTTTGAAGCATTTTGAAGAGGTTTCTAAAAACACTGACTTACCAATTATGGCATATAACATTCCTGGTCGAACAGCAACGTTAATTGAAATTGATACTTTAGAAAAACTTGTTGATGATATTGGAATACATTCCATAAAAGATGCGGTAGGGGATTTGGAATTCTCTAAAAATGAATTAGAAGCACTCAAAGATAAAGTTGATATTTATTCAGGTAATGATGGTGAGACTATAGAGTTCATGAAGATGGGTGGAAAAGGTGTTGTCTCAGTTGCTTCCCATGTTGTCGGAAATGAAATTTACGATTTAATAAACCATGTACTTAATGATGAGGTTGAATCAGCTGAACACTTGCAAAATCAACTTTTACCTCTTTTTGATTTATTATTTGAAGAACCAAGTCCTGGTCCAGTTAAGTACTTACTTACGCAAACGTGGGAAGATGTTGGATCACCATTAATGCCTATTACTGACATTTCTAGTGAATTAGCCAATAAATTATTGGATAATTTCCAAAAAATTAAGAATAATTAAGCTTTTTCTACACTTTTTTATGGTATAATATATCCGTGGCTGTGAAGACATCCACTCGCAAAAGGGTAAATGGGCGTAAGCGGGTGTCTAAACAAAACAAGTTAATAAACGTAGACAGGGCAGTAACTACACTTAAATCTACAACTTCTAGTACGTTATCTAAATTCGTCCAATCTTATCAAGCTGTAGCAGTTTTTATGTTTTCTTTCGGAATGCTTACTGTGTTGTCAATATTCTCACAAGGAGGACCTGTTGGTGAAGTTGTCTTCAATGTGCTTCAGTGGGCTTTCGGTTATGGTGTGTTTGCTTTACCAGTATTCTTTTTTTACGGTTCCGCAATACTCATAAGGGATCGTGAAACTGTAAAAGCACAAAGAGTATTAGTAGGAACATTTTGGGTTCAAATATTTTCTGCTTCTATGTTTCATTCTTTAATCCATGCACAACCTTTGTCACTGAGCGCTGGTTCAGAGTTGTTATTAAAGTCTGGTGGTCATATTTCAGCTTTTATTGTTTATCCACTTACCAACAGTGTTGGTCTACAAATGACTCATACAATACTTTTATTAGGATTAATCATGTCAGTTCTTTATATGACTGATATAGAACTTAAAGATTTAATTGGTGGTATCCAAGCAATACTGAAATACATTTATAAATTCATTTATGCATTCGTATTAGCTAGAAAAGAAGCTAGAAATATATACCTTGAAGACATTTACAAAGATCCAGTAATTAACGATGACGAACCTAATACTGTTTCAAAATCTGCATCAAAAATCAAAGAAAAAGTTTCAAATGTGTCAGATATTAAAGATTTTAAAGATAAGAAGACGCAAACCACTAAACCAAAACCCAAGAAGCAAAGCAAATCTGGTACATATACATTACCTCCAGTTAAATTGTTAAAAAATGGATCCTCTGTATCAACTTCTAAAAAATTATTACAAGAAACTGCAAATGACTTAACTCAACTATTAAAGGAACATGGTGTAGAAGCAGAACTTACAAATGTTGTACCAGGCCCAACAGTAACTCGTTACGAAATCGAGTTAGCACCTGGTGTCAAAGTTTCAAAAGTAACTTCTCTCTCTCACGACATTGCATATGCATTAGCTACACCAGATGTACGTTTACTTGCTCCAATTCCAGGGAGAAGTGCTATTGGTATCGAGATACCAAATAGGCAAAGAAAACTTGTTTCTCTCGGCGATGTCCTTTCTTCAAAAGAAGCTGCAAATTCTGAACATCCATTAAATGTCGGACTAGGTTTAGACATATCAGGAAAACCAAGATTACTTAACCTATCTGAACTTCCACACGTATTAATTGCTGGACAAACTGGAGCTGGTAAATCTTCATGTATTAACTCAATTGTTACATCACTTCTAGTAAGAACTAATCCGGATGAAGTAAAAATGGTTATGGTTGATCCGAAAAGAGTTGAGTTAGGTCAGTACAACAATGTTCCACACTTGCTTACAAAGGTCATTACAAATCCTAAAAAAGCTGTTGATGCACTTGGTTGGGCTGTCTCAGAGATGGACAGAAGATATGATTTATTAGCTGATGGTCAAGTTAGAGATATTAATGGTTATCACGAAAAATATGATGCTGGTCTACTTGATGAAGAAAAGTTTGATAGATTCCCATACATAGTTGTATTTATAGATGAGTTAAATGACTTGATGATGGTTGCTGGTAGGGAAGTAGAATCTGCAATTGTAAGACTTGCTCAAATGGCGAGAGCAATTGGTATACACTTAGTAGTTGCTACTCAGAGGCCATCAGTAGATGTTATCACTGGTGTTATGAAAGCAAATATACCTTCACGACTTGCATTTTCAGTAGCATCAACAACAGATTCAAGAGTTATTCTAGATCAATCCGGTGCAGAGAAATTAATTGGATTGGGTGATATGTTAGTTGTTACAGCTTCAAACCCACGATTAGAGCGAATCCAAGGTGCATGGGTAACTGAAGGTGAAATAAAAGATGTTGTTTCATGGGTGAAAGATCAAAAAGAAGCAGTTTACAATCCAGCAGTTACAGAGGAACAAAAAACAAGCTCTACATCTCCATCTGAAGATTTTGGTGAAGACGAAGAGTTATTAGCAACTGCTAAAGAACTTGTAATACGCTCACAGCTTGGCTCAACATCAATGCTTCAACGTAAATTAAGAGTTGGTTTTGCAAGGGCAGGTAGATTGATGGACATACTTGAAGCACAAGGTATTGTCGGTCCTTCGGAAGGTTCAAAAGCTAGAGAAGTATTAATAACTGTTGAAGAATTCGAAACTAGTCTTTTAACTTCTATAGACGATCAGCAAGAAGTGGATGCATCTGAAGATGAAACTTCTACAGAAGAGACTCAAGATTCTACAGAGGAAAATTGGTTCGAAGAGTAATTAACCCTTAACTACTTTTCCTTGAATAATTCTATTTCTAATTGAAGCTGATATAGCATCTGCAATTAAAACTAAAGCAATTGTACAAATTAATACTGTTCCTGCTCTAGGAAAATCTCTAAATCTTAATTGATTTATTAACTCTTGCCCTACACCTCCAGCACCAATAACACCAAGAACAGCTGAAGCTCTTAAGTTTATTTCAAATCTGTACAGCCAATATGAAGTAATTGTTGGCATGACTTGTGGAATTACACCAAAAATAAGTTCATTTATTTTTGAACCACCAGAAGATTTAATTGCTTCAAGAGGTCCTTCGTCAATTCCTTCTATTACTTCTGATGATAGTTTTCCAAGTGTTCCAATAGAGTGAATTCCTAAAGCTAATGTTCCTGTAAATGCTCCAAGGCCAGTTATTGGTAGAAATACAAAAGCTAGTATCAATTCTGGAAAAGCACGAATAGCATTTAATATTTGTTTAGTAATTCTACTCACAGCACCAACTGCTACATTTTGCGCAGCTAAGAATGAAATAGGAAAGCTAAAAATTGCTCCAATTACTGTTCCAGCCCACGCAATAAATAAAGATTCAAACACTTTTGGTATGATTCTATCTATAGCCTCTTGACTAGTGTCTAATGGAAACATTGCACCAACTAGTATTCCAATTTGTCTAGGTGCATCTAAAATTCTTTCTATTGTTATTTCTAGTCCAGCTGCTGACCATAATGATGCAAAAATAATAGCAGTAGTTAAAGTATATTTTAAAATTCTTTGACTAATTGGTTGTTTAGGTATGTTCATAATATCCTTCTTCTTATCCATACACTGAACTGTTCAATTAATATAACTACAACAAGAATGATGACAATGATTGGTGAAATTCTATCAAACCTCAAAAATATTCTCTGAGTTTCGATAATCCTACCAACTCCACCAGCACCGACTAAACCAAGAATGACACTTGCCCTTATGCATAATTCAAAAATATATAGGAAATATGCTGTGAAGTTTGGAAGTACCTGAGGCAAAGCTGACGTAAATACTGTTTGATTATGAGTGGAACCTGTAGCTTTTGCTGCTTCCATTGGTCCTGGATCTATACTGTCAATAGTCTCTGAAAGTAACTTACCCATGATTGCTAGAGAAAACATGATAAGTGCTAAAACTCCAGCGAAAGGTCCAATACCTACTGCAACAGTAAAAAGCATTGCCCAAAACAAATCTGGAATTGTCCTGACTAAATTTAAAAATGACTTGTATAAAAAATAAGAATACTTGTTTAAGTTAGTTGCTCTTGATGCATAAAAAGATAAAGGTAAAGCTAATGCACACCCAACGATACTGGCAAGTATTGCAATTTGAACAGTTTCTACCATAGCATCAGCAGTATTTTCCCAGGCCCAACTCCATTTTGGATTGAACAAAGGATCTGTCACTATTGCTCTATTTGCTAAATTTTCTCTAAAATCTTGAAGGTTAAAACCTACTCGCTGAAATGAAAATACAGTAAAAAGCATTGCAAAAGGAATTCCAATTGTAACTAAATACGAAGGAGGTGGTTTTTTAGGTATATTAATCATTGCCGATTAAATCAGAAGATTTAATAGAACGTCCATAGATATTTTCAAAATCTTCATCAGATACACCATCAACATTTCCATCAAAAACTAATTTTCCATCTCTAAGTCCAATTAGTCTATCTCCAAACTCTTTTGCTAAATCAAGAAAATGTAAATTTACAATTGTAGTTATACCTAATTCTGTATTTATCTTTTTTAAATAATTCATAACAACTCTTGAAGTAATAGGATCAAGCGAGGCTACAGGTTCGTCAGCGAGCATTACTTTAGGTTTTTGTGATAATGCTCGTGCAATACCAACTCTTTGTTGTTGACCACCAGAAAGGTTAGATGCCCGTACATAGGCTTTTTCTAATATCTCTACTTGATCAAGTGCCTCAAAAGCAAGTTGTTTTTGATCTTTTGGCCATAATCCAAATATAGATCTGAAAGTAGATATAGTGCTTAATCTACCAGTTAATACATTTTTTAAAACTGTTGATCTGTTGACTAAATTGAATGTTTGAAAGATCATACCAATTTGTGAACGAATATTCTTTAAATCTCTTTTCTTGGCATTGGTAACATCTTTACCTTCCAAGTAGACAGTTCCATTTGTAGGTTTAACAAGATTATTTATTGTTCTAAGCAATGTAGATTTACCAGCTCCAGAGAGTCCAACAATAATAATAAAATCACCCTCATTGATTTCGAGATCTAAATCTTTTAGGGCTTCAACACCACCCGGATAGGTGACACTTACATTTTCAAATTTAATCATTTTAGATAAATTTTAACCGGGCTGTAAAAACAACCCGGTTAAAAATAATGTTTTATTCGTCGTAAAGACCGAATTCTTCAGCAGCTTGTTTAACTACATCAAATTCAGAATTGTCTGCAGGAACAACATCTGTCCAACCATAAATTTCATCCATTACAGCAGCACCTTCTTCGGTAGCCATGTAATCAGACAAAATTTGATATATTTGAGATTTTATATCTTCTGGAAGATCGCTTCTTACAGCAACAACGTCATTTGGAATTTCAGCTGAAATACCGATAGCTATAACTTTTTCACCAACATCAGGATTGGTTTTTCTTAAAGTTCTTCTTGCATCGTCATAAGTAACACCAAACTTAGCATCACCGTTATACAGACCTGAAATAACTCCATCATGTGAACCAGCAAAAACTTGGGTAATATCATTTTGATAATCAATTCCCATATTTTTTAGCTGTAAAGAAGGATATAGGTATCCAGATGTTGAACCTTCTTCAACAAATAATACTTTTTCACCTCTTAGTACATTTAAATCAGCTTCACATGCATATCCTGGGCTGACTGTTACGTCAACACCATCAATATTTCTTACTTCTGGAATCTTTCCATCATCACCAAAGGTCCAACCAACTTGTAATGCTTTCACATCAGGAGATTCTGTTTCAGATCCTAAAATTAGTTGTGGAACACCATCAATATTCTCAAATGCTCCAATTACAGGTGGTGAGTCACAAACACTTGCATCAGTTGTCCAGAAATTAGCATGGTATGAACCAGATCCATATCTTACAACTTTTGCAATTGCTTCAATTCTTGTTGGGAATACATTTAATGCATTAACATAACCTAATGTGTTGAATGCTCCAATGTCTGCTTGACCAGATCCCATCGCAACTAATAATCCTGAAAAGTCACTAGTTACAAATCCTTCAACTTCAATTCCAAGACCATCAGTTAAAACTTTCATTAATGGCTTGATATTGTCTTGAAGATCAGCTTGTTCTGCACTTGGAATAAAGCCGAAAGTTATTTTATCTAGTGTTTCTGCAACAGTAGTAGCTGGTGCGTCTAGAGTTTCAGCCTCTTCAACAACTGCAGGTTCTTCTACAGTTTCTTCTTCAGCACCACCGCAGGCAGCAAAAGCCAAAGATAAAACAAGTAGAAGTATAAATGATTTTTTAGTCATTCTTCCTCCGCTAGCTTATAAGCTCATCATACTTGTTTCAGACTAAAGGGTATCGTTTTAAGTTAAAAATTTGTTAAATCAATTTCTCCATATGTACGAGAAATTATCTCACCGTTGGTATCAAGCACTATAGAAATTGGTTGACCAACAATCTTAAAATAATCTCTTAACTCAGGAGTAGAAAACCCTATTGTGAGATTCCCATTAAGATTTTCATTCACCCATTCCATAGTTGGTTCGTACTGACTGTGTGCTAATGCAATAACATCATACTCATCAGAAATGTAAGCTAATTCTTTTTCTACGACAGGTAACTCCCGTCTACATACGCCTCAGTAATCAGCCCAGAAAATAATGATTGTTTTTTTATCTGTAAAATTCTCAGTGACAACAGCTTCAGATGTATTTATATACTGAAAAGTACTTTCTGTAATAGAACCTGTAGTTTCTGCCACAGCTTCTAGTATTTCACTCTCCAATTCTTCACTGGCTCCATAGGAACAGGAAATAAAAAATATGATAAATATTGGTAAGAAACGTTTCATAACTTAATGATAATATTATTGGTGAATAACCTTGCTATCCTAAATATGTGAATATTGCACTTTTAAGCGTTGGAACAGAGATTTTACTTGGCGATACTGTTAATACTAACCTTGCATCACTTGGGCAAGCTTTATATAACAATGGATTTATTCTCTCAACAGAAAAAACTGTACCTGATGATAAAAAATTAATACAAGATGCTGTAAATGAATTACTTGAGAATAATGATGTCATTATTACATGTGGAGGAATCGGACCTACAGAAGATGATTTTACCAAAGAAGTCATTTCTGAAATGTTTGACTTAAAACTTGTTGTTGACGAAGATCATTTGAACTGGATGAAGTCAAGGTGGGAGAGTAGAGGCATGACTATGCCTGCAACAAATATAAAACAAGCAGAAATCCCAGCAGGTGCAACCAAATTAAACAACACAAACGGAACTTCACCAGGGATTTATATTGAATTGAAAAGTAAACATGTATTTATACTTCCTGGTCCACCGAGAGAATTCATCCCGCTAGTAACAGATGAATTAGTACCATTTTTAAAAGATAACTTTACAAAAGTTGAAAAAGATTATGAATTTATTTTGTTTTTTAATGAAGCAGAATCTGCTTTGGCAGAAAAGATTGATAAGTTCAAACCTGAAGGTTTAGATTTAGCTTATTTAGCGAGTAAGGGAATAATTAAATTACGAATCGATAAAAATTCGGTCACTGATGATGCGTTAAATAAATTTAAAAATCAAATTAAAGAAACATTAAGTGACAATATATTAAGTTATGAAAATATCCCTGCATCGAAAATTTTATTAAGAGAATTAAAAGCTAATAACTATACAATTTCGCTAGTAGAGAGCATTACGGGGGGATCATTTTCTAAAGAGATTGTGTCTCATCCTGGTGCAAGTGAAACGTTAATCGCATCCAATGTCTTGTATTCTATGGATTCAAAAAAAGAACTATTGAATGCAGAACCTAATGAAGACTGGGCCCTACTCACAGAAGAGTTAGCAGTTGCGTCTATGAAAAAATATAATTCTTCAGTCGGTTTAGCAGTATTAGGTGAAGCAGGTCCGGTTCCTTCAAGTAAATATAAAATCGGTGAAATATTTATATCTATATGTATCAATGGTGAAACAACTAATTTCACACACAATTTACGCGGTAATAGGGAAGATATAATAAATAGAGCAGTAAATAACTGTATATGGGATCTATTAAATTTAATTAAATAGTTGTATTCGAACAAATGTTCGATTAAAATTTGTCATATAGAGATGTTTAAATAGTTATTAATTATTGTTAATAAATAGGAGAAAATAATGGATAAAGACAGGGCAAAAAAACTCGATACAGTTTTTTCGCAGATAGAAAAACAATTTGGAGAAGGTTCTTTGATGAAGCTTGGTTCTGACCAAGTTAGAAAGATACCTTCAATTTCTACAGGAGCACTATCAATAGATCTTGCATTAGGCATAGGTGGTGTACCCAAAGGTAGAGTCATAGAAATCTATGGTCCTGAAAGCTCAGGTAAAACAACATTATCTTTACACATTGCTGCTGAAGCTCAAAAAGCTGGTGGAGTAGCAGCATTCATTGATGCAGAACATGCACTTGATCCCATCTATGCAAGCGCTCTTGGTGTTGATGTTGATGAATTACTTGTATCACAGCCAGATACAGGGGAACAAGCTCTAGAGATTGCAAATATGTTGATCGATTCCGAAGGTGTCGATGTAGTAGTTATTGACTCTGTTGCAGCTTTAGTTCCTCAAGCTGAAATTGATGGAGAAATGGGTCAATCCCATGTAGGCTTACAGGCAAGATTAATGTCACAGGCGTTAAGAAAGCTCACATCTTCTATCAATAAAACACAAACTACTGTTATATTTATCAATCAAATTAGAGAAAAAATTGGTGTTATGTGGGGTTCTCCTGAAACTACAAGTGGTGGTAGAGCGCTTAAATTTTATGCATCAGTAAGAATTGACATTAGAAGAATTGAAACTCTTAAAATTGGAGCTGAAATGATTGGTAATCGTGTACGAGCAAAAATTGTAAAGAACAAAGTTGCGCCACCATTTAAAGAAGCTCAATTTGATATTATGTTTGGTCAAGGTATTTCTAGAGAAGGAAGCTTGCTAGATGTAGGTGTAGATCATGGAATAGTTAGAAAAGCTGGTGCATGGTTTACTTATGATGAAATTCAATTAGGTCAAGGTAAGGAAAATTCTAAGAGATTTTTAAGAGAAAATGCTGATATTGCTTTGCAGTTAGAAACTGATGTGTACAAGGCAGTTGGCATGATTGAATCAGACGAGGCTACAGAAGAAGATACTGTAGAAGAGTCAGAGGATGCAACACCTGAAAAATAATATAGAGATTATTTAAAAAACAATTTTATAATTCAATTGTGGAACAAACAGTTGTAATTAAGCCAAAAATGAATTTTACTCCTTCGCGTGTGGGTAAAAAATACTTTGTTAAAACATTTGGTTGCCAAATGAATGAACATGACTCTGAAAAAATAGCTGGCATGTTTGAACTAGATGGTATGACAAAAGCTACCATTGAGGATTCCGCAGATATTATGTTTATCAATACATGCACAATCAGAGAAAATGCTGATGATAGATTATATGGAACACTTGGTCAGTTAAAAAAATGGAAAGATGAAGGAATCGATCGCAAGTTACTTGTTGGTGGATGTGCTGCACAGAAAGACAAAGAACTTGTAAGAGAAAGAGCCCCATGGGTAGATGTCGTAATTGGTACTCACAATTTAACAAATATCATAAATCTACTAAATCAATCAGAAGACTGGGGGCCTATAACTGAAATAATTGATGAAATAGAAGATCTTCCAACAGATGCACCATCAATTAGAGAATCTGAACATTCTGCATGGTTAACAATTCAAATCGGTTGCAATAATTCTTGTACATTTTGTATTGTTCCGTCAGTCAGAGGTCCAGAAATAAGTAGACGACCTAGCGATATTATTAACGAAGCACAGGAATTAGTTGAGTCAGGGATTAAAGAAATTACTTTATTAGGGCAAAATGTAAATTCCTATGGGAGAGATTTAAAAATTGATAATAAGAGTAGACCATACTTTGCTCAGTTGTTATATAAGCTTAATGAGATAGACGGACTCGAAAGAATTCGTTTTACATCACCACATCCAAAAGATTTTAAAGAAGAAACTATAAATGCAGTCAAGTCACTAAGTAAAGTATGTAATCAGATACACGTACCATTACAAAGTGGAAGTAGTGATATTCTTTCAAAGATGCATCGTGGTTACAATAAGGAAAAATTTATACAAAAAGTAGACATGATTAGAGGCATTATTCCAGACGTTTCATTGACAACAGATATAATAGTTGGCTTTCCTGGTGAAACTGATGATGATTTTCAAGACACAATGGATATTGTAAAATATGTTGAATTTGATTCAGTTTATATGTTTCAGTTTTCGCCAAGACCAGGCACAAAAGCATACGATATGGAAGATGAATATGTTGACCAAGATATCATTAAGAAAAGATTTCAACATTTAAAAGATGTTCAAACAGATATTAGTGAAAAAAGATTAAAAAGATTTGTTGGAACTGAACAAGTCTTATTAATCGAAAAACAATCGAAAAAAAATAATCAGGTTCTAACTGGCAAAATTGATAGTGGACAGATAACACATATTGATAATAAGAATGTTTCTACTGGGGATATTGTTGAAGTTAAAATTATTGATTCAACACCTTTTTATTTAAAAGCAGAATTAATTTAGTTTGTTATATTTTCTAACAGGTATAACAGCATCTGGAAAGTCAGATTTAGCACACAAAATTGCAATTGAGAATAACATGTCTATTCTTTCAGTTGATTCTATGGCTGTCTATAAGGGGCTTGACGTGTTAACTGCAAAACCATCTGACGTTATGCAAGCGCAAGTAAAATATTATGGTTTAGATATTGCAGATTGTGATCAGAATTTTTCAATAATTGATTATTTAAACTATCTTATTGATCAAGATATACCGGAGAAATCATTTAATGAGGATATATTAGCTGTAGGAGGATCAGGATTATACGTAAAAGCTATTATTGATAGGTACGAATTTAAACCAACTGATCCAACAATAAGATCAGAATTAGAACAATTAAATTTTGATCAATTGATAAAATTTCATGAACTTAATGAGATCCCTATTCCCGATATTGAGCTTAACAAAAGGAGATTAATGAGAAACATAGAAAGCTTTATGTTGGAGGAATCTAAATATGTTTTTCCACAAGTAAATTTACCTAAAGACAAAGTTGGAGTATTTTGGAATCACCCTAATCATAAAAAAAATATTGAAATTAGAACCAAAAAAATGATTAATAATGGATTGGTAGAAGAAATAAACAAAATAAATAATCCTTCAAAAACAGTCTTGCAAGCTATCGGTATGAATTTATCTGATAATTTTGAAGAAAATATTAATATAAAAACAAAGAGGCTAGCTAAAAAACAAATTACATGGTTTAAAAAAGAATCAAAATTACATATGATTGAAACCGATGACGAGGACCTTGTATACAATTCAATGATGGAGATAATTAATGACTAATTTTGCGTATATGTCTGGTACAGGGAATGATTTTATTGTTGGTCAGTATGAAGGTGAAGTTTCAGAAATTCAAATTATTGCGCTTGTAAGTGATGCTGAATATGAAGTAGATGGTGTTATATTCGTAGAACCATTAGATAATAATTCTGTAAAAATGCATTATTTCAATAATGATGGTTCTGATGCAGAACTTTGTGTAAACGGTGTACGATGTGTTGCCAAATTTGCGCTTGATAATAACTATCTGGATGTTGATAGATTTATTGTTAAAGCACCAGTTGGAGATTTAGAAGTATATGTAGATGAAAATATAGTTGAAGTATCAACACCTATTCCTACTTATGAAGAAGAAAAGATTAATGTAAATTCATTTGAAGGTGTTAAATCTTCAGTTGGCAATCCTCATTTTATGATCGAAGTAGAAGACGTAGATGGATTAGATTTAGATAATTTGAATTCAGAAGTAATTAATGAAAACATATTCCCAGAAGGTGTAAATGTTGAAATATATCAAATAGTTAGTAGAAATTATATTAAAGCCAGAGTATTCGAACGAGGAGTAGGTGAGACAGATGCCTGTGGATCAGGTGCACTTTGCATGTTTAACTATCTAAATAAAACAGATCAAATTGATAATAATTCATACGTTATGTACCCGGGTGGTGATTTAAATCTTAGATTTGAAAATGATAATTTATATTTATCAGGAGAAGTTATATATCTCTAAATAAACTGACAACTTTCCCAATTGGTTGTATATTTTCGTTAACTTCAAAATTTTCGTAATTTTTATTTGCTGGGATTAAATATTTTTTACCAGAAATTGTATCTAGATATTTAACAGTTGCTTCCGTGTCATTAATCATAAAAGCTCCGATATCTCCATTTTTTGGTTCAATGTTTTTATCAACAACAACAATATCTTCATCATGTATACCTGCATCAATCATGGAATCACCATTAACTTTCAACGCAAAGAGGTCCTTATTATATTTCTCTTCAACAATTGGAATCTCTCCTATTTTATTTTCCTCAGCCAGAAGTGGAGTACCTGCAGAAATTTCACCGATAACTGGTACTGACATAAATGTATTTAGTTTTTGATTATTTGATAACGATCTTGATAAGTTCGCTTTTTTAGATAGTAAACCTTTCTTAATCAAATTATCTAAGTGGTACTGTACTGAACTTGTTGACTTAAGGTTTACAGCTTTTGCTATCTCTCTAACTGAAGGAGAGTTTCCTTCAGTAGTTATTTTATGATTAATGTACTCTAAAATCTCTGATTGTTTGTTCATATAAGTAAATTATATCATAATTTAGAACAAATGTTCGAATAATTTTTGTCATACATAATTTCTACAATTGTCTTATGAAGTTAAAAATCAAATTAATAATATACCTGTATTTTTTTAGTAGCTTAATGATATTTTTTGTTAAAAAACCAATTAACGAACAATATCAATATCAAAATACATCAACTGTTGAATATAAAATACAAAAAGGAGACACACTATGGGGTATTTCGCATAAATTTACAAATAAAAATCATCAAGAATTTATTTATTTGATTAAAAAGATGAATAATTTAGATAATTCATTACTTATTGAAGATCAAATACTGATATTACCCGTAAATATTTGATACAAGATTTAGAGGTAACTATAATGACACTATATATGGTATGTCCTTACTGCAATAAAGAAGAAACTAATGTAGTTGATTCACGAAAAAACAATGAAGGTAACTCTATAAGAAGAAGAAGAGAGTGCCCTAAGTGTGAATTACGTTTCACTACGTATGAAAAAGCTGAAATAGGTTTAATGATACAAAAAAGAAGTGGCGATATACAAGAATTCAATTATGAAAAGCTATATAAAGGTATAGAAAATGCTTTTGGCGGCCTAGATATTAATGACAAAAAACTCAAAACTCTTGTTGATAACATTCATAATGAAATAAAAACTCAAGGAAACAAAATTAAATCTGAAATTGTAGGGGAAACTGTTCTTAAATACTTAAAAGAAACAAATGAAGTGGCTTATTTACGATTTGCTTCTGTTTATAAAGAGTTTTCTGATGCTTCTGACTTTGAAAAAGAAGTAGCAGAGTTATAAATTAGGGTAAGTTATTAAAATTTGCGTAATTAAGCAGTGATTTTTCTTTAAATTCCAGTAGAGCATTTTCAAAAGAACGACTTTCTGTCTCTTTATTTAATAGAATTGCTTGAGATATAGATTGTGCAACTTCATATTCATTGTTTCTTAGAGCACCTAAATATCTACCATGTAAATCTTCAGCTGTTGAAACAGCATCTAAAACAAGAGATTTATGATTCTCAAACTCTTTAATTTCTGGCAATGTGGCTATATTGACCTTGCTTTGAGCAATTATATTCGATAAATTATTAGTTATTTCTTCGATGTCTACGTTATCTTCATCAATAGGAAGATCACCATAAATTAAAACCTCTGAAATTGAAATTCTATATGAAAGAACAAGGTCAAGCTCATTAACAAGTGTAAATATATTATCTAAATTTTCTTTTACAGTACTGACATTTGAGATATCACTTCTATTTTCTAAGTTATTTTGATACTGAAGCAAAGATGATTCAATTTGTTGCAGATTAGCACTTGCATTAGAAACATCATATTTTGAGTAAAAGGTATTTGTAGATATCTCAATTAAATCAGGTAGAAGCTCAACTAGTTCATTCGAATTATTTGTAACAACAACAGCTTCTTCTATTACAGCTTCTTGACTACTCCTGTAGTTAAGATACGTATTTGTTGCAATTGTAATCACAAAAACCATTGATATTGTTATAAATGCCGGTAAAACCCATTTTCTTCTGCTCTCAAGATCAGACCAGACTCTTTGTATCTGTTCAGTTATATTTAAAGGGTTAAAAGTATCAGTTGGTGTTAAATCAGCAACATTAGTAGGTTCAGTAGAGCTAGCAATGTATGATTCAATACTGCTCTGCTCAACATATATTTCTTCTGTATTGTTTAATAACGTTTCAAATGTTTCTTGATTTAGGTCTTCAACAACTTCAGTTGCTTCTTCTGAGTAGGACGAAGCTTCAATAAGAGTATCGCTTTCAAAACCTAGAAGATCTAAGATTTTTATTTTATTAACTTTTTTTGTTTTATTTATTAAGAAATAATCTCTAATATTCATCATTGAAAGGGTACCACTGCAAAATAATTTTAATATAAAAATAAAAATTCTTAATGAATTTGCCAAAATACCGAGCAAAAGTCATGAAGATGACATCGGTTACGACCTCTATTCAGATGGAGAGTATGTTATTCATCCACAGAAAGTTGTTCTTGTAAATTTAGGTATAGCAATTCAATTACCAAAAAATGTTGGAGGGTTTGTTTTACCAAGATCAGGATTAGCTAGTAAGAACCTTGTCGCCCCAATTAATGCTCCAGGTCTTATTGATCCAGGATATACAGGTGAGCTAATGGTTCCGTTAATGAATTATTCAGATGAAGTTTATACCGTCTCACAAAATGAAAGAGTTGCTCAATTAGTAACTATTACTACAGGAAGTATTTCATTTGAAAAAGTTGAAGAGCTGGACAACTCTGATAGATCCACTGGTGGATTTGGATCAACAGGAAAAAATTAATTTTATTATTTAAATCTATTATTAATATAAAAGTTACGCGGAAGTAGCTCAGCTGGCAGAGCGCCACCTTGCCAAGGTGGAGGCCGCGGGTTCAAATCCCGTCTTCCGCTCTACATGGCGACGTGGCGGAGTGGCTACGCAGAGGTCTGCAAAACCTTGTACACCGGTTCGATTCCGGTCGTCGCCTCCAATAACTATGATTGCTATTACAGGTTCAGGAGAGTTTTTACCATCTATTCTTGATGTTGATAGAAAACTTTTAAATTATTTAGATGAAATTCCACATGTTCTTACATTTTCTACAGCTGCTGGTAAAGAATCTGACGAAAGGCTTTCTTACTGGGAAAATCTTGCAATAGAACATTTCAAGAATCTAAATGTTAATCACAAGCATATAGACGCAAGGAATAGAGAAGATTTAAATCAAGATTTTGTTATTGAAGAGATGAAAAAATCAAATTTTGTATTTTTTTCTGGTGGTTCACCTAATCATTTATATGACTCTATCCATAATTCAGACTTCTCTAATGAGTTACATGGTGTAGAAAAAAGAGGGATTATTGCTGGATGTAGTGCAGGTGCAATGATAATGGGAGAGAAAATGATTAAAGGGGTTGGTTTAAATTATTTACCAAACACAATTGTCATCCCTCACTATGGTGAGAGTTTTTATTCTTGGATCTCCAATACTGTAAAGGTTTTAAACAGAGGCAAGTACAAATTACTATGTTTAGAAAAAGACACATACTTTATTAAAGATGGTGATCAACTAAATGTTCTAGGAAAGCAAAATGTTCACATTATATATAAGAAAGAACACAATACATTCTCTGATGGTGACACAATAGACGTATCATTATTACAATAAATACATGTGTGGTAGATACTATATTGATATTGAAAAAGATGAACTTTCCTTTGTAAATAATTTTTCTGAAATTGAATATGAACAAAATTTCAACGTTGCACCACAGGCTCCGGCACCGTGCATAATTGATAACAATTTAGTAATTGCTAACTGGGGATATTTTCCAGACTGGTTGAAAAGTCAATCAAATCCGAGGCCTTTATTTAACACAAGGTATGAGTCGTTACTTGAGAAAAAAACATTTACTTCAGCATTTAAAAACTCAAGATGCTTAATTCCAATCTCTGGATGGTATGAGTGGAAAGAAGAAGATGGTATCAAACAACCATATTACTTTTTCGATACTTCTGAAAGCTTATTGTTTGCTGCTGGTCTTTATTGGAACAGAAGTAGTGGCGATATTGAAACCTCTATTATCACAAGAGAAGCTGTAGATACGTTACAAGTGATACATAATAGATCTCCATTACTACTTACTAGTGAACAAAGAGACATATGGGTATCTGATTTATCTAGTGAAGAGATTTATTCTGAGATTTTAGATTACACATATGATGATATAGAATTTCATAAAGTGGACAGAGCAGTGAATAATCCCAAAAATAATAATGATTCTCTTATACGAAAATATGAAGAGGTTCCTTTTTAGTGAATAGTCAGTCACCTATATATTCCTTAAAATTTACAATTACATGGATTTTTGTATACGGGATTATTGTGTTTGTTTTGTGGCAGTTTATACAAATATTTTTAGCTATATATTTAGGACTTTGGGTGTTAAATCTACTTATTGAAATTGTTGAGAGGTTATTTCTAAGGTTTGGCAAAAGAATTATTACTGTAGAGAAATAATCAATTTATAAAAAATCTAAATGATGCTATATTTCTAAATACGGGAGATTAGCTCAGTCCGGCAGAGCACTTGCTCGACACGCAAGGGGTCACAAGTTCAAATCTTGTATCTCCCACAAATTTTTAATTTGAAACTTTTTATTTAAATCGTGGAAAAAACTGACTTGTTGTTTTTTGATACTCTTTATATGCAGGTCTTTTTTTAAGTGAAAAATATTCTGAAGGAACAGCTCCAGTTTTATAAACTAAAGTATCATACATTAGCTTTGAAGCATACAAAATACACATTCCAATCAATACTTTGTTTATTTGTGAAAAATTATTCTGTTCAAAAAGTGATGGGAGAGAGAATATAATTACTCCATTCCACACCATCCATTCAAAGAAGTAGTTTGGATGCCTTGTGTATCTCCACAAACCTATGTCACATACTTGATTTTTTAAACCTTGAATTTTCATTGATTTTAAGAAATTTAATTTTTGCCAATCTGCAACAGATTCCAAAATAATTGATACCAAAAATACTGTTAGTCCTAAGTACTCAACAGTATTTAACGTATTTGCGCTAGATCCTACTAAGAATATTGGTATTGCTAAAAATGTAGAGTTAGCCAAACCTTGTGTAATTGCATCAACTTGAAGTGCCACGTGAGTATTATGTTTTCCTTCCTGTTTCCATACAATTCTTTGATATTCATATCTCGAAAGTTCTTTATTTAGATATCCTTTTTTCCACAGACTAACGGCCCCTATTCCCATTCTTAATCCAATGAGGCAAACAATTAATGAAGAAAGTAGTATCTTGATTGTTGTGCCGTCATTGTAAAGAAAATTAACTATTCCTATAACTACTAATCCCCATGGCCAGGCAATATCCACATAACTCATTCTTTGTGTTTTATAAATAGGAATACAGACCACAAATAGAAAAAGTATTGATTGGAGTATTAGATTAATAGACAAAAGACGGTCAAAGTTTGATTGGGTAAATAGAATTACTATTCCAAAGATATAAGGAATTAGTGGATTAAGGTATTTCACAAATTTATATTAATAATTACATCTTTGGTTTGTCTTTATTAATGACAAAGTTGACGTATGGCGTATTTAAACCAAGAATTTTCTGTTGTTCGTAATCAAATTTTTCAGTAAAACCTGCAATGTAATAATGTTCATTCAAGTTTTCGTCACCATCTGTAAAAGAGTTCAGAGCATTATCCCTTCTCTGCCAATATGATTTTTTAAAATCTGGATTGTCCTCATATGAAAGAGGATTATATGTGATATTGGAGTTTTCTTTTGGAATCAATTCATCACAAACTCCTTTATACTCGTCGCCTATTTGCACCTCATATCCGCCCAGTTCATATTTGAATGCTTTAATCACACAGAATTTATGATATTTGTATTCAGTCGTGTTCCAGATTGAATCAACATGAGAAGTGTCTATAAATTCGTATTTCTTGTTTTCTTTAAACACAATCTTTAATAAATACAACGCATCAAAGTAATTTATGAATAATTTTTGTTCGTCACCGGATGAATAATAATTATTTTCCATATCGTATACATTAATATTGTTAAGTCGTAACTAGTTTAAGAAGTAAGGCCAAATAAAGGTATATAATCTACATATGAGTAGGCAAATCAAAAACATTATTGCTATTACAGCTTTCCTCATCTGTATCGGCTTAATAAACTTTGCTGGTCAAAACATTGAAAATGAAATAAGAGGGATGAATGCGTTTACGTTTATTTTGATTGTTGCAGTTTTACTTCAGATAATCTTTTTTATTCCTTCCTTTCTGTTAAAAACTGAGAAATATTACGACTTAGTAGGAAGCTTGACATATGTTACAACTGTATCACTTGCATATTTTGCTGTAGAAAATAAAACTATGATAGATTCAATAATTTATTTTTACGTTATGGTCTGGGCTTCAAGACTCGGAATCTATTTATTTAGACGAGTCAGAAATGACGGTAAAGACGTACGGTTTGAAAAAGCAAAAAGACATTTTTTTTGGTTTTTACAATACTGGATGGGACAAGCGCTCTGGGTATCACTAACTGCATGCGCAGCAATTATTGCAATCTTATCTCCTGAAGAAGACACACTACCAGTGTTAGCAATGGTTGGTATGGCACTGTGGCTATCTGGATTTGCTATTGAATCTATATCTGACTATCAAAAACGAGTATTCAGAAAAGAAAACAATCCTAGTGAAGCTTTTATTCATACAGGCCTTTGGGCAAGATCAAGGCATCCTAATTATTTTGGAGAGATAACACTTTGGACAGGTATCGCTGTCATAGCTTTGAACACATTAACTGGCATTGAGTACATAACACTAATATCGCCAGTATTTGTATATATTTTATTGACTCGCATGAGTGGTGTTAATTTACTTGAACGAATTGCTGATGAGAGGTATGGACATTTAGAAGAGTATCAACGCTATAAAAGAAATACTCCTGTACTAGTTCCTAAACTTTCTAAAGATAAAATATAAACCGATTCCAATAGCAATTAATTGATAATAGGGTAGTGAGTCATATCTGATTAAAAAGTTGTACCCTATACCAATGATTCCTAAACCAACTGCAAGTTTCTGCCAATTTTTCATTTATAAACTATCTAATTTTTCAAGTAGTACATCTTTTTCTCCAGGAAACATGTCGACCGTATGATTGCTATTTGGAAAATTTCCTGAATCCACATCATCTTTAAAACCTTTTATGGCTTTTGATCTTTCTTCATTTAATTTATCTTTTATTTTTTGACCATCCCCCCATGATTTTGCATGCCGTGGCATTTTAATTCCAGCTGTTTCGCCACAAATATCCTCAAAAAATAAAAACATAACATCTCCACCTGAACCAGAGCCAAGAGAGTTTATAACTAGTGATGTGTGTTTTTTAATTTCATTTAATGCATCTTCAGCTACACACTCTACTTCTGCACCAAATGCTCCTGCATCTTCCAGTCGTTTCATATCTTTAAGTATCTCTATAGCTTCATCTGCAGTTTTACCGACAGTTCTAATGCCACCATATTTTGTTGCCATTGAAGGAACCATTCCTACATGACCTTGTACTTGCATACCTTCTTTTGCTAACATCTCTACAACATCAAAACTTCTTGGAGTCAGTACTGAATCAGCTCCTGACATCATTACATCAAAAGCACCTCGAAGTATTTCTTCATTTGTAATAAACCTTCCAGCAAAAAGAGCTGCTGTGATAAATGTGTTTGGTGCCCCATTTCTCACATCTTGATACCAGTCACTTCCTGTAATAATCATATCTACGTCTTGGCTTGCAATTATTTCAGCCTCTTCTTGATTTGCTGCTGTAACTTGAGTCATTTTTTTATTATTTTTCTTGTTCTCTAATATGTCACCAACAGTTATATTTCTTTCAACCTGTTCATGACCAAAGGTGTAGATACGTTTCATTTGTATAAGTATAAATACATTTACTTATCAAAAACAATGAGGAAGAACAAATAGACATATTTGATAAATTTAAATATGCAATAACTTAGATTGTTTTGATATATACTGCAATGTGAAAAAATATTTCGTAATTTCATTCCTACTAATTATTAATTGCAGCATAGGTAGCGAATCTACAGATGAAATAGGTTCAGAGGATGAAGGTCAGAATATAGAAGAGACATCATCATCTAAAACTCTTGAATATCCAACTGATTTTGATATCTATAAACTTTATGAATGTTTATCAGATAAAAATATTACTCAAATACCAGAACCAAAATTTCAAGATAGTGCGATCATAGTTGAATTCGATGAGGGATATTCAGCAGATTATATAGAAGATTTTGCTAGTGCATCTTCAACTTGTGAATCAGAATTTAAAAATATAAACAGTCAATCCTCAGAAACCGAAGTTACAGATAGCTCCTCTAATTCAAATTATGAAATAAATATTAAAAATGAATGTAAGAAAGGATTTTACTCCCAGAGACCTAATCCAGTAAAAGAAGACGAAACTTTTTTTTACTACGAATTTTATTGGCAGGGTAGTCAAAAAATTTGTTATAACTTTTATGAACCTGAAATTATAGATGATGAATGGGAAGTAAGAGTTAAAAACTTAATAGATAACTTAGGTGAAAAGCTTGGAGTTCACACTCCAATAAACTTAGCGTTAGTAGATCAAGTAAGAGCTTCAAACGAAACTTTAAATCAAATTAATATTGACGATTGTAAAATATACAATTTTATTACAGACGATAATGAAATCCAAAACTGTGCACAAAATGCTGATGACTGGGGAAATCGTTTTGCTGCTGCAGGAGTTGATTGGTACGGTTTACCAAATGGAGGAAATATAGCTTTATTCGTAGATAATTGGGAAAACATGGGATACGAGACAGCTATAAAAATATTCGTACATGAATATTTCCATGTTCATCAAAATGGTTTAGTTTATTACTTTGAAGATGATGATTTGTTTGGGACTCCAAAAGCTTGGTTAAATGATCCAGAAGGAACAATCTTTAATGATAATCCTGAAAAATCATATTTATTTCCCAATTGGATAGAAGAAGGTGGGGCAGAATTTGCAGCACCAATACTTGCAACACAGTTTGATAACTCAATAGATATCCAAAAATACTTTATAGAAAGCTTAGATGAAGCAAGGAATGTTGTACAAGTTGCATCAAGCAATGGCGATATAGTCTCACTACAAGATTATGAGTTTGCTGGAGGATTATATGAATCATATGATAACCCAAACAACGGTATTCCACGAGAATTTGCTTATCAGTATACAGGCGGGCAGTGGGCTCATTTATTTTTGTATTCTTTAGATAGTTCAAACTATCAAAAATTAATGGTCACTTTTTATCAAAATTGGTCTGAAAACGAAAGCAGAAATCCCGGAAACGGCTGGAAGGTTACTTTTGAAGAATTGTTTGATATGCCAGTTGAAGAATTCTACATAATGTTTGATAATTTTATGTTAAAAGATCGTGAAGAACAACTGAGCATTCTTCCTTCAAATTCAGAATTTCAAAGTTTAACCTTAAATAAATAATTAACAATTAAAACCAATAAAAAAGCAGCTATATCTCCAAAAAGCAATAAAAAATATCAAAAAGATAGCGCCAAAAATTACTTTGTAATTGTTTAAGATGAAATTTTCATAACTGTTTATATATTCTTTGTTTTGTATTTTTGATATACCATTTGTAAAGTACACAATTATTAATGCTGTAATTATAAGTACGTAAATCATTGTGAAAATTTAAAGTCCATTACTTAACTTTATTGTTTTTTCTTATTTATTAAAAATCACCAATATTTAAGTTTCTTGATTTAAAATTTAAACTGATAAGTAATCTTTTGTTATTTAAAAAGGAATTGTAGATGGGTCACTTGATAAACGTTTTAGCAAAATATATTCAAGGCTTATTTAATCGCTCTGGTGATTCAAATGAAAAAAAACCAAATTCAATTATTGTTCAATTTATCTTAATTAGTGTATTCGCTATTCCTTATGCGTTTGTACATTTACCGCCAGACGTAACTGTTGTGCAAATAATTTCTGCATTCGTAGTCTTTCTATTGATTGTAGTTTTTGCTCTTAGAGTGTTGAAATACTTTAAAATTTTATAAATCTATTTTACGGATAAAGGATCTCCGTACTCCCAAGTAACACTATCGCCTCGATCTAGAGTTTCTATTAGCTGCATGTCGCCTTCATCAATCGTAAAAGTTAAATCAAAATTATCTTTCATTCGATCAATTTGTATACTTTTTGGCAGAATTGCATAACCAAGTTGCAGTGCCCACTTAAGTAATATTTGTGCTTCACTGACGTTATATTTGATAGCTAATTTTTTAAATGGAGAATCTGCATCTTCACTATCTTTATACATTTGGTCAGTTTTTAAACTATTCTCACCATCTTTATGACGCCATGTAGATAGTGGTACAAGACTGCTGTATGCAATAATATCAATGTTGTTTTCTTGAAGATAAGCAACAAGTTCTGGCTTTTGTGACCATGGGTGTAGCTCAATCTGGTTTGCAGCTGGAAGCGGGTAGCCTTTATCATTTAATTCCTCTAGATGATTAATGCCCCAGTTGGATACACCAATATTTTTAATTTTCCCCATTTCTTGTTGAGATAATAATGTTTCCCACTGCTCTATCCTTTTACCCTTAGCATGTGGCGAGTGAATTAAATATAAATCTACATATTCTAGGTCAAGATTCCTTAGACTTTTTTCTAGTGACTTGATAGTACCTTCATTATTTTTCACCCTATCAACTTTTACCAAGCCACCGGGCCAAAGTTTTGTAGTTATAGTTATATCACTTCGGTTAAGATCTGTATCAGTAAATATTCTGTTTAATGCTCTACCTACGCCATCTTCATTTCTGTAAACTGCAGCTGTATCTATATGTCTGTATCCGTAATCAATAGCAGCATACGTCATCTCTTCAGCTTCTTCAGAATTCATATTGTAGGTACCTAAACCAATTCGAGGCACTATGTTATTTGAGCTTTTCTCCATAATTAATACAACAAATATAACAGACCAAAAAATAATGGTATGAGAAGAGCAAAACTTAAAAGTAGTATTTTCTTTGGTTCCATTATTTAATATTACATTTGGTTTAGAACAAAATTTCTTAATGCTAAATAAATTAATGATAACCAAAACACTTTTTCTAATCTTTTTGTGACCCAGAGACGGTCATACTTGTAATAAAAACCAAAAAAGAGTAAAAATTTGTTCAACATTAATAAGCCTAAAATACTGTATATGCAAAAAAGAGTCCAGTTTCCCGAACTCTTTTTTTGAGGTAACAGGCTTATTACCTAATACCACCTTACTCGTTAAAAAATATAAATAAATATTAAATAAGCTTATTTACGTAAATCGAAATAAGGCATAAATATTTGAAGAACTCTTCCTATTGATAAAACAATTATTATTGACGCAATACCAATTTTTCCACCCAAAAGGAATCCAATTGAAAATGCTACAAACTCTAGAAGGGTTCTCGCAGTGCCAATTTTTAATCCAAGTTTTTCAAGACCAACCATAATACCGTCTCTTGGACCTGCGCCTAAATCACCACCGACATATATTGCAGTCCCAAGACCAATTAAAGTAATTCCAGTAATTAAATAGATAATTTGAATTACTAAAGACTGAGCATCTGGAATTATATTAATAACAAAGTCTGCTGTTAAACCAATCCAAAAAGCATCGAAGATAGTCGCAATACCGGGTTTTTGCTTCAGAGGTATCCACAACAGTAATGAAATCAATGAAGTCATTATTCCAGCTTGACCATAGGTTATATCTATTGTTTTAGAAATGCCGTCATGCAGCACACCCCAAGGTCCTAGTCCAAGATTTGCCATGTAATTAAATGCAACTCCAATACCTATCATCGTTATTCCAGTAACGGCTTGAATATATCTACGAGCTAATAAGGGCATATATCAATCTAGCATTTTGTACTATTTAGATTATTATTCAAATATAAATTATGGTAGATAAAGAAATAACTGAAGCTAGACGACAGGCACGTAAGAAAAAGCACATGCTAAAACGTAGAGGTCGTCTCGATCATAGAACAAATAGAACAGGTAAGAGGAAGTAATTACTTTTTTTCTTCTTCTAAGAGCCTTTTTTTAGTAGCAATACCTCCATCACCACTATATCCACCAAGTTTTCCATCTGATCTGACAACTCTGTGGCATGGAATTATTGGTGCATATGGATTTCTACCACAAGCATTAGCTACTGCTCTTGAACTATTTGGTCTTCCAATTGCTACAGCTAAATCTTTATAGGTCCTAGTTTCACCGTAAGGTATTTTAGATATTTCTTTCCAAACTTTTATTTGAAATTCTGTACCTTCTAATTTCATAATTTTTATTTTAGTTATGGTGATACCATTTTTAAAAATTCACTTGTAGTAATTTCTTCTCCTTGCAAAGCTTGGAGGTTAAATTTGTTGTTTATAAAAATAGAGTCCTTGTAATCAATTGTACCTTTTAAGAATGTATATTTTGTAAGTGGACTAACAGCCCCAAATGCTACAAAGTCATAGTGTGCTGAATCAGTTAAATAATATCCTTTAGCAAGCGATTCATTTATAAGAAAATTTCTATAAACTTGTATTTCTGTTGTGTACTCAGGGTTCTCATAATTGGAATACCAATCTTCACTATATATAAAATACGTATCAGTTTTTAATTCTATATTTGACAGTTTTTCAACAACAGGTACAAAATAAGGATCTTGCAATATTAATTTATTACATCGATTCCTTAAACAATATAAATGTCCAGAACCACCCCCGGTTGAGTGTCCAATTATTGATATATCTGATAAATTTGCTGTGAAATTTAATTTTTGTAAGTAATTAACAGTATCTTCTATATCTTTAGACATTTCATGCATGACACTATATACGTCTGAAGAGTTTTCAGTAGATCCAGTATTGTAGATTGTTCCTGTTGGAAGATCGGTAAACATGGCGAGTCCAGTATGGTCAATAGCTACTACAACATATCCACTCGAAGCTATCTCTAACAATTGATCAGTCGCAAATATTTTTTCACCTGCCCATCCATGTGTATAAATAACAACTGGAAAATTCTCTGAAGCTATTGAAATATTTTCTCCAACGTCGAAATAGGATAAATTTAAGTGGCTTAATACAAATGTGGGTATATTTAATCCCCATGTGCGATTTAGGTATTTTATTACAAACTCGCCCCAGTTACTTTGAGTGTTTTTAAAAAGCTGAATGGAATTGGTAGGTTCATTGCTCGGGTAATAAATATCTACCAACAATGCTCTATTACCTCCATCACTCAAGTTACTCAATTCAATAAAAGCTTTTGGTTGTTTTCTGTCATCTATTTCTATGTATATTTCTTCGTAACCAACAGAGTATTGACTGTTATTAAATTCAAATGAAGGAATTGGAAGATAGTAGTTAAGTATTAAAGAAGAAAGAAACAATACTATACCAGCAAAAAATAAAACAAAATTTATGAATCTACTTTTAAATTGAAACTTCAAATATATTTTTGCTAGTAAATAAACACATATGATTACGTAAGGGACGTTTTGCCATTTGTATCCAACTGCAATGAATTGATAAAACAGGATGAATATAGAAATAAACAACATTGAATTTGAATATTTTTTCTGAAAGTAACTGGATACAAAGACTATTGAAATCGTAATTGCAATTATAAAATCTAAATACTCCATAAAATGAGGATATATTCAGTCTATTTTTATACTTATCTAATGGACGATTCAATAAAAAAAACAAATCGCTTAATAGTTTTTACTATTGCTTATAACTTAGCCGAGGGTTTTTTTGCAATATTTTTTGGAATAGAGGAGAACTCCACAACATTATTAAGTTTTGGTTTGGACAGTTTTATTGAAATATTTGCATCTTCAGTTGCATTATTAGCCTTATCTAAATTAGAGATTTTTTCAGAAGAACGTGCAGAAAAACTTATTGCTTATTCTTTTTTGTTCCTGATCGCTTTTATAGTTTTTAAATCTTCGTATGACTTAATAAACGTTAACAAACCTGATCCTTCATTTTACGGTGTGATAGTAGCTTCTATTTCCATTCTAATTGAAGGCCCACTTGGTTATAAAAAATTAAAATTGGGTAGAGAGCTAAACAACTCAGTCATTATTGCAGAGGCAAAAGAAACATTGTTTTGTTTAAATCTGTCTATTCTTGTCATTCTCGGTGTCGGCTTAAACTTCTTATTTGGTCTCTGGTATTTTGATCCAATTGCTGCAATTTTTATGATTCCGTGGCTTTATAAAGAATACAAAGAACATAGATAATATGCTATTTTATATACATGCAAACACATACAAAATTAGCTAAAACCATTCACTGGACCTTTTCCATTCTTTATGCGTATGGGATTTTAAAACAAGTGGAAGACCTAGATGAACTAGAGGACCCATCTCTATTAAATTTTGAAATATTCTTTGCTGTTGTTTTTTTAGTTATTGTCATGCTTCGTTTTTTTTATATGAAAGACGCAAAAACATTACTTGGTGCACATGATGAGATGCATAAAGGTCATCTATTCATAGCTAAAGCTACACATAGGCTTGTGTATTTTAGTTTGATTATGTTGCCAACAACGGGCTTATTAATAGCTGGCATTTTTAATGCAGACATTCCAGGAATGGGTATTGCAATAGCTCTACATGAATTTTCAGCTTTTCTAAGTTATATCACTATTGGTGTACATGTAGCTGCATCTCTGTATTCACGTTATAAAGGAGAAGGTGTTTGGAACGCTATGGTTCCTATATGGCAAGAGAGTAAAAAAAATGAATCTTCAATTGTCTCTACATTAGAAACTATTGAAAACAAAGTTTATGACCAGATTGAAGAACGATTAATAAAATAGTTAGTATCTATCTGTTTTTCCTTGGAATATTCTAGATAAAATACTTTGTTTGTCCTTCACAGGATTACTTTTATTAACTCTCTCTGGTTTGTAGTTTGTTTGAATTTCTTCAGATTCCATTCCTTCAAGTGATTCTTCAAATTCTTCTAGCAATTCTTCCATTGGAACTTCACCATCAAGCTCATCGCTGTTACTTTCAACACCAACATCTGAACTTTGAGTAGCATTTCTAGGGGAGCGAGCAAGATAATATGCTATCAACAAACTTACAAATGCGCTTCCGAATGTCTCATTAGTCAATGTTCCTGTTTCTATCTGAGCAACGATTCCTGAAGCTGTTGAAAAAAGAATAAAGATTGCGAAAAATCTTCTTATTATGAGACCTATTGACCTACTTTGTTTAGGTTCCATTTATAACCTTTTTAATTTAATCCAGCTTTGTATGTTCTAAACTTTGGACCCATAGCAGCTAAATTTTCCTTCATTTCATCAGATACATCACCTAATATTGTCATATTTTCAAATGTTGTAATTTCACGAAATTTTAAATTAACGGGTGTACCAATTGCTTTAGTTGCAATTTCTTTAAAGCTCTCAGCATTGTCAAACTCCTCAACTAATGTTGCTGTATTTGTTTCCTCATTAACATACCATTCAAATTTCTTAAGTCCATCTACGCCTAAGTTTTCAATAAATTGACATTGTTCATTTTCAATAAAATCAATAAACTCTTCGGGTGATGAATAACTCACATCAATAATAACTCTTAATGATCCGCTGTCTTTATGTAACTGCATTTAGACTCCTTTTAGTTTTTATAATTATATTAATGACAATGTTTCATGAGCGCTTCCCTTACAAGGAAGAAGTCACAGGTTCAAATCCTGTAGCGCCCACAAGGGTTTTTCAGAAATCTAGTAAGAAAAAACCTGTTCACACCCACAAAACACCCACATTTATATGCAATTAAGATACTAATTCTTGTGAAATAGTTTCTGCTTGAGATAAAACTAATTCAACTGCTTCATCTTGACTATCTGGTGGGTATTTATATTTTCTCAACAGATTTTTTACTAAAAGTCTTAATCTTGCTCGAACAGATTCTCTTACTGACCAATCTACCGTTACATTGTTTCTTAGTTTCTCTGCAATCTCAACTGCAATTTTTACAAGCACTTCTTCTCCCATGAGTTCTTCTGCAGATTTGTTATTTGAAAGAGCATCGTAGAAAGCATTTTCAGCTGAACTTAGATTTAGCTCTTTTGATTTCTCTAAGTCTTTTTTAAACTCGTTTGCCATAGCTATTAGCTCTTCAATAACCTGAGCTGCTTCAATAGATCGATTGTTATATTTAATTAAAGAGTTTGTTAATAAATCGCTAAATTTTCTTTGCTTGACTAAGTTAGTTCTAAACTTTGATTTTACCTCATCATTTATAAGTCTTTGTAAAAGCTCCACTGCTAAATCTTTATAAGGCATTTTCTGTACTTCTTTTAAAAACTCTTCTGAGAGAATCGATATATCAAGTTTTTCTAGTCCGGCAATTTTAAATATGTCAGCAACATCTTCTACAACTAAAGATTCAGAAATTAATTGTTTTAATTCAAAATCTATATCTTTATATTCTCCTCTACCACCTTTCTTTTCAGTCTTGATAAGAGGAGCCCTGATAGCTTGATGAAATGCTACTTCTTCTGCAAATTTCATTGCCTCATCTGTCGCACCACAAAGTGCAAATGATTTTGTGATGGTTAACACAGTATCGCAATATCTTTTTCTTCCGTCTTCTTGTTGTAAAATATGATCAATGCATTCTGGAAGAAGTTTTAAAGCATTATTTTTAAAATCTGACCAATCAACTGGATGAAGTAAGTCTCTAGCCACCATGAGCTTTTCTTCTAAGATTCTCAATGCTTCGCTTGTATTTACAGTTGGTCTACCTTTACCTTTTGCAGCACTGTATGTTGCCAAAGCTTCTTTTAGTTGAGGAGCAATACCTATATAATCAACAATCAATCCTCCAGGTTTATCAGCAAAAACTCTGTTCACTCTTGCAATAGCTTGGGCTAAGTTAGCTCCCTTCATAGGCTTGTCAACATACATGGTTGTTAAACATGGGGCATCAAACCCTGTTAACCACATGTCTCTAACAATTACTATTTTTAGTTCATCTGATGGGTCTTTAAACCTTTTCTCTAAGTCTTTTTTTTGTTGTTTTGAAGTGTGGTGTGGTTGTAAATGCTCTTCATCTGCAGCTGATGCTGTCATTACTACCTTTATAGAGCCTTTGTTATTGTCATCATTGTGCCACGTTGGTCTTATCTTAATTATTTCATCATAAAGTCTTGCACAGATATCTCTACTCATCCCAACAACCAGTGCTTTTCCTGGTTGGGTTTTTGATCGAGTTTCATAATGTTCAATAAGATCTTTTGCAACTTCTTCTAATCTAGGTTGAGCTCCAACTAAAGCCTCTATCTGAGACCACCTTGATTTTGCTTTCTCCTGTTGTTCGTCATCTTCAATGCCATCTTCGAAAATATCTTCAACTTCTTCGTCAATAAGTGTTGCTTTAGATTCATTAAGCTTTATTTTTGCAAGACGGGATTCATAATAAATTGGAACAGTTGCACCATCTTCAACTGCTTGTTGAATATCATAGATGTCTACATATTCTCCAAATACTGCTTGTGTATCTCTATCTTCTTGAGAAATAGGTGTTCCTGTAAATGCTAAAAAGGTAGCATTTGGTAAAGCGTCTCGTAAAGCTCTAGCTAGTCCATATTTCATTTGTCCTGTTTTTTGGTCAATTACACCTTTGAAACCATACTGAGTTCTATGTGCTTCATCACACATCACAATAACGTTGTGCCTATCAGTCAATACTGAAAATCTCTCTTCGTCTTTTTCTGGTCTAAATTTCTGGATAGTAGTAAAAATAATTCCACCAGATGGTCTATCAGACAGCAGCTCTTTTAATTCTTTAATAGAGTTTGCTTGTTTGGGTGATTCTCCAAGTAGTTCTCCAGAATCATTAAAGACACCAAAGAGTTGGCCATCTAAATCTTGTCTGTCTGTGACCATCACTATGGTTGGATTTCCAAGTCGAATATCTGAAAGTAGTTGTCCAGCAAGACATGTCATCTCCAAGCTTTTACCCGCACCCTGTGTATGCCAGACAACACCACCTTTTTTGTCTCCATCTTCTTTTGATGCTTTCACTACATTTTCTAGAGCTTTTTGCGCTGCATGGTACTGGTGGTATCCTGCAATTTTTTTAATAATTGATTTATCATCTTCAAAAATGCAAAAATATTTTATGTAATTTAAGAATGTTTCTTTATTGAAAAGTCCCTTTGTTAAGGTTTTTAAGTCTTGATATTCTCCTAGTGGATCAACAGTTTCCCCATCTATGGTTCTCCACCTCATGAAACGCTCTTGATTTGCTGTTAATGAACCCATTCTTCCCTGAATACCATCAGAGATTACAAGAACACCATTGGTATTGAACAGATCAGGAATATTATCTTTGTACGTTTGAAGTTGATTGTATGCAGCCCAGATATCTGTATTTTCATCTGCAGGATTTTTAAGTTCAATTACTCCTAGAGGAAGTCCATTTATAAAAACTATAACATCTGGAATTCGAAGTCTTTGATCTCCTTGCACTTCAAATTGATTTACAACTAACCAATCATTATTTTCTACGTTGTCATAATCAATAAGTTTTAATTGCTTGCCAACTTCTTGATTATCTTCAGTAAAAGTAATTTTTAATCCTTTTGTCATCAATTTATGCATCTCACGATTAGATTGCAGAAGTCCAGGTTTGTTTGGGTTAAGTATTTCAGAGGAAGCGTTATTAATTGTCTCAATCGGAATGTCGGGATTTATTCTTATTAGAGAAGATTTCAGTCTGTCTTCAAGAATAACTTTTCTAAAATTATCTCTTTCAGGATTATTACTTTCTGGTGCAATGTCTTGACCATCTTTGTATTCATATCCAAGTTCTTTAAACCAATCAATGCATTGGAGTTCAAGTTGCTCCTCGGTGATAATATTCATTAGATGCTTTTCTCTTCTATGATATCCTCAGCTTCTGGAATATCTATTTCACCTGACATAAGCTTTGGCAGCAAAGTATCTCTTAGTTTTAAGATAATTTTATTTTCATTATTTAATTGGTTTTGTCTTGTTTTTATTTTATTAAAAGTAGAAACATATCTATCCAAAACAAGTTTATCTGGGCTTATAATGTTTATGTTTTTGATATCCCTTCCTGTTAACAATGGTTGAGTTGAACCTACATTTAGTGAAGATAAATTTGTATATTTCAAAGTTTGAAAAATTATTGGGGTATATGATTCACCATCACAAATTAAGATAGAGTTATCTGACACCCAGCATTCTTTATCAAGAAAAAATACCTTTCCTAAAGTTCCAACTCTTCCAGTTATTATTGCGGGTTTTTTAAATTCTAGAAAGTTATTGCAAAACCCTATTGGACCTGCTCCGCCAAAAACTTCATAAGGATGAGTGCTAGATTCAACTTCCTCTATTTCAGAGGGCCTTTTGCCACTTGTTACTGAAGCTATGTCTCCTAGTTTTATATTTTTCCATCCTATTGGTATCTCACCCAACTCAGAATCGTCAAAAGAATCAGGAAATAGATCACTTATTTCTTTTGACAGTCCAGTAGGCCTTCCTTCAGATTTTGCTCTCACTGGATCAAAGTCTATGAACCAAGATTTGAATAGTGTCTTTCCAATATCTTCAAGGGTTTCATTCATTTTTTGATTGAGTTCTATTTTTTTATCTAATTTCGATAAAATATTTGATATTTGTTTCTGTTCTTTATATGGAGGTATTAAAAATTTGAGGTTTTTAATTTCTGAACCTGATATTTCTTGAAATGTAGAACCTGAAGAAAAATTCTTAATATACTCTGTTTTTTGCTTGAAAAGGTAATAAAAAAACTCAACATCAAATTCATCTTTAAGAATTAAACTTTTAAAACCCTGGTTTGTTGCCATAGGTTGAGTGTTTATGGCCAAATAACCGATAGGTGCTCTAGAAGAAAAAAGTAATGAGTTCTCAGGTAATATTTTTGCAGAACTATTTTCTAAACCCTTTTTAGTAATGAATCTTTCACCTCTCGATACATATTTATTAGTATTATTCGATAGATCCTTTGGTGAAATCCACGAAATATCACCATCCCAGTATTCAGGGTTTTTTGTTGAAGGAGTGCCGCCACCCACAACCGATGCACAGTCGCCTATAGATAAATACTTCCAGTTTTCTCTATTCATTTATTTTTTTTAAAATTTTGTCTATCTCTTGACTTAGCTTGTCTGATTGGATTTTACTTGTTGTATATTCACCGTATAGTTTTGACATCTTTTCTTCAAATGGCACCCCGTCATCATCTTCATCTGCAAATCCTACATATCTTCCTGGCGTCAATATAAAATTATTTGTTTCAATTTCTTCTTTGGTTGAGCTTTTACAGAAACCCTCTATGTCTTCATATCCGTCTCCAGCCCTCCATGAAGATACTGTATCTTGAATTTTCTGAATATCTTCATCTGTAAAGACTTTCAGGATCCTTGTTTCCATAGTTCCAAGGTTACGAGCGTCTATAAAAAGTGTCTCATTTTTTCTATCTCTTCCTTTTATAGTTTTATCATTTGTTAAAAACCACAAACAAACTGGAATTTGTGTGTTTAAGAATAATTGTCCAGGCAATGCAATCATTACTTCTATCACATCACCCTCAATCATTGCTTTTCTAATATCACCTTCACCACCAGTATTTGAACTCATAGAACCATTAGCAAGCACTACTCCTGCTTGTCCACCGGGTCTAAGTTTCCACAACATATGTTGTAGCCATGCATAGTTTGCATTACTAACTGGAGGTCTACCATATACCCAACGAGGATCATCTTCATATTTCTCTCCGCCCCAGTCAGAAATATTGAAAGGTGGGTTTGCAATAATATAATCAAACTTTGTATCTGGATGTTGATCATTTCCAAAGGTATCACCAGGCTCTTTGCCTAAATCTGCAGCTAGACCTCTTATTGCTAGGTTCATTGCAGCAAGTCTCCATGTAGTAGGGTTGCTTTCTTGTCCATAAATTGAGATATCATCTCGTTTACCACCATGAGAGGTCACAAAGTCTTCGCTTTGTATAAACATTCCCCCTGATCCACAACATGGATCATAGACTCTACCTTTATGTGGTGAGAGTACAGCAACTAAGGTTTTGACAACATGGCGTGGGGTATAGAACTGTCCACCTTTTTTTCCTTCAGCTGAAGCAAATTGACCTAAGAAGTATTCATATACCTCACCTAACATATCTCCAGCATTTTGTTCTTCTGTAAATCCAATAGTGGAGATAAGGTCTATAAGCTCTCCTAATTTACCAGTACCAAGCTCTGTTCTTCCAAAACGCTTGTCTAGTTTTCCTTTTAATAATTTGTTCTCTGTCTCAATATCGCTCATTGCACCATCAATAATTGCACCAATATCTGTTTGTTTTCCTTGTGCTCTTAGTGTCTCCCATCTTGCAGATTCTGGGACCCAAAATATGTTATCTTGTGTGTAATAGTCTCTATCTTCCAAGTCTTTTTCGTTAATATCTGATAGATTTTCTGAAATAAAGAAATCTGATTTTGGATCTGTAACTAAAGCTTTTATCCTTTCTTTTTGTTCTGTGAAGGAGTCTGAAATGTATTTTAAGAATATAAGTCCTAAGACAATGTGTTTATACTCAGCTGCATCCATCTGAGCACGAAGAGAGTCAGCTGTTTTCCAAAGGGTTTGTTTGAAGTCATTTTTTTGGTCTTTTGACATAAACTAATATTAAATAGTTCAATAAATTTTTGCATTGAAATACTTATACACACCCACAAAACACCCACAAATTTTGTAAAACTGTAGGCACTCTCTGATAACTTCTGATATCTTTTTGTGAAAGCTTAAATTCATTGACCCTATAAATTGATACTCTCTGGTACTACCTAGTATTAATTGGTTCTTTCCTTACAAGGAAGAAGTCATTATCCATTGCTTTAGTATTATGAATTAAATTTTATATTTAAATAAATCAATTCATTAATATCAAATTGACTATCTATTTTGAGGAATTTAAATAGTCTATTTGATAAGGGGTTTCTCCAGGATGGGAACCCTCTTATCTTTTATACTTAAATTATGAAATTTAGTAAAGACGTAATCAGGATAGTTATTTTTATTGCTATAACACTTCCAACATTTGGTCCATATTATAATTCTCCAACCCAAGTAATACTTGCAACTATATTTACGTATCTTGGGATTCGATTAATGTTTTATGTTTACTCTCAAAAAAATTAATTATTAAGTAAATAAAGAAAAAAGTAATACAAACGGTATTGAAATTAGTGCAAAAGAAATATAGATTAAGAAACAGATAATTACAACAATTATTGAACCTATAAAGAATTTATTCGCTTTCATAGATGTTATTGTAAATTACTAAATTTTTTTTAATAAATTTAAAAATAAGATAGCCCATAATAACTGTGTTTATAGTGACGTTTTGAGTTGCTAAAATTACTGTATGGATAAATTTGATAGAGACCTTGAAGCGATAGATTATCAGATAGCTTTTTTTACAACTTTTGGCTTAAATGGTGCTGAGGTAGCAAAGCAACTAGGAAAAAATAAATCAACCATCAATCGCCGATTGCATAACAACTTATTGATTGCTGAAATAAACTTTCGTAGAAACCAATTATTCGACACCTATGCAGCAAAATATGCAATATTCACACAACTTGCTTTAGATAGGGGTATCGAAAAGTTAAGAAATGGAGAAGATATTTCATTTAAAGAAATAAGTGATATATCAAAAGGCTTTAACCAAGTGTATTTTAAAGATGTTCCTTATAGGGATGAGGACCCTGCTTACTTAGCAATTAAAAATTACTGCAGAGATTTCGGAGTAGATGCAAATGAACTAGCTACACTTGCAATGAGGTTTTTAGAAGAACAATATAAAAATAAGAAAAAAACTGCATAATGAAAATTTATATCCAAGCTAGAGGTAGTTATGAAACGTTACTTAACTTATCTACTTGGGCTGAACAAAATGAAATTAACAGAATCGGATTACCTGATCATTATATAGTAGGTAAACAGAGACACGATAAAGATAATCCAGCACCTGCATTAGATTTACTTACAGCAAGCGCGGGTTTAGTGCGAGACACTGAAAAAATGATATATTCAATTCTTGTTTCTCCAATAACTTTTAGGCACCCAAGCGTTCTTGTTAAGATGGCATCAACGATTAATGAAATGGCTCCAAATAGATTCAGATTAGGTGTTGGTACAGGTTGGTTAGAGATTGAACATGAACTTTTCGGTATTCCTTTTCCAGACTTAAAGACTAGATTCGAGATGTTAGAAGAAGCTTTAATTTATATTAGAGAAGCACTCTCAGGAAATAATCAAGGATTTAAAGGGGAGTACTACCAATTAGAAAAATTTCCTGTTGAACCAGCAACGTTATCGGAGATACCAATAATTATTGGTGGTGGAGGGAAAGTTAAGACACCTACTCTTGCTGGAAAATACTCTGAGGAATTTAATATTTATGCAGGACCTAAAGAAACACTTCAAAACAGTATTAATTTATTTAAAACTGTTGCAACTGAAAATGGTAGAGACAAACAAGCACTGGAAATAACTACTGCGTGTCCACCAGTTGTAGGACTCACTAAAGAAAGTGTAGATAACTCACTAATAAATGCAGCTAAAGCATTAATTCAACCAGAAGATGAAATCGCCAAAAACTGGAAAGAAAGAAGTTATTTATACGGCACACCAGAAGATGTAGTGAAGACACTATCCATGTGGCAGGAAGTTGGTATTGAGGCAGTCTACCTTCAGTTACTTGATCTAGAACCATCAAAAAGAGATGAGTCTGTAGAGGTTATACGACAAGCAATAAATTTACTTTAAATTAAAAATATAAATCGCAGTATCTGTATAGTTAAGATGTCTTTTACAAGACATGACGAAATTAAGGAGAAATATGCCGAAAGGCAAAGTGAAATGGTTTAACTCCACTAAAGGATATGGATTTATCGAACCTGAAGAGGGCGATAATGATGTATTCGTACATATCTCAGCTGTTAAAAGTGCAGGTATGCAAGATCTTGATGAAGGTCAAGAAGTAGAGTACGACTTAGTAGAAAATAATGGAAAAACATCAGCTGAGAATCTTAAATAGATTAAGTTAAACATGTTTTACAACCGGTAGCTAGTCTGCCGGTTTTTTTTATCCCAAAAGTATTCTTATAGATAGAAGTATTGAGACAATAACTAATACTGGTCTTACAACTTTTTCACCATTTTTAATAGCAAATCTAGACCCAGTGTATGCTCCTGCAATTTGTGCAACGGCCATTGTTAAACCAAGATACCAAAGTACATAACCTTGGAATGCAAAAATAATAAATGCAGCAAAATTAGATGCAAAATTTAAAAGCTTTGTAATTGCTGTTGCTTGCATAATATTCGATCCTTTAATAATGATGAAAGATAAAACAAAGAAGGAACCTGTACCTGGACCAAAAAATCCATCATAAAATCCAATAGCAAATACAACTAAATTAAAAATGATAAGCAATTTCTCATTTTGTTTTACTCCTGATGGACCTTTGTTTGTGATAAAGAATATTGCAGCACTAATTAATAAAATTGGTATGACTGATTCCAGTGTTTCATTTGAAATTCTACTAACAAGTAATGTACCTATGGAAGATCCTATGAATGCTAAAACAAAATATAGAACTCTCTTCTTCTCTACCAGTAGTCCATTTTTGTAATAATTAAACGTAGATGTAAATGTACCAAAACAAGATTGAAATTTATTAGTTGCTAAAACATTTAGGGGCGGCATTCCAACAAGAAGCATTGAGGGAGTTGTCAATAAACCTCCACCTCCTGCGATTGAATCAATTAAAGAAGCAAAAAAGGCGACAATAAATAAAATTATATAAACAGTTGTATCGTCGTATAGATAGTCCATAATAAGTCACCTTATTTTATCTCGATAATTTAGCAACGTCACTAAATTGAAAGAATGTTAGAAGAAGCTCTATCAAGACTTATAGAAGGTATCTTATCAGGTATTGGTATTGGGTTTATTTTTTATCTCTATCCAGTTGTAAGACATACATTTTCAGACAAATATAGATATAAGTTTCGTTTCGAGGATGACGGTAAGCTTCGATTTAGAAATGAAACTATAAAATATCTTAAAATTGGTTTCTTTTATGGATTCACCTATGGGTTTATCATGGGAACTATTATTGGTCCTTTTGGTTCTCAAAACGGAATATAAATTCTTTTATTGGACACAATTAAATTATTAAATTTAAAATAAATGCTATGAAATATTTCGGAGCTATTGATCAGGGAACAACAAGTTCAAGATTTATAGTTTTTGATGAAACTGGCTTAATAGTAAAGCAACACCAACAAGAATTTACCCAGTACCTTCCTGATGAGGTCTCTGTCGAACATGATCCTAATGAAATATGGGATTCAGTTCTTAATTGTATTAAGGAAGTAGACAAAGAGTTTTCTATTGATCAGTTAGATAGCATTGGTATTACAAATCAAAGAGAAACTACATTAGCTTGGAGAAAATCAACAGCAGAGCCGCTACATAATGCATTAGTCTGGCAAGACACTAGAACACAAAACATTTGTGATGAACTTAAAGGTTTATCTGAATTAGAGGAATCATTTAATAAGACAGGATTACCAATTGCTACATATTTTTCATTATCCAAAATTTTATGGTTATTGAGAAATGTTGACGAAGTAAAACAAGCACGTGAAGATAATGATCTATCCTTTGGAACAATCGATAGTTGGTTGCTCTTTAAACTTACCGGAGAACACGTAACAGATGTAACAAATGCAAGCAGAACATTATTAATGGATTTGGAAACATTGAACTGGATGAATGACATATTAATGACGTTAGATATTCCAGAGAGTTCACTGCCAGAGATAAAACCATCTCTTTATAATTTCGGAACTAATTCAGACTTATTAAAAAATGTTCCATTGACTTCAGTACTTGGGGATCAACAAGCAGCACTATTTGGTCAAAACTGTATTAACTCTGGTGACGTAAAAAATACATATGGAACTGGTTGTTTTGCATTAACTAACACTGGAAACAAAATTGTACATTCCAACAATGGCTTACTTAGTACAGTTGCTTATCAAAAAGATGGAGAAAATCCACAATACGCATTAGAAGGATCTGTATCAATAGCAGGCGCCGCAGTTCAATGGCTTAGGGACAACTTAAATATTATTGAGAATAGTGAAGATATTGAATCGCTTGCTATGAGTGTAAAAGATAATGGTGATGTATATTTTGTGCCAGCATTTTCAGGATTGTTTTCTCCTCACTGGGATGAGACTGCTAGGGGTGTTCTAGTTGGATTATCAAGATTTTCAAATAAATCACATATTGCAAGAGCTGTTTTAGAGTCAGTTGCATATCAATCTAATGAATTACTTGAATCTATGGAGAAAGACATCGGAACAACATTTGATACTGTAAATGTAGATGGCGGTATGGTTGTTAATAATCTTCTCATGCAATTTCAATCTGATATTTTTGATAAAAAAGTGACTTCACAAAACATTAATGAGATTACTGCTTTAGGTGCAGGTGCTGCAGCTTTTCTTTTTATTAATAATCTTCCTTTAGAAAATATGAATTCATTTATTTCACAATCAAAAACTTGGAATCCAAATATGGATAGTAAACAACGAGAGCACTATTTAAATAAATGGAATAAAGCTATTAATAAATCAAAACAGTGGACATAACAAAAGTATTAATTTACGTTTATGTTCTCTTCTTTATTGGAGCTGGATTGAATCATTTTTTAAATCCACAATTTTACGATGCAATAGTTCCTAGTTTTATTCCGTTCCCTCGAGTTGTACATCAATTTACCGGAATACTTGAAATCATTATTCCGCTTTTACTTTTAACAAAATATAGAAAAGAAGCTGCTTTAGCAATGATTGTTCTTCTTGTTCTTTTATATGGAGCAAATCTATATGTATGGATATACAACCTTCCATATGGTAGAAACTACTGGAGCAATCAACAGCACTTCATAAGATTTCTCCTGCAAGTGTTATATATTTACATAACCTATGTAATTTATTTATATGACAAATAAGAAATTTCCAGATAATTTTATTTTCGGTACAGCCCTTGCTTCATATCAAGTTGAAGGTGGAATTTATAACAATGATTGGACTCATTGGGAGAATAAAGATAATTCAGTTTGTGCAGAACCATGTAACGAGGCTTGCAAGCATTATGAGCTTTATAAAGAAGATATAGATCTATTAGTTGATCTAGGGATAAGAGCATTCCGATTTTCAATTGAATGGAGCAGAGTAGAGCCACAAGTAGGTGAATACGATTTAAATGAAATTAATCATTACGTAGATAAAGCAAAACTTTTATTAGAAAAAAATATTACTCCTATAGTTACATTCCATCATTTCACTACACCTGAATGGTTAATGGATGATGGGTTGTGGGCATCTGAAAAAACAACAACAGCGTTTGTTAATTATGTAGACGTAATGATGCAACACCTTCCAAAGGAAATAGAGATTTTTAATACCATTAATGAACCAGGAATTTTTTCAATGTTTGGTTATCTATCTAAAAAGAAATTTCCACCTGGCGTACAAAATGAAAAAGTATTTATTAAAGCATCTGAAAACATTATTTCTGCCCATAAACTTTCAATGAAAAAAATTAAAGAACATAATCCTTCAGCAAAAGTTGGTATGACTCACGCACTCCATGAGTGGGAAGATGATGACAAGAGTACATTAAAAGAATATATAAAATATCACATGGAAGATAAGTTTTTATATGCGTCTGACGAAGATGATTTTATAGCTTTACAGACATATAGCATTAGAAGAACAAGTCCAAACATCTTATTTAAAGCATTATCTTGGATTCAAATCAAAATTCCATTCCTCAGGGCATATGTTTTTCCGAGATTTCGAGATACATTTTCTGGAAGACATGAATATGAACCTGATGGAATAAGAACAACAAAAATGGGTTACGAATACAGACCGCAGGCAATTTTATATAACCTCCATAGAATTCATTCAGTGTTTCCTGATAAAGATATTTTCATAACAGAAAATGGTATAGCAACCGATGACGATGAGGAAAGAATAGAATTCGTCACTGATGTATTAACTGATATTCACGACTACATTACAGAAAATGGAAAAGTAATGGGCTATCTTTATTGGTCAGTTCTTGATAATTTTGAATGGGATCTTGGATACAAAATGAATTTTGGTTTAGTAGAAGTAGATAAAAATGATTATTCTCGTAGACCTCATAATTCTGCTTATTGGTTTGGCAATATTTCTAAAACAAATAATTTATCAAATTAAACATTAAAACTTAATATATAGCTATGTACATAATTGCAGGATCTACTGGGACATTAGGAACAGCTATTGTTGATGCTTTATCTAAAGAAAATGAGTTATTTCTGATTGGTAGAGACGAAACCAAATTAAAAGAACAAGCTTCGGCAATAAACGCAGATTATCAAGTAATCGACCTAAACAATACTGTAGAACCAAGAGAGTTTGCAAAAATCATTGATTCAGAAACTGAAATAAAAGGATTGGTAAATTGTATTGGATCAATATTGATAAAACCATTACATGGAACTACTATCGAAGAATTTAATGATGTCATAACAACAAATTTATTTTCTTCATATTATTTGTTGGCAAGCTTTGCTAGAAGAATGAAAAATGGATCAGCTATATTTTTCTCATCAGTAGCCGGATCAAAAGGTTTATCTAACCATGAGGCAATTTCAGCCGCAAAATCAGGTATTGAAGGATTTGCTAGATCAGCTGCTGCTACTTATGCAAAAGACAATTTAAGGGTAAATGTTATTGCTCCAAGTATTATGGACTCGAATATGTCAGAAAAAATACTTTCATCTGAAGCCGCAAGAGAAGTTTCTAAAAACATGCATCCTATTTCGAAAATTGGAAATACAGATGATATACTTCCTGTTATAAAGTGGTTATTAAGCCAAGATGCTAAATGGGTCACAGGTCAGACCATACATGTTGATGGCGGTCTATCTACTGTAAAGCCAAGATAATTAAAGGGGGAGCAATGTCAGAAACAAAATACCTTGAAACACATGAATGGTACATAGTTGATGGCGATAATGTAACTGTTGGAATCTCTGACTACGCACAGGGTGAGTTGGGAGATATAGTCTTTGTTACATTACCTGAGGTAGGTCAAGAATTTAGTAAAGGTGATCCTATCGTTGAAGTTGAAGCAACTAAAACTGTTGCAGAAGCATATGCACCTATGAATTGTGTTATAACTGAAGTAAATTCTACTTTAGAAACTGAACCAGAACTAATCAATAATGATCCAGTAGGTGAAGGCTGGATGGTTAAAGCTGAAATTAAAGAAATGGATGATTCTGGTATGTCGTACCAGCAGTATGAATCATTTATTTCTTAATGTCAGAAAGTAAAACCACCTCTCTTTACGATTTTCATTTAAGTAAAAATGCAAAGGTAATAGATTTTGCTGGTTGGTCTATGCCATTCTCTTATGATGGAACATTAAAAGAACATCATTACGTAAGAGAGTCGGCAGGATATTTTGACGTGTCTCATATGGGTAGACTTCGTTTAAATTATTCCCAAATAGAAGAAATTAATTATTTAATTTGTTCTGATCTTAAAAACATAAGTAATACAAAAGCACTATATTCTATTTTTACATCTGAAGAAGGAACTGCCATAGATGATGTTATATTTTGGAAATTTGAAGATGATTTAATACTTATTTGCAATGCAAGTAATACCAACAAAATTAAGACTCATCTAGATATTCATTCAATTAACTATGAAGATCTTACGTCTTCTACAGATTTAATAGCTGTTCAGGGTAAGAACGCGATAGATATTGTTAGCAATATTATGTCTGTTCCTGATAAATTCTCAACTTCAAAAGAAGGAAAATATGTATATGCGAGAACAGGCTATACGGGTGAGGATGGTATTGAGGTTATGCTTGACACTAACGATACATTAGCTTTTATATCTGAATTGGAGGCTAAAGGTGTTAAACCTTGTGGTTTAGGCTCAAGAGATACATTAAGACTCGAAGCGTCTTTACCTCTATATGGGTTTGAATTAACTGATGATATTTCACCAATTGAAGCAGGACTTAAGTGGACGGTAACCAATAAAGATGACTATCTAGGAAAAGATGTAATCGATCAACAAATTGAATCCAAAGAACACAAACACCTCAAAAGATTCAAATTGAATGCTAAACAGATAGCCCGTACTGGAACAATTTGTACATCTGATGGTGTAGAAGGTATTGTAACTTCTGGCAATATTTCGCCAATATTAGGCTACCCAATTGGCTTTGTATTATTCAAAAGTAATCCTGCTGACGATTTAGTAGAGTTTGATATTCGTGGTAATTTAATAGAAGGAAATTTGTTATATAAGAGGTTTTTAAGTTAATGTTTGTACCACATTCTGAAATCGATTTAAAGAAAATGTTCGAAGAACTTTCTATAAGTTCATTAGATGATTTATTTACTCATATTCCTGAGACATTAAAACTAAATGATGGCTTAAATGTTCCGCCATCACTCTCTGAGCTTGAATCTATAAGTGATTTTGAGAATTTAGAATCCAAAAATACACAGAATCTAATTTGTTTTGCTGGAGGAGGACATTACGACGTATATCTACCACAAACAGTTAAATCGTTAACAATGCGTCCAGAGTTTATGACATCCTATACACCCTATCAAGCTGAGATCTCACAAGGAATACTTCAGGTACTATTTGAGTATCAATCACTTATCTGTGATTTAACAGACATGGAACTTGCAAACGCATCTCTTTACGATGGCGCAACATCTGTTGCAGAAGCAATTTCAGTAGCTATCAATAAAACGAAAAGAGACAATGTTGTTATCTCCAGTGGTTTTAATCCCAATACCAAGGAAGTTGTTAACACTCTTGTAGACAGGAATAAATTTAATGTTAATTACGTAGATCTTGTGGATTATTTATTTCCAGAAGATTATGTTTTTTCACAGGATGATGCAGCATTTGTTGTTTCATTACCTCATTATGAAGGTTCTGCACAGGATTTAACGTCAATAGTTCAAAACGCAAAAGCAGCAGGCGTAATTACAATATGTTATGCGGACCCATCTATGCTTGGTATTTTAAAATCTCCTGGATCAATGGGATTTGATATTGTTGTAGCTGAAGGCCAGTCAATGGGATCACCGCTATCATTTGGTGGGCCAACTGTTGGTTGGTTCGCAACTAGAAAAGAATTAGCAAGACTTGTTCCAGGGAGAATAATTGGTGAATCTAGAGATTCGAATAATACCAAAACTTATGTTATGACATTAAGAGCTCGTGAACAAGACATTAGACGTGAAAAAGCCTCATCAAATATTTGCACAAATCAAACATTAAATGCTGTTGGTTCAACAATACACCTATCATGGTTAGGACCTGAAGGCCTTTATGAAATTGGATATCAAGCTATTCAAAAAGCTTCATATATGAAACAATTATTAACTGATAACAATTTCAATGTTTTAAACCACTCTTCCTCTTTAAGAGAATTTTTAGTAGAAACTAAAAGATCTGCCGAAGATGTAATACTTGAGATGGGATCTAAAGGATATTTAGCTGGTATTAAATATGATGATAATCAAATTTTAGTTGCAGTAACCGAAAAGAGAACCAAGGCCCAAATAGATAATTACGTAGAGTCTTTAATGGAGGTTGATAATGCATAGTGGTGGTAACGCTAGTTCATTACCTTTAGTAGGCGGTGCTCCTGAACCTACAATTAATCAGTTGTCCAAACCTGGTCGTAGAGCTTCGAGATTTCCTAAATTGGATGTTCCAGTAACTGAAATAAACAATTCAGCAATTAGAAATGATAAACCAAGTCTTCCAGAGGTTTCAGAGCATGATTTAGTAATGCACTATTCAAGACTTGCTCATAGAAATTTCGCTGTCGATGTAGGATTTTATCCACTTGGATCTTGCACCATGAAGTATAATCCTAGATTTGCTGATTATGTAGCTGGGTTAAACACCTTTGCTAATTCTCATCCTTCTACACCTTCTGCATTTACACAAGGCAACTTAGAAGTACTTCATGAATTAGAGAAATTTTTAATTGAAATCACTGGAATGGATAATGCTACTTTTCAACCACCAGCAGGCGCATCTGGAGAGTTAACAGGATTATTAATAATTAAAAAATACTTAGAAGAAAATAATTTAACTAGCAAAACAGATATTATCGTTCCAGATTCAGCCCATGGTACTAATCCGGCTTCTGCAAAGATGGCAGGTTTTAATGTGGTAGAAGTATCAACAGATGTTAGAGGTATGGTGAATATCGACGACCTTAAAAATTTAGTAAATGAAAATACTGCAGGATTAATGTTGACGAATCCAAATACAGGTGGTTTGTTTGAAGAAAACATTATGGAGATATCAAATATTATTCATGAGAATGGTGGGTTAGTTTATTATGACGGAGCAAACTTAAATGCAATCGTTGGAGTATGCAGACCAGGGGACATGGGCTTTGATATCGTCCATTCAAATCTTCATAAAACTTTCGCAACACCTCATGGCGGTGGTGGTCCAGGTTCAGGTCCTGTAGCTGTAAAAGCTTTCTTGAAAGAATATTTACCAGGTCCAATTGTTGAAAAGAATGAAAATAGTTATGAGTGGTATATGCCAAAACTGTCAATAGGTCGCATGCACGGATATCACGGTAATTTCTTAGTAGCATTACGAGCTCTTGTTTATATGAAATTATTAGGTAAAGAAGGTTTAGATACACTTGGATCTTATGCTGTTCTCAATGCAAGGTATTTAAGTTCTGTCATTTCTAAAGTTATACCTCTTGCTTATAACGAACCATGCATGCATGAATTTGTAGCAACAGTTAAAGACCTTAAGAAATCTCATAAAATAAAAGCATATGATGTTGGAAAAGCTTTACTAGACAAAGGTTTTCATTCTCCAACTATATATTTTCCTCTTATCATTGAAGAGGCTCTTATGTTTGAACCTACAGAAACTCAAACGGTAGATACTCTTGATGATTTAGCAGAAACACTTAAAGCCATTATCGATGAACTGCAAGGTGAAGATGTTTCACTTGAGGAATACCCTAAAAATTTACCAGTTGGAAGGCCAAATGAGCTTATTCCTGCTAAACATTTAACAGTTAATTGGGGAGATTTTGAACTTCTTGAATTAACTGAATAATATGTATATATGAATCCATCGAAGATTGATATAGATAGAAACATAAGTAAATTAAGAGTCAACTCTTCTGAATTTTTAAATCTTGATAAAGCAAACCTTATCAATATGCTTGATCAAACGATTGATAATATTAAAACTATTTCATACTTTTGGGCAACGCTTGCATCTGAAAAAAAAGGAATCCTAAATAAATCAAAAGAAGGTGAAGAGTGGATAGGTGGTCCATTTGCTTGTATCTACGCCATACAATATTTTAAAGATACTCTTATGAATGAAGATGGTCTGGATAAATCAAAATATGATGATTCAAAAAAGAGCTATAAAGCATTTCCAACAAAAAATATTGAAAAGCTTCTGTTTCCTTTCTTAGAAGGTGAGGTTAGGTTTGGAAAAAATTTAAATTTTGATCAGATAAATGAATATAGAGGTTTTGCTAATAGATTTAAAAACAATAAACCAAGAATAACTCTTGTCTTAGGAGCTGGTAACGTTTCCTCAATTCCATTTCTTGATGCTTTATTTCATATGATTGCATACAAGTCTGTTATTTACTTAAAGCTCAACCCTGTTAATGATTATTTATTACCAATCTTTACACAAGTATTTGAACCTTTTATATCAAGGGGGTATATGATCGTCACAGAAGGTGATATGGAAGCATCAAAATATTTAACCCAACATGATGGATTTCATCAAACACATTTGACTGGTTCAAATTATACATATGAAAATATTGTCTATGGAAGAATCCTTAATGATAAAGAACGTTCCTTAAAAACATTACCTAAAATAAACAAAAAACCTATCACTTCAGAACTAGGTAATGTAACTCCTATTATTGTACATCCTGGTAATTGGTCACGTTCTGAACTCAAACATCAAGCAAAAAAAATTGTAACTGCAAAACTTAATAATTCAGGTTTTAACTGTATAGCCGCTCAAGTGATTGTTTTACCTAAAGACTGGAAACATACTCAAAAACTAAAAGATGAAATTATTTTTTACCTTAAAAAAGTAGGTGATACAACTTCATATTATCCTGGTGCATCTGAAAATCTGAATGAATTAATTGAAACAGATAATTATGACCAAATTAATGAACTTTCCTGCAATACACCATTTCTAGTTAGTGATTTAGAACTAGAAAAAGAATATGCAAACAAAGAAGTTTGGTCTACGGCATTATATTTTAAAGAAATATCATACACAAGTTATGAAGATTTTGCCGTAAAGTCTATCGAATATGTTAATAATGAATTATGGGGTAATTTAGGTGTCACAGTTTTAATAAAGAATCATAAAAAGAAAACAAACCAAGAAATACTTGATAAATATGTCGATGAACTTAAATATGGCACAGTAGCTATTAATGAATGGTCAGCACTTGGTTTTGTAATACCTACAATGCCTTGGGGTGGGTATCCAGGGAACAAAGACAATGATATTCAGAGTGGTCAAGGATATGTTCATAATTCATTACTTTTTGAATCCCCACAAAAAGGAGTTGTTTATTCTAAATTTAGATTATCTCCAATAATTGATCCTCCTTGGTTTGTTACAAATAAAAAAGCTCACAGAATTTTTAAAAATTTAACTTATTATCAGGCTACAAATTCAAAAATAAATTTAATTAAATTAATTTTTTCAACACTAATATAAAAATATGAAAAAAGTTTTTTTAGTTGTACTTGTACTATCTCTGGTTGCATGCGGTGCGTCATCAGACGATTCAGAATTATCTGAAACTACATCAACAACTCTTACTGATGTTACAACTACTAATTCAATTGATTCAAGTGATTCAACAACAACTACTCAAGCTGTTATTGCATATAAATTTGACGTTGAAAAAATGTCACCATTCACAGGCAAAGAATTACCAGCTGAGACTTGGCTTAAAAGACCACGAAGAGTAATTGCTTTTAAGATTGACAATAATATAAATGCACGTCCTCAATCTGGATTGCAAGAGGCTGATGCAGTACACGAAATATTAGTTGAAGGTGGTATGACACGTTTCCTTGCATTCTTTTTGGACAATACATCAAAATATTTAGGACCAATAAGATCAGCAAGACCTACTGATCCAACAATGGTTAGACCCTATGGTGGGACTCTAGTTGTATCCGGTGCTACTGCAGGCTTGATACCTTCTATTAGAGAATTAGGCGTTCCTGTTTTAGAGGAACAATCATCACCCACAATGTTCAGAATCTCTTCTAGAAATGCACCTCATAATCTGTATGCTGATACAGAGTTAGTTCGTCAAAAAATAGATGATAGAGGATTTTATTTTCTTCAACCAGGACCACAGCCTTTATATAGATTCGGATTAGATCAAAACAATTGGTCTACTGGTGCAAATAAAATAACAGTAAAGTATTCAGAATTTACAACAGTTATTTGGAAACTTGATAACGATAAATATTCACGATTTATTATTGATTCATATTCCGACAACAATGAAGCCGTAGCTCATAATTATTTAACTCAAGAAGGAAATACAGATATTCTTCAAGCTGAAACAATAGTAGTTCTCCAGGGACCTCTATACAAAGATCCTGCAACTACATTACCGAGTGTACTTACAGTTGGTGTAGGTACTGCTTATGTGTTTAATAATGGATCCTATGTTGAAGGTACATGGAGAAGGGGAGATATCTCTGAACCATTTGTAATTTCAGATATGAATGGAATAGAAATAGAAGTGCCACCAAGTTCACAGTGGGTTCATGTTTTACCAAATGAAGGCGAAGTCACAATAAATAACTAGTATTAATTAATGAATAATTTATTAACAGGGTTAATTTTCTCATTAACTCTTTTTCCCAGCAATAATATAGATAATTGCTCTGAATTCAATACATTTCACCCAGTTAGGTCTGACATAATGCTTCAGGTAGTTTTAAAGTCTTATGGATATTATGAAGGAAAAATTGATGGACAATTTGGTACTATATCTAAAAATGCATTAATTAAATTTCAATCAAACAACAATATTGATGCAGATGGCATAGTTGGGTCTCAAACATGTAATTTATTTCTTAAAAAAAACTTAATTATTAAAAACATATCAACCAACTCTAATAATTCAGTTGAACAAGGTCAGAATGTTAAGCCAAACTATTCTCAAGAAATATACAACGCTCAAACAATTTTGAAAGACTTAGGATTGTACACATCATCAGTAGACGGTATTAATGGACCCGGAACTAAAAGAGCCATAAAATCGTTTCAATCTAAAGCAGGTTTGGTATCAGACGGTGTTTTAGGACCATTAACTAAATCTGCCTTAGAAAAGGGAGAAGAAAGTTATGTAACTACTGAAACTACTTCATCTGTTACTGAACCTACTTCATCCAACACTGAAACTGTAAGCCAATCATCTGCTTTAGACCTTAGAAATTATGATCCTTCTAAAACTTGTATAGTTGGATATGTAGATGTAAATGGTATTTGGATACCTGATCCTTGTTTTAAGCCAGTATTTGTCTATCGGTTTGGAAAAACAGCCCAAGTAAATTCACAACAAGAATTAGATGCGTACCTTGCAGATAGATGGTCTTTAGAGAAAGAAAAAACTTATGTGACTATTGGAAGAGTTAAAACACAAAATTATACAGACGGTATCAACTCACCTGTAAACGGCATGATCATGCCTTCCGGTGCTAATAATAAAATAGTTATTGGAATTAAAAATGATAATAATGTTCGTGCAAGACCACAGTCTGGTCCTCAAAATGCTGACGCTGTTGTAGAAGTTTTAGTTGAAGGTGGTATGACAAGGTTTATAAATATTTTTTATGAGTCTGATACGACTTATCATGGACCAATTAGATCTGCTAGGCCGACAGATCCTACTGTTCTAAGGCCTCTTGATGGAGTTCTCGTAGCTAGTGGTGCTACAGGAGGTCTTATACCTGAAATATTAGATATGGGTGTACCTGTAATTACGGATAGACGTCCTGAATATTTTCGTATATCATCTCGTAAAGCTCCACATAATTTATATGCTGATACTTTCAAATTAAAAAATATTGCAATCTCTAAAGGTTATAAAAAATCAAATAATCCACAACCGCTATTTCCATGGGGAGATCCTAATATAAATTCATGGGCAAATGGTAAAAATATAACATTAAAATTTTCTTCTCAAACATCTACTACCTGGTCATGGAACGGAAGCAGTTATGTCAGAACATATTACGATGCATACAAAGGTTCTTCATCAGGTAACATTCATAATTGGATAAATCAAAATGGCACTACAGGTCAGATTGCATTTCCAACAGTTATAGCCTTACTTTGTGAACCCTATATCCACCCACTTCAACTACCATCTGTAAAAACTGTTGGTGAGGGAAGAGCAATTATTATGCATGGTGGAAAAATGCTCGATGCTAAATGGAAGCGTGGTTCTAATCTAGATCCTTTTCATATTGTTGATTCAAATGGTAATACTTTATATATTCCGAAGGGAAAACCCTGGATTTCCTTAGTTCCTAACACTTTTTTACCTACTTTTGACAATTAACTTTACTTTTGCATAACAAAAATGGTATATTAAGAGTGCGTTTCAATTAAGTGTGATACGCAGCCCTGTTGGGAAGCCCTCTTTTTGGGGGCTTCCGTTTTTTTAGGACTCTATTAATTCAGAAAGAATATTTAAAGTATCACCCCATACGATATCTGGAATGTATGCAATTAAATAAGTACAACCTTCATCTTCATACTGTTTAAAAGTTTTAAAAACCTCATCCTTGGTGCCAATAAGTGGTCTGTCATAGTAATACTCTTTAGGTATATTTGTATATTCAGCTAATTTAGAAATTTTGATATCTAAATCATTTTTATCTTTACCAATAACAACATTGGTATGAAGAGTCCTACCTATTTCGTTAAAATCTCTATTCTCATTTGTACAGTGTTCTTGTAATATTTTAGATTTGTGTTTAAAACCTTCAACATCAACATCCCAGTTTCCGTAATCACCATATCGAGCTAAAAGTTTTAAAGTAACTTTTTCACCACCTCCACAAACCCAAAGCGGTGGGTATGGCTTTTGTAATGGTTTAGGTTGATTAATTGCACCATCAATTTCATAATAAGTTCCTTTAAAGACTGGTTCGTCTTCAGTTGTCATAAGTTTATAAATAATAAGAGATTCTTCTAACATTTCTAATCTGACACCAGCAGACGGATATTCATATCCATATGCCTTATACTCGTGATCATACCAACCGGCTCCAATCGCATACTCAAGTCTTCCTCCAGACATTACGTCTATATTTGATGCAACCTTTGTCAGATATGATGGATTTCTATATGAGTTACAAGTACACATTTGACCTAGACGAACTCTAGAAGTTGTTTGTGATAGAGCAGACATTAATGTCCAACATTCATAAGTTGGATCTTGTGTCGGTTGCGGAACAGTATGAAAGTGATCGTATACCCAGATTGATTCGTAATTTAGATTTTCAATATTTTTGGCACTGTTAATAATAGTATTCCACTGCTCTTCAATCGGAATACCATTTAAATCCATTCTCCATCCCTGAGGTACAAAAGCTCCAATTTTCATAAATTAATTATACCTATTTGGAATTACGTCTTTTTAAAATAGAGATTAAATCACTTAGGTCTTCTCTTGAATCAATTTTTTTAAAATACCTTAAACCGATATATGCTGTTAATAATAAAAATAATGTTGTACTTATAAAATTAAGTATTTTTACAAAAGCAGACCCTATACAAGATCTGCGATTAACCCCGAGTGAATCCATAAAATCAGCATTTCCTATGTTTGTTATGATTTCAATGACTGTTCCACAACTGATTTCAAATTCTTTATAAAGATCTAATGAAATGCCCACATATTCAAGTGTCACATCACTGAATAAGTTAAATACACTAACAAAAAATAAGAGGATTAAAAATATTAAAAATGATTTTTTATTAAACATAAACTAAATACACTTTACTAAGTGAATGAAATAAAACTGTTAGAAAATCAACTAAAGAGAATGAGAAGTATGAATAGGTTTTATCATTTACAATTTCTAAATGATGTAAGATATTTTTTCGTAATAGGTTTAATTTCTTTAATTATCTCGTTTAATAGTGATAAAACATTGTATTTATTGCCTTTAATAGCGTTATTTGGTAGTGTAATTCTTGCATTTCATGCATATTATTTAATATTTTCTAGGAATTACTCGGAATATTTAGAAAAGAAGATAAATAATACCTTAAACAGAGATGCATATATTACGCATAAACTAGAAAACAAATACTTTTTTCCGATTCAAGATAAAAAAATAGTCGTAGCCAAACTTGGAAAAGATTTTTCATGGTTTAGTTTTGTAACACTTTTTATTACCTTTTATGGAATATTTTTATATTTATATGGAATGTACAATATTTTTACGGCTCTAAATAGCATTTATTATTTTATGTTTATAATACTTCTTACACTTATAACATTTATCACTGGTTACTGGTGGTTCATTAACAATGAAGGGGAAACAAGATTAAGAAGCGTATACGATGAGTAAATTTACAAATTTCGAAGGTGATAATTTAGATAATTATCTTGGACACGAAATGATTGAAATTAAAGAAAATTATGTAAAGTCCAAAATAAATGTTAAAAATTATCACAAACAACCAATGGGTCTTGTTCATGGAGGGTTGTATTCAACATTAGCTGAAACAATATGTTCCTATGGAGCAAACTTTTTAGGCAAAGGAACTTTTGTTGGAGTAAACAACAACACCGACTTTTTATCAAGCGTTCAAGATGGTGAGATATATTGTATTGCTGAACCAATAAAAATTGGTAGATCGTATCAATTGTGGGAATGTAAAATGTACCATGATGAAAAACTTTGTGCAGTGTCTAAAGTAAGATTAAGTAAGATAAAATGAAAAAATTTGTTGTACTATTTTTGCTTCTAAGTTTTTGTTCTTCAGGTAATGAAGATAATATTGAAGAAACTGAAGTACAAATTGAAACAACAACAACAATAGGAGTAGAAATGTCAGATAAAGTCTATGATAAGCAACCTGAAATGAATATAAATACTGATAGTAGCTACACAGCTGTTATCAAAACAAATTTAGGTGAAATGACTGTAGAGTTTTTTACAGATGATGCACCAATGACAGTTAATAATTTTATTTCACTTTCAAAAGATGGATATTATGACAATGTTATATTTCATAGAGTTATTTCTGGATTTATGATCCAAGGTGGTGATCCATCTGGGACTGGTCACGGTGATTATGGAAAATATCCAGGATATGAATTTGAAGATGAGTTAAATAATCAAAGACCATATGAAAAAGGTATATTAGCTATGGCTAATAGAGGCCCGAACACAAATGGGAGTCAATTCTTTATTATGCATCAAGATTATCCACTTCCATATAGCTATACAATATTCGGAAAAGTAGTAGATGGATTTGATATCATCGATAAAATAGCATCTGTTGAAACAGATTCAGCTGACAAACCAACAACAGATGTTGTAATTAGCACAGTAGAAGTTACAGAGAATTAAAATACTTTAAAGTTTTTTTACTAAATACACCACCTGGAACACCCTTGGTGTTTTTAAGAAGGTACTTTTTTTCAAAGAGTTCTTTTGTAAGATTCTTTATGTAATTTTCAGAATAATTAAGTTTTTTTGCTA